>JBDTLC010000202.1:0-21080 GCA_039935015.1 Paralcaligenes sp. | reverse complement strand
GCGCTACTGGCGGCGATCAGCGCCAGGCCGGCGGTTTCGGTCCGAAAAATGCGCTTGCCAAATTGCACGGCACCCAGGGTGTGGCGCGCGGCCAAGGCCTGTTCTTCTTCTGACCATCCGCCCTCGGGTCCGACCAAGAGGGTCAGCGATTGATTGTCGGCATGGAGTGCTTGCGCCAGCGTCTGAGTTGCGTCGGGGTCGCAGAACAGAACTTGCGTAGAGGCATCGGTTTGCTCGAGGCACGCCTGCAGTGACAGGGGTGCCTCGATGGCCATGAGGCGGTTGCGCCCGCATTGTTCGCTGGCGGCTTGTGCGATGCCTGCCCAGCGGCGCAAGCGCTTTTCCAGTCGTTCGCCGCTCAATTGCAGGACGCTGCGTTGCGCAGCGATGGGGATGAGCCGCTGGGCGCCCAGTTCGACGGCTTTTTCGACGACCCAGTCCATTTTGTCGCCCGATGGGATGCCTTGGGCAAGCGTGATCACGCCCGGCAATTCGCGGTCGATTGGACGTAGTGCGCCTAGCTGAGCGTAGCCTTTTTTTCCCTCGATTTGCAGGTTGGCCGGATATTCGCCGCCTTGGCCGTCAAAGAGTACGATTTCTGCGTCGGCGCCAAGCCGCAGGACGCGCATTGCGTGGTGCGCGACCTGTTCGGGCAGCTCGATGTGTTGGTGCGCCTCGAGAGGGCGGGGGCAGTAGAAGCGGGGAATGATCATAATGAATATTAACGCGAGCAGTAAGACTTTGTATGAGGCCAGGGGGGCTGCACGGTCCCTGCATGAACGGCGGATAGGTTGGTGGTGGCCGCCCATGTGGCGGCCATTTTCGCGCCTGGCGTCTGGTATGGCTCCGCTGATATGCGGGATCGCAGCCGGTGGTAAAATCTAAAGCTTTGTATATCGCGCGGCTGCGCTGCGGCTTTGACTGCTTGCGCGCCTCTTCTGTGAGTCTTTAATGAGCGTATTGTCTGCCCAAGATTCATCCATGGCCAATGCTATCCGCGCACTGGCCATGGATGCAGTTCAACAAGCCAACTCGGGTCACCCGGGGGCGCCTATGGGCATGGCTGATATTGCTACAGTGTTGTGGACGCGTCACATGCGTCATAACCCTGCCGATTCGACTTGGGCGGATCGCGATCGCTTCGTATTGTCCAATGGTCACGGGTCGATGTTGCTTTATGCCTTGTTGCATCTGAGCGGCTACGATTTGCCCATCGAGGAGCTGAAAAATTTCCGGCAGTTGCATTCCCGCACGCCTGGCCATCCCGAAGTGGGCGTCACGCAAGGGGTTGAGACGACGACCGGGCCTCTGGGCCAGGGCTTGAGTAATGCTGTAGGGATGGCCTTGGCCGAGGCCTTGCTGGCGCAAGAATTCAATCGTCCGGGCCATGCGGTGATCGATCATTGCACCTATGCTTTCGTCGGCGACGGCTGCCTTATGGAGGGGGTTTCCCACGAGGCCAGTTCGTTGGCAGGCACGCTTAAGTTGTCCAAATTGATCGTTTTTTATGACGATAACGGTATTTCCATCGACGGCAAGGTTAAAGACTGGTTTGCTGACGATACTCCCGGGCGTTTCGAGAGCTATGGCTGGAATGTGTTGCGCCATGTCGACGGCCACGATGCCGCGGCCCTTGACGCCGCGATAGTTCAGGCCAGACAGTTTGCGGCCGAAGGCCGGGGGCCCACCCTGGTTTGCTGCCGTACGGTCATAGGCAAGGGTGCGCCGAACATGGGCGGCACCGAGAAAGTGCATGGTTCCCCCTTGGGCGAAGATGAAATTGCCGCAGCGCGCGTGGCGCTGAACTGGCCGCATGCGCCATTTGAAATCCCGGCCGATATTTACCAGGATTGGGATGGCAAGCCTCGTGGGCAGGCGCTGCAGGCTGGCTGGCAGCAGCGTTTCGACGCTTATGCCCTGGCATATCCGGCCGAGGCGTCCGAGCTGCAGCGTCGTCTGGCCGGCGATTTGCCGGCCGGCTTTGCCGAGCAGGCTCAGGCGTTTATCGAGGCGACCGCTGCCCGCGCCGAGACGGTGGCCAGCCGCAAGGCTTCGCAGTTGGCCATTACTGCGTTTGCCGAACTGTTGCCCGAACTGTTGGGCGGGTCGGCCGACTTGACCGGATCGAACTATACCGACTGGAAAGGGGTGACGCCGGTCCGGGCTACTGCGCAGGGCCTGCAGTTTGGCCGCCACATCAATTATGGCGTGCGCGAGTTCGGGATGGCGGCCATCATGAACGGGGTAGCGCTGCATGGAGGGTATCTGCCCTTTGGAGGCACGTTCCTGACTTTTTCAGATTATTCGCGCAATGCTCTACGCATGGCTGCGCTTATGAAGCAGCGCGTGGTGCATGTCTTTACGCATGACTCGATTGGCTTGGGCGAAGACGGCCCCACCCATCAGTCGGTGGAGCATGCGGCGAGCCTGCGCTTGATTCCCAACTTGCATGTTTGGCGCCCTTGCGACACGACCGAGACAGCGTTGGCCTGGATGGCTGCCATTCAGCGTCCGGCCAGCGTGGGCCTGAAGGTGCGCGAGGGTGGCCCTAGCGCTTTGCTGCTTTCTCGCCAGAATTTGCCGTTTGTAGAGCGTGATGCGCAAACCATGGCCGCTGTTGCCCGAGGTGCTTACGTGTTGCGCGATGCCGTCAAACCGCGGGCCATTATTATCGCTACGGGCTCCGAAGTGGGGCTGGCGCTAGGGGCCCAAGAGCAGTTGGCGGCTCGCGGCGTGCCGGTTCGTGTGGTGTCCATGCCTTGCACCGAGGTGTTTGATGCGCAGGATGCCGCATGGCGTAGTGCTGTATTGCCCAAGGGTTTGCCGCGAGTCGCGGTTGAAGCCGGCGTGACCGCAGGCTGGTATAAGTATGTAGGTCTGGACGGTGCAGTGGTAGGACTGGATACCTTTGGTGAATCGGCGCCAGCGGGGGTATTGTTCAAGCATTTCGAGCTGACTGTCGAGCACGTGGCTGCGGCGGTGGAACAGGTTTTATAAAACAGGAGAGTAATAATGACGATTCGCGTGGCGATCAACGGGTACGGGCGCATAGGCCGCAATATATTGCGTGCTCATTACGAAGACGGGAAGAAGCACGATATCGAAATCGTGGCCATCAACGATTTGGGTGCGCCTAAAATCAACGCCCATCTGACTCAATACGATTCGGCTCACGGCAAGTTCCCAGGCACGGTGACGGTCGATGGCGACTATATGGTCGTCAATGGAGACCGGATTCGAGTCTTGGCCAATCGCGATCCTGCGGCACTGCCCTGGGGGGAGATGGGCGTAGATGTGGTGCTGGAGTGCACCGGTTTTTTTGCCACTAAAGAAAAAGCCAGCGCCCATCTCCGAGGCGGTGCGAAGAAAGTCATTATTTCGGCTCCGGGCGGCAAGGATGTGGATGCGACCATTGTGTATGGCGTGAATCATGGCGTGTTGAAGGCCAGCGATACGGTTATTTCTAATGCGTCTTGCACCACCAACTGTCTGGCGCCGCTGGTGCAGCCCTTGCATAACAAGTTGGGGATAGTCAACGGCCTGATGACGACCGTGCATTCTTATACCAATGATCAGGTTCTGAGCGATGTGTATCACGAGGATCTGCGCCGTGCGCGGTCGGCCACCATGAGCATGATCCCGACCAAGACGGGTGCTGCCGCTGCGGTGGGACTAGTTTTGCCCGAACTGAACGGCAAGCTCGATGGCTACGCGATCCGCGTTCCCACCATTAATGTATCGATCGTTGATTTGACGTTTGTAGCACCACGCACAACCACGGTTGAAGAAGTCAATGGTATTTTGAAGGCAGCATCCGAAAGTGGCCCGCTCAAAGGCATACTGGAATACACCACAGTACCGCTGGTCTCAGTCGACTTCAACCATAACCCAGCTTCCAGCACGGTGGATTCGGCATTGACCAAGGTGTCGGGCACGTTGGTCAAGGTGGCTTCCTGGTACGACAACGAATGGGGTTTCTCCAACCGCATGCTTGATACCACTGTGGCGCTGATGTTGGCTAAATAGGTAAGCGCTGATCATCGCGTTCAATGCTTGGGGCGGGGTGACCCGCCCTTGCCGTATCTGCTTTTTTTTGGGTATTTTCCATGGCTATCGTTACAACGCTTGCTTCCTTAGCTCAATCTGGCGCGCTCTCAGGCAAGCGTGTATTTATTCGCTCGGATTTGAATGTGCCGCTGGATGCGTCAGGTGAAATCACTGAGGACACGCGCATACGGGCTTCGTTGCCCGCGATACGCATGGCGCTTGGTGCGGGCGCATCGGTCATGGTGACCTCGCACCTGGGGCGCCCAAAAGAGGGAACGGTGGGCGCATTCGATACGCTCGCGCCAGTGGCTACGCGTCTGTCAAAATTGTTGGAAACCCCTGTTTTATTAATACAAGACTGGGTGGATGGTGTGCGGCTTGAACCCGGACAGCTTGTGCTGCTTGAGAATTGCCGTTGCAATGTGGGCGAGAAAAAAAACGATGAGGCGTTGTCCAGAAAGATGGCGGCGCTTTGCGATGTGTACGTCAACGATGCCTTTGGCACGGCCCATCGCGCCGAAGCCACGACGCATGGCATGGTGCGATTTGCGCCGATAGTGTGCGCTGGCCCCTTGTTGCAAGCCGAACTGCTTGCGTTGGGACGCGCGCTGGAAAATCCGCGACGCCCGCTGGTGGCGATTGTGGGCGGCTCGAAGGTGTCCTCTAAAGTGTCGATCTTGCTGTCGCTGGCCAACAAGGTGGATCAGTTGGTGGTGGGTGGAGGTATTGCCAATACGTTTATGCTGGCGGCGGGTTTGAATGTGGGCAAGTCGTTGGTCGAGCCCGATCAGGTTGGGCAGGCTCTCGCGGTAATTGAACTGATGAAAAAGCGCGGCGCGGCGGTACCTATCCCAGTGGATGTGGTGTGTGCGAAGTCTTTTGGCCCGGAGGCCCGCGGCACTGTCACTGCGGCCGATCAGGTGGCTGACGACGATATGATTCTGGATATTGGACCGCAAACGACGAAGCATCTGGCGACTATTTTGAGCAAGGCGGGCACGATAGTCTGGAATGGCCCGGTGGGTGTTTTTGAACTGGAGGCCTTTGCAAAAGGGACTCAAGGCGTGGCTCAGGCGGTAGCTGATTCGGCGGCGTTTTCAATTGCCGGAGGCGGGGATACGCTGGCGGCCATTGCCAAGTTTCATATCGCTGACAAGGTGGATTACATTTCTACCGGGGGCGGTGCATTCTTGGAGTTCCTCGAGGGGAAGACTCTGTCGGCTGTTGAAATTCTCGAGCAGAGGGCCAAAGGCCAGCTTGGTCCGTTGTTGTAGAGGTTGCTCTTGTGGCTGCCCTCGCCGCTGGATGCGGCATCACCGTGCTCCGCCAATCAGGACCCGATAGCCTTCGATGGCGTCGGGCCATGCGGGTTCGAACCCACTGGCTCTAAGGCGTGCGTTGCACAGGCGTTTGTTGCCCGGTTTGTTGGATGGGGCGGCGGCGGGGGGCAGGTCCACATTGAGCATGGCGGCCAACGTATCGTAGAGTTCATCGATTCTGTGGGGGTGGTTATCCGCGCCGATATAACAGGCTTCGGGCTGATCGAGCCCTAACAGGTGTACGGCGGCACGGGCTGCGTCGTCGATGTGGAAGCGATTCGCCCAATGAATGGTGTGTCGTGGTACGAGTGCGCGTCCCTCTTTCAGGCGTTCAAGTAAGGCCAGTCGGCCAGGTCCATATAGTCCTGCCAGCCGCAAACAGGTGGCATTGGCCAGTTCGGCGGCCAGCCATTGCTCTGCCTCGAGCAATACTTGTCCGTTGAAGTGGTCGGGATTGGGCGCAGTCGCTTCGTCGACCCATACGTCGCCGCAGGCGCCGTAGACGGCACCGGACGAAATAAACAGGAATCGCTGTAGTGTTTGTCTGTCCAGTACAGCAACGAGGTTTTGCAGGCCGTGAAGAAATACCGCACGGTAGGCGGCTTCGTTGGGACGAGTCCGCGTTTCGGGCGAAGGAGCGCCGGCTGCAAGCTTGTCGTGGCTTGCATTGGGGGTAGGGGCATAGACAATATGTGTAATGCCGGTGGGAAGCATGTCGAGTTTTTGCGTCAGATCTCCTGACAGCCACTGTATGCCGCCTGCGTCGTTCGGGGGCGGGTGACGACGCAAGCCCCATACTTCGTCGCCTTGCGCCAGTAATAAACGTGCGGCGCGCTGGCAGAGGTCGCCTGCGCCGGCCAGTAAAACGCGTTTGCCTGCCATGGTTCTCCTGGGTGACAGCTTATGGCCGTTGTGGGTGATTATTGCAGTGAGTCATTGTATCTGGCGTTGACGGTATCTGGGGTTGTAAAGGCAGCCGGGAGGCCTCCACTTGAACAACCAGACTTTGCAGATACCTTGTGGCTGCCATCCGCCATAGGCTAGTGCGACAGCCCTCATTTGACTGCGGACTATACTTGCACGGCTGCATCTTATTCAGCGTTGGGCGCTTTGCGCCTGGGCAATTAAAGAGGCGAAGCCATGGCGTATCAAAATTTCATAGCGAACCGATGGGTGGGTGCCCAGACGGGTGAATCGTTAGCCGTGATGGATCCATCCGATGGGCAGGAATACTCTACTATTGCGCGCTCGCGCGCCGCGGATATCGACGCGGCCGTGGTGGCGGCGCGAGCCGCTTATAACGGGGTGTGGGGAAAAATGGCGCCCAGCGAGCGCAGCCGCCTGTTGTTGCGCCTGAGCGTCGCTTTGCAGGATCGTCAGGAACATTTGGCGCGGGTCGAATCCAGGGACACTGGTAAGCCTTTGAAGCAGGGTCGGGCCGATGCGGCGGCCGTGGCGCGTTATTTCGAATTTTATGGCGGTGCGGTCGACAAATTGCACGGCACGACCATCCCATATCCGCAGGACTTCACCGTGCTGACGGTGCGTGAGCCGCACGGGGTGACGGGCCATATCATCCCTTGGAATTATCCTTTGCAGATTTTTGGTCGTAGCGTGGGTGCGGCCTTGGCGGCCGGCAATGCTTGTGTAGTCAAGCCGGCTGAGGATGCCTGCGTGTCGTTGTTGGAATTGGCGCAAATTGCGCTCGATGTAGGACTGCCACCGGGGGTTTTGAATATTTGCACCGGCCTGGGTGTCGAAGCGGGTGCGGCCTTGTCGGCCCATCCAGGGGTCGACCATATTTCGTTTACTGGCTCGCCTCAAACTGGCAAGCAAGTGGCGCAGGCCGCCGCTGGCCATTTTGCGCCGGCGACGCTGGAGCTGGGAGGGAAGTCACCGCAAATTGTGTTTTCCGACGCTGATATCGACACCGCCTTGCCGGTGCTTCTAAACGCCATTTTGCAGAACGCCGGTCAAACCTGCTCGGCGGGTAGCCGCGTGCTTATTCAACGTCCGATTTACACGACGGTCATGGACCGTCTCTCAGAGCTGTTTGCCTGTACACGTACCGGACCGGCCAGTGAAAACCTGGATTGCGGACCACTGATCAGCGCCAGGCAGCTGGCGCGTGTGCGCGGTTTTTTGGCCGAAGCCGATGAGGCTGCCATAACGGTGGCGGCGCGCGGCACGCTGGAAACATCCGCACCTGCCACCGGCTTTTACCAGCCTCCGGTATTGCTTAGCCACGTGCCTCCCGGGCACCGCCTGGCTCAGGAGGAAATCTTCGGACCCGTGCTGGCGGCCATTGCGTTCGATCACGAGGCTGATGCGCTGCGTCTGGCCAACAGTACGCCGTTTGGGTTGGTGGCAGGTGTCTGGACCCAGAACGGCGCGCGCCAGATGCGCATGGCGCGGCATGTGCGCGCCGGGCAGGTATTTGTAAACAATTACGGTGCGGGCGGCGGGGTAGAGCTGCCTTTTGGTGGCACAGGGCAATCGGGCTTTGGCCGCGAGAAGGGTTTTGAGGCACTTTACGGGTTTACGACAGTTAAGACGATTGCGATCAAACACTAAAGAATATTTTGAAGGAGCAGAGATGCGTTTAGAAGGAAAAGTGGCCATTGTGACGGGTGCCGGCTCGGGTTTCGGCGCAGGCATCGCACAGACCTTTGCGCGTGAAGGCGCGCGCGTCGTGGTGGCTGATATTCACAGAGAGCATGGTCAGGCCGTGCTTGAGCAGATCCGCCAGGCCGGTGGCGAGGCGTCGTTTTGCGCGGTGGACGTGACCGATGGCCCCAGCGTCGCCAACTTGCTGGCCGAAACATTGAAGGCGTTTGGTGTTTTGCACTGCGTCGTTAATAACGCCGGCACGACGCATAAAAACAAGCCTTTGCTCGAAATCACCGAGGAAGACTTTGAGCGAGTTTTCCGAGTCAACGTCAAAAGCATTTTCTGGTCGGCCAAGTATTTTGTGCCGTACTTCCGCCAGCATGGTGGCGGCTCGTTCGTCAACATAGCTTCGACAGCGGCGATTCGTCCGCGCCCGGGCCTGGTTTGGTATAACAGCACCAAGGGCGCGGTCGTTACGGCCAGCAAGGCCATGGCGGCTGAACTGGGCAAGGACAATATACGTGTCAATTGCGTTAATCCGGTTATTGGAGCAACCGGCCTGTTAGAAGAGTTTATGGGTATGCCCGATACGCCGGCTAATCGCGAGCAGTTCCTGGCGGGTATCCCCATGGGTCGCTTCTCCACGCCGCAGGATATTGCCAACGCGGCGCTGTATTTCGCCTCCGACGAGGCCGCGTTCGTCACGGGCGCGTGTCTTGAAGTCGATGGCGGTCGCTGCGTATAAGTGCCTGTGTTGCCAGATATCGCATCCCCGACAGCCACTTCCCTACGCAACACCAACTCGGAAAAAAACGCTATGTCAGAACATCACCCTCTTGTACGCAACCACCCCGACGAACTGCTGGTGGGTCTGGTTTCCGTTTCCGATCGAGCCTCCAGCGGCGTATATGAAGATCAGGGTATTCCCGCCTTGCAGGCCTGGCTTGAAGCGGCCGTAGTCGGTTCTTGCCAGTTTGCCGCGCGCCTGATTCCCGATGAGGCGCAGCAGATTTCGGCGACATTGGTTCATCTGGTCGATGAACTCGGTTGCGATCTGGTGTTGACTACAGGCGGTACGGGCCCGGCCCGTCGCGATGTCACGCCCGAAGCCACTCTGGCTGTCGCCAGCCGTGAAATGCCCGGTTTCGGTGAACAGATGCGCCAGATCAGCCTGCGGTTCGTGCCCACGGCGATCTTGTCCCGGCAAGTGGCTGTAATACGTGAAACGCCACGACATGCGGCTTTGATCATTAATCTGCCTGGCCAGCCCAAGGCCATCCGGGAAACGCTCGAGGGTTTGAAAGATGCTCAGGGGAACACTCTGGCCGCCGGCATTTTTGCGGCAGTGCCGTATTGCATCGACCTGATCGGCGGCCCCTACATCGAGACACGCGAGCAGGTCCTTCGAGCGTTTCGTCCGAAGTCGGCGATTCGTGCCAGTAACAAGTCTTGACGAAATAGGTTCGCGTCAGAGTGAGCGGCGCAAGTGGCGAGTTTTCCTTTCCCAATGATGCGTTGCCGGGCGTTAAGCAATTTATCGTGTTCCCCCTTAAAATAACGGCTATTCCCTATTCATCTTGTATTCAGGAGATCCCGCTATGGCCCTAGTTTCCATGCGTCAATTGCTCGATCATGCCGCCGAAAACGGCTATGGCATCCCCGCGTTCAACGTCAATAACCTGGAGCAGGTTCAAGCAATTATGGAAGCGGCCGACGAAACCAACAGTCCGGTCATCATGCAGGCCTCGGCCGGTGCCCGCAAATACGCCGGCGAAGGGTTTCTGAAATACCTGATTCAGGCGGCGGTCGAGTCTTACCCACACATTCCGGTGGTCATGCATCAAGACCATGGCCAATCGCCCGCCATATGCAAGGGGGCAATTGAACTGGGCTTTTCAAGCGTGATGATGGACGGATCCTTGAAAGAAGACGGCAAAACGATTGCCGATTACGAATACAACCAGGACGTGACCCGTCGTGTGGTCGAAATGGCCCACAAGGTGGGGGTTACCGTCGAAGGCGAGCTGGGTTGCCTGGGATCTTTGGAAACCATGAAGGGTGACAAAGAAGACGGTCACGGCGCCGAAGGCTCGATGACTATGGACCAATTGCTGACCGATCCCGAACAGGCCGCCGATTTCGTGCGTCACACGCAAATCGATGCGCTGGCCATCGCCATCGGCACTAGCCATGGTGCGTACAAATTCACACGCAAGCCGACCGGCGACATCTTATCGATTTCGCGCATCAAGGACATCCACCGCCGCCTGCCCAATACGCATCTGGTCATGCACGGTAGTTCTAGTGTGCCCCAAGATCTGCTGGCTGAAATCCGCGAGTTTGGCGGCGATATGAAAGAAACTTACGGCGTGCCAGTTGAAGAAATTCAAGAGGCCATCAAGTTTGGCGTGCGCAAGGTCAATATTGATACGGATATTCGTTTGGCCATGACAGGTGCGATCCGGCGTTTCATGGCGGAAAATCCGGGGAAGTTCGATCCGCGCGATTACCTCAAGCCGGCGCGTCAGGCGGCAAAGAAAGTGTGCAAGCAGCGCTACGAACAATTTGGCACGGCCGGCCATGCCAGCCAGATCAAGCCCATACCCCTGTCGCAGATCGCGCAGCAGTACGCGTCGGGCCAGTTGGCGCAGAAAGTCCAGTAATGCCTCTGGCCGCGGAAATGTATTCTTTGCAGATGCAGAGCCGGGCCGGAGCATTTTCTTGTTATTTGGCAGCCACAAGGGCTGCCACGACATCATCGGTGGCGTCGGGCGCAAGCCTGGCGCGTGGTATTTTTTTGTTCTAAGGACGGATCGTGGTGCAGGCACTTCATCAATCGACTATTAAATCGTTGCCTTTGCTGGCGCGCGGCAAGGTGCGCGATATGTATGCGGTGGGTGACGATAAGCTATTAATTGTCGCCAGTGACCGGATCTCGGCGTTCGACGTTATTCTGGATGACCCCATTCCGGGCAAAGGCCAGGTGCTAACCAGCCTGACCGAGTTCTGGCTGAAAAAATTAGGCCATGTGTTGCCCACGCATGTGACCGGCATTGCGCCCGAAGACGTGGTCGCCGCCGACGAGCGTGATCAGGTGCACGGACGCGCCATGGTCGTCAAGCGGCTCAAACCCATATTGGTCGAGGCTGTTGCCCGAGGTTATCTAATCGGCTCAGGCTGGAAAGACTATCTGGCGCACGGGTCGATCTGCGGTATTGCGCTGCCTGCGGGCTTGCAACAGGCCGGCAAGCTTCCTGCACCGTTATTCACGCCCGCGGCCAAAGCCGCATTTGGCACACACGACGAAAATGTCGATTTTGACTTTGTGGTCGGCCAAGTGGGCTTGCCCATGGCGGAAAAAATTCGCGATGTGACCCTTGAACTGTATTCTGAAGCGGCCGAGTTCGCTGCTGGCAAAGGCATTATTATTGCCGACACCAAGTTCGAATTCGGACTCGACGCACAAGACCAGTTACATCTGATGGATGAGGTACTTACGCCAGATTCGTCACGTTTTTGGCCTGCTGCACAGTACCGGCCGGGTATCAGTCCGCCGTCATTTGACAAGCAGTTTGTGCGCGATTGGCTCGAGACCCAGGTATGGGATAAAACTCCGCCGGCTCCGCGCCTGCCAGCCAGCGTGCTGGAAAAGACGGCGGCGAAATATCGCGAAGCCATGACGCGGCTGACAACTTAGGCAGAGGTTTTTATGACCGAATTTACTTTGGATTCTTCGACACAGGCGGAATCCGGCAGCCCGCTGATCGGTGTCATCATGGGCTCATCCAGTGATTGGGATATCATGAAACACACAGTGGCCGTGCTGGAAGAGTTTGGCGTGTCGCACGAGGTACACGTTGTTTCGGCGCACCGCATGCCGCATCAAATGGTCGAGTACGGCGCTCAGGCAACCGAGCGTGGCTTGCGCGCGATTATCGCTGGAGCCGGAGGTGCGGCGCACTTGCCAGGCATGATGGCCGCCCTGACGCTAGTTCCGGTATTTGGAGTACCCATTCCGTCGAAGTATCTCCAAGGCCAGGACTCTCTGCTGTCCATCGTGCAGATGCCCCGAGGTATCCCGGTTGCCACCTTTGCTATCGGCGAGGCCGGAGCCGCCAACGCAGCCTTGCACGCGGTTGCGTGTCTGGCCACGACCGATGTCGGCTTGCGCAGGAAATTGCAGGAATTCCGCACGCGCCAAACCGAGGCAGCGCAAGCGATGGCGGTGCCCCCGCATGTAACCATGTAGTATAGATAGCCTCTCGCGGTCTGTTTCAGACTGCAGCGCATAAGCCGGCTTCGGCGCGGCCGGCCTTTTTAATTTCACTTCTTTTATTTTCAGATTATGGCGACGAATGCGGTTCCTCTTGTTTCACCGATAGTGCCGGGAAACTGGTTGGGTATGATCGGCGGAGGGCAGTTGGGGCGCATGTTTTGTCAGGCGGCGCAAAGCATGGGCTACAAGGTAGCGGTGCTCGACCCCGTTGGCCTGTGTCCGGCGGGCGCAGTGGCCGATCTGCATATTCAGACAGCCTACGACGACGAAGCGGGCCTGGCCCGTTTGTCCGAGCGTTGCGCCGCAATTTCCACCGAGTTCGAGAATGTGCCGGCGCTAAGCCTGCGAAAGCTCGCTGCGCATTCGCGGGTCAGCCCGTCGGCCGAAGCCGTGGCCGTCGTGCAAGACCGTATTCTGGAGAAAGCGTTTATCCACAAAATGAACGTGCCGCTGGCGCCTTATGCGGCCATACATGACGCTGACGATATTGCGCGGGCGCCTTCGACCTTGTTTCCCGGCATACTCAAAGCGGCTCGTTTTGGTTATGACGGCAAGGGACAGGCGCGTGTGGTCAACCGCGAGCAGGCAATGCAAGCATTTGAGTCTCTTGGCCAGGCTGCCTGTGTGCTGGAGGCCTTGATGCCTCTTGAGTCCGAATTTTCGGTAGTGCTGGCGCGCGGATTCGATGACCAGGCGGTAAGCTACCCTTGTGCCAGAAATGAGCATCATGATGGCATTCTGGCGGTGTCGACCGTGGCGACTGAGTTTTCAGCTGCTGAAGCTGCCTTGCACCAGCAGGCCAGGCAGGCGACGCTGCGTATTGCGCAAGGCTTGGGCTATTACGGTGTGTTGTGCGTAGAGTTTTTTATCTTACAGGATGGCACTTTGATGGCCAACGAGATAGCGCCGCGTCCGCACAACAGTGGCCACTACACGATGGATGCCTGCATTACTAGCCAGTTCGAGCAACAGGTTCGAGTGATGGCCGGCTTGCCGCTGGGCAGTACCGACAGTCTGTGCCCTTCTTTGATGTTGAACATTCTGGGCGATGTCTGGTTTGACCCCGCCACGGGAGAAAAGCGCGAGCCCGACTGGCCTGGGGTATTACGCACGCCTAATGCCAAATTACATTTATACGGCAAGAAAGAGGCCCGGCGTGGCCGGAAAATGGGCCACATCAACGTGGTGGCCCCGACGCTTTCGGCAGCCAGCGATGCGGCGGCAGCGGTAGCGGGCGTGCTTCATATTCCGTTTTTACAATGAACCGCGCGAGCCTTCCGGATATGGCCCAGGGGTTGCGTTTGGCTGCTCGCCGCTTGGCCGATGGCGGCATGGTCGCCTTTCCGACGGAGACGGTTTATGGCCTTGGATGCGATGCTGAAAATCCGGATGCGATTGCACGGATTTATGCGGCCAAGGGACGTCCATCCAACCATCCGGTTATCGTTCACGTATCGCCCGAGGCCGATCTGGGTTATTGGGCCAGGTCGGTGCCGGACCAGGCAAGCAGGCTGATACAGGCTTTTTGGCCGGGACCTTTGACGTTAATATTGCCTCGGGCAGACCATGTGCCAGCCGCGGTGAGCGGTGGCCAGGACAGCGTGGGTTTGCGATGCCCTTCGCATCCGGTTGCCCAGGCGTTGTTGCGCGAGTTTGCCGCGTTAAAACCCAATGGGCAGGGTGGTGTGGCGGGGCCTTCGGCCAACAAGTTTGGGCAAGTGTCACCTACGCGGGCTTCCCATGTGCTCGCGGAGTTTGCCGAGTTGGGCGAAGCTGAACTGCTTGTGCTGGAAGGCGGGCCGTCCGAGGTGGGTATTGAATCGACGATAGTGGATGTGTCGCGGCTGGATCAAGGCATAGGGCCTGTGTTATTGCGCCCTGGGCATATTTCTTCTGCGCAGATTGCTGCTGTACTGGGGCTAGAGCCTAGCCGTCCCGATGCGGCTGCGCCACGCGTGTCGGGCTCTTTGAAGGCGCATTACGCGCCGCGGACTCCTTTGCAATTACTGTCGGGTGAGGCTTTGTTGCGGCAGTTGGAACATCTTGGAAAGCATGAGGGAAAAGTGGCTGCGGTGGTATTCCAGATTCCTGAACATGCGGCTTATTCGCATGTGAACTGGCATTTGGCTTCGTTCGATCCCGATGTCTACGCGCGAGATTTGTATGCCTTGTTGCGGCGTCTGGATGAGGGCGGCTATGCGCGGATATTGCTGGAGCGGCCGCCGAGCAGTGGCGCCTGGCAGGCGGTGAATGACCGGATTGGACGGGCGGCGGCGGCGTTCGAATAGGTTCTTGGTTTTGGATGTGTGGTGGATGCTGACGTTGGAGTTGCGTTTTTGAGTCGCAGCGCCGGCGGCCCGGGTGGGGCGGCGCTCGCCTCGTCCGGTCCTGGCTTTGCCAGGACTGCCCGCGTTCAGGGCTGGATGCGGGGCGGTCGCAAAACTCGCGCCGCGCACAGCATGCTGTGCGCCCCGTGGCGCTCAAACAGTTGCGACCTTGCCTCCCCGCCTCCAGCCCTGAACGCGGCGGACTCGAAGCTTGCCCGCCTCACCCGGACCGCCGACGCTGCTGGCGTTGTGGCGTGGTGGTGTGGTGGCGTTGTGGTGTGGGCACGGGCCTCGACTTAGCGCAGGGATCGGATGAAATCACCTGTTGCCTTAATTACCTTTTCGGGTTGATCGTTGTGTGGCGAGTGCGCGCAGTCGGGAATAATGCATAGTTCGGCTTGCGGCGCATGGCGCTTGATGCCGTGAATCTGTTCGAGTGTTGCGTATTCGTCGTTCACGCCTTGTATGGCGAGGATGGGGCAACGAATTTGGCTTAGGCAGCTTTCGATGTTCCAGGACCGGAATTCCGGGCTTAGCCAGATATCGTTCCATCCCCAAAATGCCGAATCTGGATCACGGTGATAACGTTGCAGTCTGGTGGGTAGGTCGGTGTTTAGATACGCCTCGCGCGCAATCCGGATGTTCGCAATAGTGACATCCTCAACAAAAATATGAGGCGCAGCGACAATGATGGCCTGCGCGGCTTGCGGGTACATGGCGGCAAATAGCAGTGCGATGGTGGCGCCGTCGCTATGACCGAACAAGATAGGAGGCGTTTTGTCCGTGTTGATATGCAGGCGCTTGAATAGGGCGGGTAGAACGAGACGGGCTTCGTCATGCAGGTAAGAGGTTGAATATTTCTCATCCGCCGACCTTTGCGTACTTTGGCCATAGCCGTATCGAGAAAAAACCAACCCGCGGCAATTGACCGCGCGGCACAATTGCTCGGGCCAATTTTTCCATAAGGCGACCGAGCCCAGCCCTTCGTGCAGAAATACAATTAGCGGCCTGCCATCGAGATCGGGCGCAATCCATTGATATTCGAGTTGTATTGCCTTGTCGCGGATCAGCAGATCTGCAAAGTGATTCTGGATCGTGCGGGAAGCTGACATGCAGTAGACGCGTCTAAGCGTATTGAATAAAACGGAAGGGCTAAAACCCGATAATGTATGAAAAGATCAGACGACTGGGACACGCGACCCTGGTGGGGTAAGTATATTATAAGGTTCGCTAGCTGCACATATTAAGCTCCTGGCGGACGGGCTATTGCGCATACGCTCGCATCTCAAGGGGAAAGAGTACATGGAAAATCTGGACATGATGGTGTTGCGTGCGTTGCATGGCTGGCGCCGAAATGCCAAGAAGGCTCTGCTGGCAACAGTGGTTCGTACTTGGGGTTCGTCGCCTCGACCAGTGGGTTCGGTCATGGCACTTTGTGATGATGGCACAGTCATGGGTTCGGTTTCGGGCGGGTGCATTGAGGATGATTTAATTTACCGGTACACGCAAGAAAACGGGGCGGCTTTGATGCAAGCCGGCGTGCCCAATTTTGTGAAGTATGGCGTTACTGCTGACGAGGCGCATCGCTTCGGCTTGCCTTGTGGCGGCACATTGGAGCTGCTGCTGGAATACAACCCCGATGCAGCATTGTTGGGAGAGTTGGTGGCGGAGCTTGAGAAAGGCCATTTGGTGCAACGTACGGTGCAACTCTGCAATGGTGCGGTGCGCCAGGCCAGAACGCTTGCGCCCGAGTCCTTGAGTCTGAGTTCTACAGAACTTGTGAGTACGTTCGGCCCAGGATATCGCATGCTGGTCATTGGCGCGGGCCAGTTAACGGAATATCTTGCCACAATGGCTCTGTTTAATGGGTTTTCCGTCACCGTTTGCGATCCACGTGAAGAATATAGGCGGCTATGGTCGGTCAGTGGTGCCAAATTGGTGGCCGCGATGCCCGATGATGTGGTGCTGGCGTTTAAGCCAGATCGGCGCAGTTGTGTCGTGGCCTTAACCCATGATCCGAAATTGGACGATCTGGCATTGATCGAGGCGCTGCAAAGTGAGGCTTTCTATGTGGGCGCCATTGGTTCGCGGCGCAATAACGAGGCTCGCCGAGCACGGATGATTGAGTATCTAGAGCAGACTCCCGAAACTGTGGCTCAGTTGCGTGGCCCTATTGGTATATATATAGGTAGCAAGAGTCCGTCAGAAATCGCGGTGAGCGTCATGGCGGAAATCATAGCGGTAAAAAACGGCATACCGCTGCCGGTTTCTTTTGATGTGTCTTATGCGAAAAATAATCTTGTCGCCTAGGTAGGCAAGCCATACAAGTTACACTCAAAGGTCCGTCTTAAGTCCTCTTACGGGTTTTATCATGAAATTTAATGAACTCCATGCCGGGATGGTGATCAAGCATCCCGCCAAAATCGTAACTCAGGATGAAATGCTAAGTTTTGCCAAGGCGTATGATCCGCAGTGGTTTCATACCGACGTTGAACGGGCGCAGGGTGGGCGCTGGGAGGGGTTGATTGCCAGTGGCTGGCTAACCTGCAGCATTGCCATGCGGATGGCCGTCGACGCGGTTCTGCAAGACTCCGAGTCTTTTGGATCTCCGGGTCTGGAGCGCTTGCGCTGGCTTCTGCCGGTGCGTCCGGGCGATGCGCTCAGGCTGGAGGCGACAATCGATTCTGTGCGCATTTCGTCCAGTCGCGATGATCTGGGTATCATGCGCTGGACTTGGTGCTTATTCAATCAGCGCGACGAGCAGGTGCTGGAGGTTGAAGCCACCAGCCTGTTTGATCTGGCGGCAGGTGAGTAGGGATTGCCCGATACGATGATGGCAGCCATAAAGGCTGCCGCTACAAAATCCACCCATTATTTGTTTGTAGCGACAGGCCTTGTGCCTGTCATCCCACGTAATAGTTGACCACCCACCAAAAAAAGATGCCGCCGCCATGTATTTCGATTCCCAATTATGGGCCTTGACCCGCGGCATACGATGGCGTTTTTTTATCTGCGCCATGCTCGGTTTGCTCGCTCTGGGCACTGGCATTGCCCGCTTCGCCTTTCTCGGGCAGTTCCTGGCGCGCATGTTTGCCAGCGCTCCCGTGGACGAGCTGTTGCAGCCGCTAGCCGGTGTGGCTGTGGTGGTGGTGTTGCGTGCTGCATTCGAACACGCGTTGAACTGCCTTTGCGATCGCAATGCGGCGCGTATCCAGGAGGCCTTGCGGGCACGCCTATACGACAAGATCGTTGAACTGGGGCCGGCCTGGTTTGGCAACGAACGTACAGGCGGGGTCATGCTGGCCGTGGTCGACGGAGTCGAGCAGCTACAGACTTTCTTCGGCCGTTATATCCCTCAGCTATTTATTGCGGCTTGCGCACCCGTCATTATTTTCCTGTTCATTGCCTGGTGGGATTGGCCGGTGGCTCTGGTTTTGCTGTGCGCGGCCTTGGCCACGCTGGTTCTGCCTCTGTTGTTTCATCGCAGCCATCAATTGGCATCGCAGGCACGGCAAAAATCGTTCAAGATGTTCGGCGAAGAGTTTCTGGACGCAATACAAGGTTTGCCTACGCTGAAATCCTTTGGGCAAAGCCGAGTCTGGGGCAAGCGGCTGGCCGAGCGCGCTCGCAGCTTGTCCGACAATACGTTCAAGGTTCTGGGCAAAGAGGTGTCAAGCCGTTTGATTACCGATATTGGAATTACGGTGGGCGCGGCGGCTGCCTTATCGCTGGGTGCGTGGCGGGTCGCCGATGGCGAAATGACACTGGCCGCGTTGTTGGTGGTTTTAATGGCGGGGACGGAGATATTCCGTCCCCTGCGTGATCTGCGTGCGGTACTGCATCAAGGGATGGTGGGACAGTCAGCAGCTCAAAGCGTGCGCGCCTTGCTCGACAGCGTCAGCGATGCGCCCAAGGTCGATGGCGTTGGGGGCGCTCAATTCCCAACTAGGGTCACAGGCGGCTTGGGGATCGAATTTGACAAGGTGTCCTTTTCGTATCGAGGAGGGCGCGGCGCCGTGCATACCGGTTTGAGTTTTGTCGTCGAACCGGGGCAGCGCGTGGCTATCGTTGGTCCGAGTGGGTCGGGCAAGTCGACGGTGGCCAGGTTGCTTTTAAGGCTACATAACTTGCAGGCGGGGTCGGTCAAGCTGGGCGGTGTTGATTTACGAGAGTACGACCTCAAGGCTCTGCGTCGACAAGTTGCCTTGGTTGCACAAGACAGTATGCTGTTTCACGGCACGGTTGAAGAAAACCTTTTGCTGGGCCGTTCCGATGCCACACCAGACCAGATGGTGGCCGCCGCCCGCTGGGCGAACGCACATGACTTCATTATGGAGTTGCCGCAGGGTTATCAGACCGTGCTGGGCGAGCGTGGTGCCCAGTTATCGGGTGGCCAACGGCAGCGGTTGGCCATTGCCCGAGCTTTGGTGCGCGATGCGCCAGTCCTTATTCTGGATGAGGCCCTTTCGTCTGTCGATGCCGAGAACGAAGCGGATATTCAGCAGGCCCTGGACCGGCTCAGTCAGGGTCGCACGACTCTGGTGCTGGCCCATCGGTTGTCGAGTGTCATCGGAGCCGACCATATTCTGGTTCTGCACGAAGGGCACATTACAGAAAGCGGCACGCATGGCGAACTGCTTGCCCGCAATGGCATGTATCGTCGGCTGATGGGCGCACAGGCGCAAGCGATGGGTCGTGGATCGGGCCATGCGGGCGAGCCGCTCGCCGATCGCGGCGGCGCTGCACGCAAAGACGGGCCTGCGCTGCGTGAGCTGGGTGCCGATGCGAGTCAGGTCGGTATGGGCCGGGCATTTGCGACGCTGCGAGAGATTATTAAGCCGTGGAGGCGTTCATTTGCCGTGGTGGTTGCCAGTGGTGTAGGCCGCGTGGCCGCGTTTATCGGGGTTTCGGTGCTGAGCGCGCTAGTCGTTGTTCGTTTAAAAAATGGCGAGCCCTTCGGCGATCTGTTGATCGCGCTCTTTGCTTCGGCCATTGCCGCAGGTGTATTGCACTGGATTGAATCTTGGCTGGCACATTCGATCGCCTATCAGTTGCTGGCCGAGTTGCGTATTGCGCTGTATGACAAACTTGAAACATTGGCTCCGGCCTATCTGCTTGAGCGGCGGTCGGGCGATCTGCTTGGGCTGGCGACGCAAGATGTAGAAACCATCGAATACTTTTTTGCCCATACGGTGGCGCCTGCCTTTGTGGCCGTGTTGGTGCCTGCCGTGGTGGTCCTGACGCTGGGGTTGACGGCCTGGCCTTTGGTGTTTGCCTTGCTGCCGTTCCTGCTGTGGGCCGCTTGGTCGCCTCTGGCCGGGCGCAAGCGCATCGATCATCTTGGAAGCGAGGCTCGCCAAGCGCTGGGTGAGGTTAACGCGCATTTGACTGAAACGATTCAGGGTCTGTCCGACCTGGTGGCGTTTGCGGCGACAGAACGGCGTCGCGGGTCGTTTCTGAGCACAGTGCGCAAGTATCAGGCTTTGCGCCTGAAGCTGTTGGGTGATTTGTCGCGTCAAACGGTGTTGCTGGAAATCGCAACGGGCCTGGGAGGTTTGTCGGTGGCTGTTATGGGCGCATGGCTGGTTATGCAAGGGTATTTGGCAGCCGAGTTTTTGCCTTTGTTGATTTTGCTGTCCACGGCGGCGTTTTTACCGATATCCGAAATCGCCCAGGTCGGACGTCAGTTGGCCGATACGATGGCTTCAGCACAACGGTTGCGGGTCGTCCACGATGAGCCGCTGCGCATTACCGGTGGATCATTATGTCCGGAACTCAAGACCAGTGGTCTGCCGCTGCAATTCAACCGGCTTGGCTTTACCTATAGTGGACGTGAGGAGCGCGCACTGGACGAGATTAGTCTGAGGGTCGACGCAGGCGCTACCATTGCCCTTGTAGGACCCTCTGGAGCCGGGAAAACCACCTTAGCCAGCCTACTTATGCGCTTCTGGGATCCGACTCATGGGTCGATCGAGATCGACGGCACGGATTTGCGCCTGCTGACGCTTGATGCGCTGTACTCACGTATTGCTCTGGTGGCGCAAGATACTTGGCTGCTCAATGGCACAATTGAAGATAACATCCGGCTCGCAAAGCCCGATGCGGCGTCCGGACAACTGACGCGTGCTTTGGAACAGTCGGCGCTCGACGATTTTATTACCCAACTTCCAGACGGGTTGGCCACTCGTGTGGGTGAGCGCGGCGTGGCTTTGTCCGGGGGGCAGCGCCAGCGCATTGCCATCGCGCGCGCTTTCCTGCGCGATGCCCCAATTCTGATCCTGGATGAAGCGACTTCGCATCTGGATGCGATCAGCGAGGAACAAGTCCATCGTGCGCTGGCCGCCTTGATGCAGCATCGCACCACGCTCATCATTGCCCATCGGCTCTCAACCATTCAGCAAGCCGATGCCATCGCGGTCATGAACCATGGTCGAATCGCAGAGTTCGGGACGCACGCGCAGTTAATGCAAAAGCAGGGGTTTTATGCCCGTCTGGTGGACA
>JBDTLC010000201.1:0-4787 GCA_039935015.1 Paralcaligenes sp. | reverse complement strand
GGTGTACTCGGCCAGCAGTTCAGCTACGGTACTAATGCCGGATTCATCCGGGCTACCCGCTTCCCGGAACGTTCCCTTTTCCATGCTAACCTCTACAGATCGCCCCCAGGCATCTGCGTCTGCCTTGAGGGTAAACGTTTTAGATTGCATTGGGTATCCGGCCTTGCGAACTCTGCAACGCCACCGGTTTCTGTACTTAGTAATAGCAGCCATTTCTTTCTATTCCTTGACGGACTCAAATTGGACTCGAATTGGAAGCGGAAATCAAAAGCTATTATTCATGCGGGTTTCAGCCGGAGGCCTTCGCCCTTCTAAGCCCGGGGTCGGGGGTTCGAGACCCTCCTGCCGCACCATGACGTCAGAGATTGCCGCTCCCAGAGCAAAAACTGTAGCTTGACCGTAGTTTTGACTGCTTGCTGTGGCAACCTGTTTCCTATGGAATGAGTGCCCGCACGAGGTAGGTAGCGGTAGATATGAGACGTCAGGTACTCAGCGCCAGGGAACCATGAGTCGCGACGTTCATTAAATGGCAGTATGCTAGTTCGAGGTCATTGATCGGGGGGCGTCGCTGCACCGTCGAACGGGATTCCCGGTTGCCTGAATCCGGCGCAAACGTTTAATGGAGATGAAGCATGGCAGATTGCCCCGAATACATTCCCCCGAAAGTCTGGGTGTGGAATAAGCCCAATGGTGGTAATTTTGCGAATATCAACCGACCGGTCGCGGGGCCAACGCACGAGAAGCCGCTGCCGGTGGGGCGTCATCCGTTGCAGCTTTATTCGCTTGCTACGCCCAACGGGCAGAAGGTCACGATCATGCTGGAAGAGCTGCTGGCTCTTGGGCACACTGGCGCTGAATATGACGCGTGGCTGATCCGGATCCACGAGGGCGACCAGTTTGGCAGCGGCTTTGTCGAGATAAACCCGAATTCCAAGATTCCTGCCCTGATGGATCGTTCCGGATCGAAGCCGATCCGGGTGTTCGAGTCTGGCGCCATTCTCGTCTATCTTGCCGAAAAATTTGACGCTCTGCTTCCGACTGAGAGCGCAGCCCGTGCTGAATGCCTGTCCTGGCTGTTCTGGCAGATGGGCAGTGCGCCTTACCTGGGCGGTGGCTTCGGTCATTTCTACGCATACGCGCCATTCAAGATCGAATATGCCATCGATCGCTATGCCATGGAGGTCAAACGCCAGCTCGATGTGCTGGATCACCGCTTGGCCGAAAGCGAATATTTAGGCGGTAGTGATTACACCATAGCCGACATCGCGGTGTTTCCCTGGTATGGTGGGTTGGCCAAGGGCTGGCAGTATGGCGCGGCAGAGTTCCTGTCGGTGCTCGATTACAAGAACGTGCAGCGCTGGGCGGATACGATTCTGGCACGGCCCGCGGTCAAGCGCGGGCGCATGGTCAACCGTGTATCGGGAGATCCATCGCGGCAGCTGCGCGAGCGCCACGATGCCGGCGACTTCAACACGAGAACCCAGGACAAGCTTGAGGCCCGGTAGTCGTGGGTCTCAATAATGATGCCTACTTCAACTTCCGCTTCAACTTCCGCTTTTTCGGCCGAGTACAACGACCATCCTGATCTACTGCTCATGCTGACAGTGGCTCTGGTCGGTGTGTTTGCCTTTATTCAGGTGTATTCGGTGCAGTCGATTTTGCCGCAGTTGCAAAGTGACTTGAATGCATCAGTGGTTGAAATCGGCAATGCCGTGGGCATGACGGTTTTGGCTGTGGCACTGATTTCGCCCTTTGTTGGCATGCTCTCAGATGCGCTAGGGCGCAAATGGTTGATTGTGACGTCGGTGTTTGTACTGGTCGTTCCCACTGCACTGATCTCTCACGTGCAGACAGTGCATGGCCTATTGATATTGCGTTTCTTGCAAGGCCTGGCCGTGCCTGGCGTATCTGTGGTTGTTATTGCCTATATCGGCGAAGAGTTTCGCGGAGCCGCGATGGTGCGGATGATAACCGTTTACGTTGCCGGCAGCGTGATGGGTGGTTTTTCGGGCCGCTTTCTGCTGGGCCATTTGGCTGAAATCATGCCGTGGCGCACGTCGTTTGACGTCATGGCTGCGCTGAATCTGGCCGGCATGGTTGTAATATGGCGCGGCCTTCCCACTTCGCGTCATTTTGTGGCCAATAAACGCTTTGCCACCAGTATGGCGGCGTTGGCTCGACTGGTACGCAACCCGTCGCTGCAAACCGCCTGTGCGCTAGGTTTCACGGTGTTGTTCGCACAGGTTGGGTTGTTCACATTCGTGAATCTGCACTTGGCACAGGCACCCTATTACTTCAGTTCGGGCGACCTGGCTAATATCTTTGCGGTGTACCTGCTAGGCATGGTTGTCACGCCACTGACCAGTGGTGTGATCACCCGAATCGGTATTCGAAACACTGTCCTGACGTCAGTGGCCATGTCGGCACTAGGCGTTTTGCTTACCCTTGTGTCTCCGGGTTGGGGCATTGTGTCCGCGTTGGCTATCGCAGCTTGCGGAACGTTCATCACGCAGTCCGCCACAATGAGTTTCCTTGCGTATCGCATCACCAGTGGGCGCTCGTTGGCCAGCGGCCTGTATTACACTGCCTTTTACTGTGGCGGTTTCATCGGCGCTTGGATTTGCGGCATTGCGTACTCGTTAGGCGCTTGGCCGGCAACGGTTTCCGTGCTGGTCGCCACGCAGGCCGCAGGCTGGTTAGTTGCCTGGCGCCTCATACCCAAGTTGGGGGCCGGGGGCAGTTTGTCGCTCAATGGCCTTGATGCGACCGTTGATCAGCGTGGTCGCTGACCTAGCAATTTTCGGCCGTAAACTTGCCCTCTTGTAGACATGAGTGAGAGAGGTGTTTCGGCTCTTGAGCCAAGCGTCAGTGTCCGTCCATGGTGATGACGATCTTGCCAATGGTTTTGCCCGATTCCAGGGCTTCATGGGCATCGATAATTTTATCGATCTCAAACCGGGCCGCGATATTGTGCTTCAGTTGTTGGTTGGACAGAGCGTCGGTGACGGCGGCAATGGCCTTGGCGTGGGCTTCGCGACTCATCGCATAAACCAGAACGTAACGTACGGTGGCGTTGAGTCTCACCAACTGCCAGAAAGGCATGGCGGGAACAGGGATCTGGTCTGACGCGTAAGACGCGATGACACCATTTGTTTTCAAAACCTTTAGGCTTGCATCCAGATTTGCCCCGAACGCAACATCAATGATGCGATCGATACCGCGGCCATCTTCGACGCCGGTAATTCTGGCTATGCCAGCCGCGATATCGTCTTTCAGGCGGTAGAGGATGTGATGTGCACCCGCTCTTTGTGCAACCTGCGCCTGTTCTTGCGTTCGAACGGTCGTAATGACGGTCGCGCCTTCTCGCCTGGCGAATTGGATGGCGTAAAAGCCAACGGCCCCCGCGCCGCCGGTGACCAGAACAAATTTTCCGTCGAGCGGGCCATCGGCCGTGACGCAGTAGTGCGCCGTCAGGGCCGGGACGCCCAAGCCCGCGCCTTCCTCGAAGCTTGTTGTGTCGGGAAGTGGAACAGCATTGTCGGCTGGAACGGTTGTGTATTCGGCGGCACAGCCAAAAGCGCGCCCCAGTTGTGCTTCGTATATCCAGACGCGTTCGCCAATGCGGCCGGCATCTACGCCCTGGCCAACGGCTTCGATAATGCCGGCTCCATCTTGATGTGGGATGACTCGGGCAAACGTATTGGGTCGCGCCCCGGCGCCGCTACGCGACTTCGTATCGGAAGGGTTGATTCCGCTGGCATGGATGCGCACCAGAACTTCGCCGGCATGAGCTGTTGGCTTGGGTAGATCTCCTATTTGAAGGACTTTGCGTGCGGGACCCCTATCGTCATACCAGGCTGCTTTCATTATTGTTTCCCTAAATGCGTAGAACGCAGGTTTGCATGTGTGCCGACTATATCAGGCTCGTTCCAGCGCCGCCAGGGCACCGCCTAGGTCGGCTTTCAGATCTTCGATATGTTCGACCCCCACCGACATACGTACGAAATTGGCTTCAATGCCGGCCGATTCCATTTGAGCTTCGGTCATGGTGCCGGCCCACATAGCCGCGGTGTGCACGATCAGGGTTTCGACTCCGCCCAAGCTAACCGCATGAGTGGCCAGTTGTAGCGAAGCGACGAACCGGCTGGTCAGGTCGAACCCACCCTTGATGGCAAAGGCTATGACGGCGCCAAAGCCCTTCATCTGGCGTTGCGCCAGTTCGTATTGGGGATGGCTCTTCAATCCAGGATAAAACACACGTTCGATTTGCGGCTGGGTTTCCAGCCATGTCGCCAATTCCAGAGCATTGGCATTGATGCGTTCGAGGCGCAGCGACAGAGTTCGCAACCCCCGTAGTAGCAGCCATGCGTCCATGGGCGAGAGAACCGAGCCGATGGTGACGTGCATTTGCCAGATTTTTTCGGCCAACTGCGTCGAGCAGCAGACCGCACCCGCCGTGATGTCGTGGTGACCGCCAAAATACTTGGTGGCACTGTGCACCACAATGTCGATGCCCAGTGAATGCGGTTTTTGATTCAGAGGCGAGGCGAAGGTGTTGTCTGCGATGGTGAGTATGCCGCGGGCGCGAGCCATCTTGGCCACCGCAGCTAAATCGGTCAGTGACAGGGTAGGGTTGACGGGCGTTTCCAACATGATAAGGCGGGTTTCCGGTCGAATCGCGGCGGCGATGGCGGCCAGATCGGTTTGGTCGACGACGCTCACTTCGACGCCAAATCGAGGCAACACTTCTTCAAATAATTTGGAAGTGCTCATGTAATGGCGTTTTT
>JBDTLC010000200.1:0-2661 GCA_039935015.1 Paralcaligenes sp. | reverse complement strand
AGTGCTTTGCCTTGCGCAGTAAAGATTTGCGCATTGACCTGCAACAGGTCTTTACGCTCCATGCCGGCGCCACGAGGGCGTGCGCCTACCAGCAAAGCTACATCGACATCTTTGAATGCCTGGCGAGCGTCGCTGTATGCGCTCATGCCGGCCAACAAAGGGAAAGCGCAATCGTCGAGTTCCATCATGACGCCCTTAAGCGCCTTTTGCGCTTTTTCGTCGGGAATTTCGAGTAGTTGCAGGATGACGGGTTGATCTTTGCCGAGCATTTCGCCAGAGGCGATGCGGAATAGAAGGGCGTAACCAATTTGGCCGGCTGCGCCCGTGACGGCGACACGCATGGCGGGTTTGGACATGGAAAATCTCCGATAAATGATAGGTTGGATAAGTGAATATTACCCGACAGTTTAATTCCTGTAGCGCCAAAAAGAGTAGTCGAAATTGACGTTAACGTCAATTATCTTATATCTTATATAAGACACAAGAGTATTCGACACGAAAGCGCTGACGTGCGACAATACAAATCGTTGCATCCCTTCGTGATTCTTTCCGCCTGCGTTATGTCTGACACCCCTCCTCTGGACCGCGCTTCCGACGCCGATCGCACTGCTGGCAGTGCGGCGTTTAGCCCGCTGTATCAGCAGATCAAAGGGCTATTGGTGCAGAGCCTGGATCGGGGGGAATGGAAGCCTGGTGAAGCGATTCCCAGCGAATTCGAGTTAGCGGCGCGTTTTCAAGTCAGCCAGGGCACGGTGCGCAAAGCCATAGACGACCTGGCGGCCGAAAATCTCTTATTGCGTCGACAAGGCAAGGGTACCTTTGTAGCAACCCACAGTGAAGCGAAGGTGCGCTACCGCTTTTTGCGGCTGGCCGCCGATGTCGGCAAACCCCCGGTTTCGAGCAGCCAGATTCTAGACTGTCGGCGCGTCAAGGCGCCCGTCGATGTCGCCCGCTTGCTCGAGGTGCGCGCGGCCGATATGGTCGTTAATTTGCGCCGTTTGTTATCGTTTGATCTGACGCCTACCATTTTCGACGATATCTGGTTACCTGGCTCGGTGTTCCGCGGCCTGACGGCCGAATCGCTAGCGCGTTATCGGGGGCCGCTCTACGGCCTGTTCGAATCTGAATTTGGCGTGAGCATGGTGCGCGCCGACGAAAAAATCAAGGCAGTTGCCGCCACTGCGGAACAGGCGCAATTGTTGAAAATAAAGACCGCCGATCCTCTGCTGCAGGTTGAACGCGTGTCTTACACCTATGGCGATCGTCCCATGGAACTGCGCCGTGGGTTATATATTACAGAACGGTTTCATTATCGAAACAGTTTGAATTAAAACGAGTTTTTCGCTGATTTGGTGCAGTTACCCTAAATAGGCGAAAATACCCCTTGTGCTTTATCAAAAATAGCTTGTTATAACGTCGAGGCCATCATGTCTGGTTTAGCTTCAAAGCCGCGTCCGCAGTTTCGTAACATCGGTATTTCTCAAATCCTGAGTTATCGGCTGCCTCCTGCTGGCAAATCGTCCATTTTTCATCGCCTCAGCGGCGCCTTGTTATTCTTAAGCCTGCCATTGGTGATACTGCCGTTGTTTGCGCTAAGCGTTTCGTCGCCCGAATCCTTTGCCTCTATGCAAGCCTATACGGCCCACCCCTTGTGCAAGGTGGTCTTGCTGGTGTTGATTTGGGGTTATCTGCATCATTTCTGTGCAGGTATCCGTTATTTGACCCTCGATTTACACTTGGGCGTCGATAAGGCCAGCGCGCAAAAGAGCGCTCGCGTTGTGTTTGGCGTTAGCCTGGCGCTTACCTTGGTCTTTGGCCTTAAATTGTTTGGAGCGTGGTAATGGCGCAAGAACGCATCGGTACCCAGCGCCTGGTGGTAAGCGCTCATTACGGCTCGCGAGATTTCCTCGTTCAGCGCATGACGGCGATCATCATGGCCGTCTACACCCTAATTCTTCTGATTGGGGCCGTATTCACGCCCAGTCTTGATTTCGAAGGCTGGCGACATTTGTTCACTTTCCACCTCATAGGCATACCCCTTGGGCAGCTGCTGGCGACGCTGGCTTTCCTGTCACTTGCCTGGCATGCGTGGGTTGGCGTGCGTGATATCTGGATGGATTACGCCAAGCCGACTGGCGTGCGCTTGTTGCTGGAAGTCCTCACCGCGCTCTGGCTGGTAGGATCGGTCATCTTTTTTGCAAAAATTCTCTGGAGTCTATAAGCCGTGGCTGCTGTCAAAAATTCTCTACCTCGCCGTCAGTTCGATGTGGTGGTGGTGGGCGCCGGCGGGGCCGGCATGCGTTGCTCTTTGCAACTGGCACAGGCGGGCTTGTCCGTAGCGGTACTGTCCAAAGTGTTCCCCACCCGTTCGCATACGGTGGCCGCTCAGGGCGGTATCAGTGCCTCGCTGTCCAACATGAGCGAAGACAGCTGGTATTGGCACATGTACGATACAGTCAAGGGCTCCGATTGGCTTGGCGACCAAGATGCCATCGAGTTCATGTGCCGCGAAGCGCCCAATGCCGTGTACGAGCTGGAACACTTCGGCATGCCTTTTGACCGTAATCCTAATGGCACGATTTATCAGCGCCCGTTTGGCGGTCACACGGCCAATTTCGGCGAAAAGCCCGTGCAGCGCGCCTGTGCGGCCGCCGATCGCAC
>JBDTLC010000199.1:0-9027 GCA_039935015.1 Paralcaligenes sp. | reverse complement strand
CGCATGCGTTGTTGGTCGAGCATGCCCACCGACCCGACCATACGCATGGCCAACTGCACGGCTCCCATTTCCATGGAAAATACCGCTACCGGCAAGCCCTGCTCGATGGCCACATGCTCGCCTATATTCATCGCAAGAGAGGTCTTGCCCATAGAGGGGCGGCCGGCCACAATTACCAAATCGCCCGCCTGCAGGCCCGAGGTCATACGGTCCAGATCAGTGAATCCGGTGGGGACTCCTGTAACATCGGAATCGCCTTCACGATGATAAAGTTCATCGATGCGCTCCACCACTTGTGTCAGCAGCGGCTGAATATCCTGGAAGCCCGACACACCCCGCGAACCCTCCTGGGCTATCTGAAAAACACGCGACTCGGCTTCGTCCAGAAGCTGGCGAGCCTCTTTACCCTGCGGGTTGAAAGCCGCCGCCGAGATCTCATCGGCCACAGAAACCAGTTTGCGTAGCATGGAGCGTTCACGCACAATTTCGGCATAACGTCGAATATTGGCAGCCGACGGCGTGTTATGCGCCAAGGCGTTCAGGTAGGCCAAGCCCCCTACTTCATCGGCCTTGCCCACACTGGATAACGATTCGTTGACGGTCACCACGTCGGCTGGCCGCGCCAGGCTGATCAGGCGCGCGATGTGCTGCCAGATAATACGATGGTCAAATCGGTAGAAATCATCGTCGCCCAACACATCGGTGATCCGATCCCAGGCGGCGTTATCAAGCAACAGGCCTCCGAGCACAGACTGCTCGGCCTCGACTGAATGGGGTGGCACGCGCAAATAATCCAGTTGCGGATCGCCACCGGTATTTTTATTGTCCAAAATCAGCCTCTCGAAATGACCGTGGTAGACAGAAAAGCCGGCTTACACCGGCTTTCCGTACAGACTGGGGATGGTGGCCGTGCGCTCTAAGGCGCGCCGTATCGCCAAACGGCGTTTTAAACCATCTCGCCCTGTACCACCACCGTGATGTCAGACACCACGTCAGCATGTAGTGTCACCTGGACAGCATACTCGCCAACCGCCTTGAAAGAGCCATCGGGCAGGCGAATTTGCGACTTCTCTATTGCAGCAAAACCTGCCTTGTGCAAAGCGGCTGCAATGTCCATATTGGTGACCGAGCCAAACAAACGACCATCGACGCCCGATTTTTGCAAAATCGTGAGGCTCAGGCCAGAAAGCTTTTCGCCCTTTGCCTGAGCAGCGGCCAGCTTATCGGCTTGGGCTTTCTCAAGCTCGGCACGACGGACCTCAAACTCTTTCAAGGCTACATCAGTGGCACGGCGGGCGATTTTTTTAGGAATCAGGAAATTACGGGCGTAGCCATCGCGAACGCGCACCACTTCACCCAGATTACCCAGATTGACCATTTTTTCGAGCAGTATTACTTGCATGACGAGTGCCCCGGATTAGTTGTGGTTATCAGTGTAAGGCAACAGCGCCAGGAATCGCGCACGTTTGATAGACGTGTCGAGCTGACGCTGATAGTGTGCCTTGGTGCCGGTCAAGCGAGCCGGAATGATCTTGCCATTTTCCTGGATGAAGTCACGCAAAGTGTCGAGATCTTTGTAGTCGATCTGGTCAACGCCCGCGGCCGTGAACCGGCAGAATTTGCGGCGTTTAAATAACGGGTTTTGCTGAGTGAATTTGCGTTTTTCTTTCGTTTTTTTAAAGAAAGCCATCATGTGCCTCTTAAGTGTGCGGAGCCTATGGCCCCAATCAATTTTTACCGTGCATCATCGCCTGAGCGACTTGCGTGTAGGAAGCCTCGAACCGTTGCTAAACCAGCGCCGTAGCATCATTTGCAAAAACCCGATTTGCCTGCTGTATATGCAACACCATTTTGTTTGAGCCTTTTCGGGTCGGAGCTAAAAAGCCCTCGACAGTCAAGGCAGCACCCAAAGGGGTGTCGGCCAACAACAAAGCAATATCTCCCAGAGCTACAGCAGGAAGCACCAGTTCGATTCGACGCATGTGGCCAGCCTCGAGCACTTCCGATTCGTGATTCAGTATCATCTCGATCGCCGGTAAACCCGCGGGTGTGTATCTTAGCGGTTTAACCTCTAGTGCGGTGGCGGTCATGGCGACCTGGTTCACGCTGTAACCCGGGGCAAAGGCAAAATTACTCCGATTGTGCGACTGGCTGTGCGGCTGGTGCTGGTGCTGGTGCTGGGGTTTCCGTTGATGCCTTGCGCGCTTCTTCGCGTTCGACTGACTTCATCATCAGCGATGGCGCCGTTTGGGCCTTTTTGGTGTGAATGACCAAATGACGCAAGATCGCATCGTTGTAACGGAACGCATGCTCGAGCTCTTCCAAGGTCGCATGATCGCATTCGATGTTCAGGCACACATAATGAGCTTTAACCAGCTTCTGAATGGGGTAGGCCAATTGGCGGCGCCCCCAATCTTCAAAACGGTGCACTTGGCCGCCGTGGCTGGTCACCACGGTTTGATAACGCTCGACCATGGCGGCTACTTGCTCGCTTTGATCGGGATGCACAATAAACACTACTTCGTAGTGACGCATAAGTACTGCACTCCTTAAGGATGTCTTCCGACAATATGCTGCGATTTACCCAAAAATAACCGGGCGGCACACCACATTAATCGAAAGGGATAGCCCGCCCATGCAACCGGCATGAGTCGAGCAGGAAACCAGCTATTCTAGCATGTAAAGGTGCCATCTGCCATTAAGGCGGCAGCCCTTGTGGCTGCCGCCTTAATGGCAGCCACAAGGGCTGCCGCTACAAACGGGGGCGGCCGGTTTAGATGGGACAGGATGGCGCGATTTCAACCTTCGACAACGGCGTAAGCTGAATGATTATGTATCGATTCGAAGTTTTCGGCTTCAATCTGAAAACGTTGCACTCCATCCAGTCGTTTCACCTGCGCGGCCACATCGCGCACCAGGTCTTCGACAAATTTGGGATTTTCATAGGCCCGTTCGGTCACGTATTTTTCGTCGACGCGTTTTAACAAGCCCCACAATTCGCAAGAAGCTTGTGCTTCGATCGAGCGAATCAAACCCTCGATATCAATGATCGTCGTGCCGTCGAACACCACGTTGACGGTGACATGCGAGCGCTGGTTGTGCGCACCGTACTCGGAAATGGCTTTCGAGCATGGGCACAAGCTAGTGACAGGCACCAATACCGACAATTCGAACTCAAGCGCGTCTGCGCTCACGCGGGCGGTCCATTTAAGTTCGTAGTCCATCAGGCTGGCCACCCCCGATACGGGCGCCAATTTGTTCATGAAATAGGGGAATGACGCCGCAATATCACCTTTTTTGGCATGCAGCAAAGGCAGCATGTTGCGGGCCATTTCACAAAACAGAGCGGGGGTCATGGGCACGGCGCGATACTGCTCAAGCAACGCCACAAAACGCGACATGTGCGTACCCTTTTGTTCGGGTGGCAACGCCACAGTCAACTCCCATAGAGCGACTGTCGGCATCGCCTGGCCGTCGGGGCCCGCGACCAGCATCGGGTGACGCACGCCACGGACACCCACACGTTGAATGGCAATATGGCGAGTGTCGACGGTGCTCTGCACATCAGGCATTGTGGCCACAGGCTCAATCAGAGAATTCATAGTAACAACCTTAGGGACGCGCAATGCGCGAGCCGGTCCTTATAAATTTGGGTAAGCTTTTAATTATGGCGCACATACGCCAAACGCCGCGCTATTCCGTTAAGAGCGCCAATACATTACACCACAATCCATATTTTCGAACAGGGCAAGAGTCAGGCCGGCTCGAACAAGGTGGAAAAACGAGCCAAAATCGACTTTTCAATTCCAGCCGCATCCAGACCCAGGCCGCGCAGCAACACCGACTGTTCGCCATGATCAATAAAGCGATCGGGCAAACCGAGTTGCAAGACCGGCGCCGCAATGTCGTGGGCGTTAAAAAACTCGAGCACTGCACTACCCGCTCCGCCCATCACCATGGCTTCTTCCACTGTAACAAAGGCCTGATGGGACACAGCCAGAGACTGCAACAAGGTCTCGTCCAGCGGCTTCACAAAACGCATATCGACGAGGCTCGCGTCGAGATGCTCGGCCACCGCCAGGCATTCTGCCAGCAAGGTACCAAAGCACAGAATAGCGATGCGTCGCCCGGAGCGCCGTGTTACGGCTTTACCTATTTCGACGGTCTCAAGCCCTGCCACCACTTGCGCTCCACTGCCCGCGCCGCGCGGATAGCGCACCGATGCCGGCCCGGGATGCAAGAAGCAACTGCTCAGCAACAGACGTGCCTCATTTTCGTCTGACGGCGTCGCCACCACCATATTGGGCACGCAGCGCAAAAAGGCAATGTCGTAGATACCCGCATGGGTGGCGCCATCGGCACCCACAATGCCCGCCCGATCCAAGGCAAAGGTGACATCAAGGTTTTGCAACGCCACATCGTGGATCAGTTGGTCGTAGCCACGCTGCAAAAACGTGGAATAGATCGCCACGACCGGCTTTTGCCCTTCGCAAGCCAGTCCGGCGGCAAACGTGACCGCATGTTGCTCGGCTATTCCCACATCGAAATAGCGCAGTGGAAAATCTTTCTCGAACTGCACCAGGCCGCTGCCCTCGCGCATGGCTGGAGTAATGCCATATAGCCGCTCATCGGCGGCTCCCATGTCGCACAGCCAGCGGCCAAACACCTGAGTAAAAGTTTGCTTCGAGGGCGTTTTGGGCTTCTGTATGCCAACGCTGGGGTCGAATTTCCCTGGCCCGTGGTACAGCACGGGGTCGGCTTCGGCCAATTTATAGCCCTGGCCTTTGCGAGTTACGACGTGCAGAAACTGCAAACCACCCAGAACCTGCAGGTTCTGTAAAGTGGGCACCAATGCGTCGAGATCGTGCCCATCGATAGGGCCGACATAATTGAAACCAAACTCTTCAAACAGCGTGGCCGGCGACATCATGCCCTTGGCATGTCCCTCGAAACGTCGCGCCAGTTCGAGCACCGGCGGCACGTGCTGCAAAACAGCGCGCCCCACGTTTTTCGCTGCCGCGTAAAAACTACCGGAAAGCAAACGGGCCAGATAACGGTTGAGCGCGCCGACCGGAGGAGAAATCGACATATCATTGTCGTTGAGTACCACCAGCAAATTGACGTTCGGAGTCACGCCAGCGTTATTAAGGGCCTCGAATGCCATCCCTGCCGTCATGGCGCCATCGCCAATAACGGCGATGTGCCGCCGCGACAGACCCAGGTTGCGCGAGGCCACCGCCATACCCAGCGCAGCTGAAATAGAGGTGGACGAGTGTGCGGTACCAAAGGCATCGTATTCAGATTCGCTGCGTTTGGGAAAACCGGATAGGCCACCCGCCTGACGCAGCGTGGCCATCTGCTCGCGACGACCCGTGAGTATCTTGTGAGGATACGACTGGTGCCCGACATCCCACACGATTCGGTCGTCGGGTGTATTGAACACATAATGCAAGGCGATGGTCAGTTCCACTGTGCCCAAATTAGACGATAGATGGCCGCCCGTTCTAGACACCGATTGCAGTACAAACTCTCGCAGTTGCGTCGCGATTTCTTTAAGGTCGCGACGCCCCATCGACCGGAGGTCGGCGGGTGACTGAATTTGATCGAGTGTAACGGTAGTCATACAAATAAGTCAGTGGACAGCGAACGCCCAAAGGCAATCCATTATTAAATACGTAACGCCAGATTCGGCGCATGCCATCATTTTAGAGCCTAATGATTGCGGCCCACGATATAGCCAGCAATTTCGTCCAAGCGAGCCGCAGCGGCCCCCAGCGGCAAGATCGCGGCCCGGGCATCGGCATGCAAAGATTCAAGGAACTGTCGCGAGCCGTCCAGCCCCATCAACGACACATAGGTGGGCTTGTTGTCCAACGCATCTTTGCCAGCCGTTTTGCCCAGCGTAGCCGTGTCCGAGGTCACATCGAGAATATCGTCGGCCACCTGAAATGCCAGACCCACCGCCTGGGCGTATGACTCGAGCGCCTCACGTGCGTTAGAGCTGGCACCCGCCACAATGCCGCCCAGAAGCACGCTAGCCTCTAGCATAGCGCCCGTTTTCATGCTGTGCATCGTGCCAAGCTCGTCGCGCGTAAGCACACTGCCTGCACTGGCGCAATCTATGGCCTGGCCGCCCGCCATACCCAGGCTGCCGGCCGAATGAGCCAATATTTGCACCGATTGCACGATCAGCGCCGGCGCTATCGGCATTTGTGCCAGCAACCCGAACGCCAGGGGCTGCAGCGCGTCGCCAGCCAGCATCGCGGTGGCTTCGTCATATTGAATATGCAACGTCGGTCGACCACGGCGCAAAGCATCGTCATCCATGCAGGGCAAGTCGTCGTGAACCAGCGAGTAGGCATGTATTAATTCGACGGCCGCTGCCGCATTATCGAGCGCCATATCTTGTATGGTGGTTGCGGTATCCGTTGCTCGACAGGCCTCGCCTGCGGCATAAACCAAAGCGGCACGAACGCGCTTGCCCCCGCCCAGAACCGCATAACGCATCGCCTGATGCAGCGTTTCGGGCAAGGCACCCGATTCGGGCAGAAACTGGTCAAGCACGGCCTCGACGTGGCGCACGCGCCCAGCCAGCCAGACGGGAAAATCAGCTTTCGCGGCGGCCACGCTTAACCCTCGGCCATACCGGAGATATCGGTCAGAGGCTTGAGCAGATGGCCTTGCAAGACTTTGACTTGCTGCTCGGCCGAATCAAGTCGTTGCTGGCAAATACGAGCTAACTCGACCCCTTTTTCATAGGCGGCCAATGACTGCTCCAGCGGCAACTGGCCATCTTCCATTCGCGCAACCAACGCCTCGAGTTCAGCCAGCGCTGTTTCAAAATCCTGAGGTAGCGCGGTCACTCCCGATTGCGTTGTATCTTCGTCAGAAGTCTTAAGCTCTTTACCGCTATTACCGGTGCTTTTATCAACCATTCTAGGTTTCCAAAAATAAGCGCAACAAAACGGCGCCCGAATCATCTCTTACCCGAATTGTACGAGATGCTCACTGAGCCCGCTGTACTAGGGTGCAACCTAGTTTTACAGGGGAAAATTTAGGGTACAATCCCAGTCCTTAATCTGTCTCATCGGCCAGTCCGTTTTTTCTTCGCACCAGGCTGTGTAGCCTGCATTTTTTTCGGCGGGGGGAATCATGACCGACATCGGTCGGGCGGCGCACCTGGCGCCTGCGGGCACGCAGCTTTCAGTCAGCAGTTATTTTGACGAAGCCATATTTGCCCACGAGCAAGAGCTCATTTTTAAAAACTCCGCCCAGTATTTAGGGCACGAAAAGCTCGTCCCCAACGTCGGCGACTGGCGCACGCTCACGCATGAAAATGCTGGCCGCGTACTGGTACGCAACCCTCAGGGGGTTGAGCTGCTGTCAAATGTGTGCCGACACCGCCAGGCCATTATGCTGGGCGGACAAACCGGCAAGGTCTGCGATCCGGACCACGCCAGTGGCAACCTGCGTGATACGGGCGGCAATATTGTGTGCCCAGTGCACCGCTGGACCTACAACCCACAGGGCCATCTGATTGGCGCCCCGCACTTCAACGAACCCCCTTGCGCAGACCTGCAAAACTTTACGCTAAAAAACTGCCATGGCCTGCTGTTCGAGGGTCCGCGCGATCCGGCCCAAGACATGGCGGCTTTGTTCGCAAAGCCCGAATTCGACTTTTCGGACTATGTGCTCGATCACGTCGAGGTTCACCGCTGTGCGTACAACTGGAAAACCTTTATCGAGGTTTATCTGGAGGACTATCACGTCGGACCCTTCCACCCAGGGCTGGGCCAGTTCGTAAGCTGCAAAGACTTAAGCTGGGAATTCTCCGACTGGTATAGCGCGCAACGTGTGGGCGTGCATAGAGGCCTGGATCAGCCCGGTTCAGCCACCTACAAAAACTGGCAAAATCGCCTGCTGGAATATCGCGCGGGCGAGCCTCCCGAGTTCGGGGCGGTCTGGGTGACTTACTTCCCTACTCACATGATCGAGCTCTACCCTCACGTGCTGGTGCTATCGACGCTGCACCCTGTCAGCCCGCAGGAAACCGTGAATATCGTGGAGTTCTATTACCCCGAAGACATCGCGGCCTTCGAGCGCGATTTCGTCTGCGCTCAGCGCGCCGCCTACATGGAAACAGCCATAGAAGACGATGAGATCGCCGAACGCATGGACGCTGGCCGCCGCGCGTTGATGCTAAGGGGCGTGAACGAAACCGGACCTTACCAATCGCCCATGGAAGACGGCATGCAACACTTTCATGAATGGTACAGGCGCTTGATGGGCGCCCAAATCTAGAATAGGTATAGGTAGTTAGTTTGTACCGCGAGCGACGGGACGCGTGGCATCGCTGCACCATTCGCTCCACGAACCCGGGTAAAGCGCCGAGCCTTTCAGACCTGCCAGCTCCATGGCAAACAGATTATGGCAAGCCGTTATGCCCGAACCACACTGGTGCACGATTTGCGCCGCAGACCGACCTGCCAACAAGGCATCGAACTCGCTGCGCAATAGCGCAGGCGTCTTGAAATGCCCGTCGGCCTGTACGTTCTGGGAACTGGGCCGGTTCAAGGCGCCGGGAATATGCCCCGCAACCGGATCCATTGGCTCTACCTCGCCTGCGTACCGATTGGCAGCGCGCGCATCGATCACCGTAAAAACAGGCTTGCGCAAGTTGGCAAGCACTGCGTTGACATCAACCATTGGCATGGCCGCAGCAGTCTGGGCTTGCTGAGTTGGCGAAGGCTGCGCCGCGCTGCCATGAAACGGATCGGCGCCGGCCTGGGTTGGGGCGCCCGCAGCAAGCCAGGCCCGCCAGCCACCATCGAGCACCGCCACCCGTTCGTGACCCAGCCAGCGCAGCATCCACCACAGATGCGCGGCAAACATGCCAACATCGGCGTCGTAGACGACGACTTTAGAATCTGGGGTCAGGCCTTGCGCACGCATAAGCGCCAAAAAATCGGCTAAAGCGGGCAAAGGATGACGACCGTTATGGCCGGTTTTAGGCGCTGACAATTGATT
>JBDTLC010000198.1:0-5221 GCA_039935015.1 Paralcaligenes sp. | reverse complement strand
CATGCGCCCCGCGTGGTGATTAGCTCTGGTTATTGTTAGAAATGGGGTGGGTGCTTGTCCGTCACTAGATAACTTTATTACTCTTGCGACTTCGATTTTTCGCCCTGATAAAAGCTCCAACTAGTTTTTTAGTTTCAAAGCCGCTTTTCGCTTGGTGCGCAAAGGAGTACTGGGGAGTAAGAAGGAACTACGTTGATGAATTGCTGTTACTTCCTACTCCATTGGCTGAGCGGAGTTGCGGCTATTAATTGGCGTGTGGGGTGGTTACGTGCGTCAGCGGGGAAATAATGTAGTTCCCCTTTTCGTCCTGGTCGTGCTCCCTGCTGGCCTCTCTCATCCCACTTCTAGATCCCTGTGCAATTAGCCTGCTAGTTTGCGCTTTGTTTAGGTATGGGAAGAATACCTGAAAATTTGGCGATCAGCGATCCGATAGGTTCTTCGCTCAGATATCGTATCGGGGCTGGGCCCGAGAGTTAAGAAACATGATACTGTTCCACGTGAAACATCTCCCAATTCTTACAATCTAGGCGATGTTTCACGTGGAACAACCAGTAGACCCAAAGGTATAATGTTCATAGTTTCGCCTCCTCACAAAGTTAAAAATGATCTATCCAGATGTGTTTGATGTAATTGTTATCGGTGGCGGCCATGCCGGCACAGAAGCTGCCCTCGCTGCAGCGCGTACGGGTGCGGCCACTTTGCTGCTAACTCACAATATGGAAACCCTGGGGCAAATGTCCTGTAACCCGTCTATTGGCGGTATAGGCAAGGGCCATCTGGTTAGAGAGATTGACGCTTTGGGCGGTGCCATGGCCCTCGCTGCAGACCAGGCCGGCATACAATTTCGAATCCTTAATCGCTCCAAGGGCCCCGCCGTTCGAGCGACACGTGTCCAGGCAGATCGGTCCTTATATCGCCGTGCTATCCGAACCACCCTGCAGAATCAGAAGAACCTGACGATATTTCAACAGTCGGTAGAAGACCTGATGCTTGAAGGTGATCACGTCTGCGGTGCTGTTACCCAAATAGGGCTCAAGTTTCGAGGTAAGACCGTGGTCTTGACGGCGGGCACCTTCTTGAACGGCCTGATTCACGTCGGGCTAAATCACTATTCAGCCGGCCGTGCGGGCGATCCGCCAGCCATTACCCTGGGTCAGCGGCTCAAAGAATTGAAGTTGCCACAGGGGCGCCTGAAGACCGGGACGCCTCCCCGCGTTGACGCAAGATCTATTGATTTCGCCCGTACCGAAGTCCAGCTGGGTGACTCTGATCCGGTGCCGGTCTTTTCATATATGGGCGAAGCCTCCATGCACCCCAGGCAGTTACCCTGCTGGATTACGCATACCAACACGCGCACCCACGACATTATTCGTGCCGGCCTGGATCGGTCTCCCTTATACAGCGGCCTGATAGAAGGCGTCGGCCCGCGCTATTGCCCGTCCATTGAAGACAAAATCCATCGCTTCGCCGACAAAGATAGCCATCAGGTTTTTCTGGAACCCGAGGGTTTATCAACGAACGAGATTTATCCCAACGGCGTTTCGACCAGTCTGCCCTTTGATGTGCAACTGGCCCTGTTAAGAACGTTGCCCGGCTTGGAAAATGCGATCATCATGCGCCCGGGATATGCAATCGAGTATGACTATTTCGACCCGCGTGCGCTTAAGGCCAACCTCGAAACCCAGTCGATAAAGGGTTTGTTTTTTGCTGGCCAAATCAATGGCACAACGGGCTATGAAGAAGCCGCCGCACAGGGTCTGCTCGCGGGCCTGAATGCCGCGCGAAAGGCAAAAGACGAAGAACCATGGCTACCCAAACGTAATCAAGCGTATCTAGGTGTAATGATTGATGACTTGATTACCCGAGGAGTTACCGAGCCCTATCGTATGTTCACATCGCGTGCCGAATACCGGCTTAGCTTACGCGAGGATAATGCCGATATGCGGCTTACTGAAGATGGTCGGCGCATGGGTCTGGTCGATGATATCCGGTGGGGGTATTTCAATCGCAAGCGCGACGCAGTGGCGAGCGAAGTGGAGCGGTTAAAGTCGGTTTGGGTCAATCCTAAGACGCTCGAAGCACAGACTGCCCTTAACCTTCTAGGCAAGCAAGTAGAGCGCGAATATTCCCTGGCCGATTTACTTAAGCGTCCAGAAGTTACCTATCACGCGTTAATGACAACGCCCACGACCGCGGGTGCTACGTTCGCGGGTCCCGTGAAGCTCGATGCGATCGCTGCTGAACAGGTGGAAATTCAAGTGAAATATGCCGGCTACGTCACGCGTCAGCAGGCCGAAGTGGAAAAGCAGGCGACGCATGAGCAGCAGGCTATTCCTATCAATATGGATTACGATGCCGTGACAAGCTTGTCTATAGAAGTGCGTCAGAGACTTAAGGCCAGTCGGCCCCAAACGGTGGGGCAGGCCAGCCGCATCTCGGGCATTACGCCGGCCGCCATGTCTCTATTATTGGTGCATCTTAAGCGCCTGCAGTACGGCAAGAAAGCAGCCTGATGGCGGCGCATTCCAGCCCCATTGCGCGGCTTGACGAGGCGGTCCGCGCAATGGGGCAGGAGCTCGAGGCGGCGCAGTTGCAGACCTTGCTCGACTACATGGCCCAGATGCAGCGTTGGAATAAAACCTATAACCTGACGGCGTTGCGTGAGAGCGAACAAATATTGGTGCAACATCTCTTCGACAGTCTGTCTGTACTCGGCCCGATTCGCGCAGCGCTTGGCGCGCGCGCCCGCTCCGACGCACTGATAGTAGACGTGGGTTCAGGGGCAGGCTTGCCCGGTGTTGTCTTGGCGATAGCGTGCCCGCGCTGGCAGGTACATTGCGTTGATGCGGTCGAAAAGAAGACAGCTTTTGTACGCCAGATGTCGGGTGCGTTAAGTTTGCCTAACCTGCATGCGACTCATGGCCGCGTCGAAAAGCTCGACCCGATGCATGCCGACATTGTGGTCTCGCGTGCTTTTGCCTCCCTGGGCGATTTTGCAAAACTGGCAGGCATGCATGCCGCCGATGGAGCGAGTTTACTGGCCATGAAAGGCCATGAGCCGCACGATGAAATGCAGGCGCTTGTGCACAATACCGACTGGCGCGTTGCGCGAGTCGAGCCATTGGCGGTGCCCGAATTAAATGCCCAGCGCTGCCTGGTTTGGTTGACTCGAGTCCAAGGAAACCCATGAACCCACCTGCTACACGCAAACCCGCCCAGGTATTTTGCATTGCCAATCAAAAGGGTGGCGTGGGTAAAACCACCACCGCCATCAATCTTGCGGCGGCCCTGTCTACGCACGGCAAGCGTGTACTGCTGATCGACCTGGATCCGCAAGGCAATGCTACGATGGGCAGCGGTATCAACAAGAATACGGTTGAGAAGAATCTGTACCAGGTTCTGATCGGGACCGCCACCATTGCCCAGGCTCGAGTCCGCTCTGAGGCTGGCGCTTATGATGTATTGCCGGCGAATCGAGAGCTCTCTGGCGCAGAGATCGACCTAGTTCAGATGGAAGATCGCGAACAGCAGCTCAAGCTAGCCATCGACTTGATCATCGACGAATACGACTTCATTCTGATCGATTGTCCGCCGACACTGTCGCTGTTGACCTTGAATGGTCTGGCCTCGGCTCATGGCGTGATCATCCCCATGCAGTGCGAATATTTCGCGCTCGAAGGCCTGTCCGATCTGGTCAATACAGTCAAACGCGTACACCGCAATATCAATCCCGACCTGCAATTGATCGGTTTGCTGCGAGTCATGTTCGACCCGCGTGTGACCCTGCAGCAGCAGGTGTCCGCACAGATCGAAACGCATTTTGGAGACAAAGTGTTCAAGTCCATCGTGCCGCGCAATGTACGTTTAGCCGAAGCGCCCAGCCATGGCTTGCCAGGCATTATCTACGACAGGAACTCGCGCGGCGCCAAAGCCTATATTGAATTTGGCAACGAACTGATCAAGCGTATTAAACAAGAGGCCGCACAGGCTGGCGCCTGATTGCCGGGTCGCTGCAACGTAAAGGAAAATGCTATGGCTACAAAAAAACCTAAAGGACTGGGGCGCGGCTTAGAGGCCCTCCTGGGCGAAGATGCCACCGCTATCAGCGAACTGGGCAAAGTCGGCGACAACAAACGTGCGGCACCCTCGACCCTTAGCCTGAAGAAGTTGCGCGCGGGTAAGTATCAGCCACGCACACGCATGGATGAAGGGGCGCTAAATGAGTTGGCGGAATCCATCCGAACTCAGGGCATCATGGCGCCGATATTGGTTCGCCCACTGGACGGCAGTGGGCAATACGAAATTATCGCCGGTGAACGGCGTTTTCGTGCGGCCCAGTTGGCCGGCCTGACCGAGGTTCCTGTGCTGGTGCGCGATGTGCCCGATGAAAGCGCCGCTGTCATGGCCTTGGTCGAAAATATTCAGCGAGAAGATTTAAATCCGCTGGAAGAAGCGCATGGCGTGCGGCGTTTGCTCGACGAGTTCGGCCTGACTCATGACCAGGCCGCCCAGGCCATTGGGCGTTCGCGGTCGGCTACCAGTAATCTGTTGCGCCTGCTCAATTTGACCGGGCCGGTGCAAACGATGTTGCTGGCTGGAGACATCGATATGGGTCATGCGCGTGCCTTGCTAGCGACGGAAGCCGCGGCGCAAATATTGCTGGCCAATGAGGTCATCGCTAAGCGTCTGTCGGTGCGTGAGACCGAAAACCTCGTGGGGCGATCCCTGCGCGAAGCCGAGGAAGGCCAGACGCCTAAAGCGCCGCGCAAGACGGTGGGCCAGTCCGGAGATCTCAAGCGCCTGGAACAGGCACTGTCAGATCACCTGGGCACCCGGGTTACGCTGAAAATTGGCGCCAAAAGCCGTGGGCAGATTGTTATAGATTTCCACGGCTGGGAACATCTGAATTCTTTGCTTGAACGTCAGGGGCTGTCAGGTGTCGTTGACGCCTGAGAGGTCGTAAGTGGCCCTGTAGGGCGTGTTTCTGCAAGAAGGGTGTTGTGGGCGTGCCATCCCGATCCCGCCCAATCCCATACAGAGTATTGACACCCCTTCTCACCTATCAAAACCTCACATTCCAATTTGACAAGCTCTTAAAAAGTCAGCATAATTCGCAGTTCTCTTTTGGTGGGGTGCCCGAGTGGTTAAAGGGGGCAGACTGTAAATCTGTTGACCTTGCGTCTACGTTGGTTCGAATCCAACCCCCACCACCAGATGCGAT
>JBDTLC010000197.1:0-49780 GCA_039935015.1 Paralcaligenes sp. | reverse complement strand
CGCTGGCCAGAGCCGAAGGCTGGCTTTCGTCCTCGGGCGAGTCGGCGCTTGCCGCGCCGGGCCCAGGCGATTCCGTGCGACGCCAGATCGAGGCCATTACGCGCCGGGACAATGGCGTGCCTTGCATACATCTGCTTGAAGGAAGTCATCCTCAGCTATGGCGCGGGTTGGCGGCGCAGCACTGGCTCGCGCACGTGGCGGGCGCCACAAAAGTAAGCACGGCCACCGGCTCAACTACAGTAAGGGCTTTAGCCAAGACACTGACTTATCATCCTTTAGTGTCGGCGTTGCAATGGCTGAATCTGGCTCGGGTAGACGGCGTGCCGCTCGGTACTCTGACACTTTGGGCAGGTTCTCAATTCGTTGAACTGCCGGCGCGCGGCAGAGTCGCCCCTTTAGCCTTGCACATGCTGGCTGTGCGTATCGTTGATAGGCGTAGCGGAGCCGTGGTCCAGACGCATTGTGGTTTAAGCAACCTGTTCCCCGCGCAGTTTGACGTCGAACGGCAGGCGGCGTGGCTAATTGCACAAACCGAGAGCAAGGCCGCTTTCCGTTATGCGGCGCGCGGCTGGCATCTTCTGGGGTCTGGCGATCAGCCCGAGCTGTTGCGGGCGTTGCTGGCCATGCAGCTTGGGTTGATGGCGTGGCGGATTATGCAGGGACCCGATGCTGGGCCGGCCCGCACGGTAGTCAATAGTTTGGGAGGAACGGCGTCGCTTGCTTCGGCCGTGTCGGGCGTACTCAAGCTATTTGCCTTGCGGGACATAATGGAATAGGGGTTTAGCGCCGCGCGTTCAACCTGCCTTGATTTCTTTTCTGTAGGCCGGCGCGGCATGAGCCCGACCGCTGGCGTCGTACAGCTGGTCGATATTGCCCAGCCGGCGCAGAGCATCCAAGGCCTGTTGATTGCGCCTAAGGTGGATATCGATGACGGCGCCGTTCACGGTGTTCAGTGCGCTGGCTTGCCGGGCCGAATCGAACAAGTTCAGATATAGCGGCTTCAAGGCAGGATACTCGTCTGCGGCAGCTTTCAGGCCAGTTTTATCTGCGCTATATCCAAGCTGCTGTAAGTGCGTCTGCCGCTCTCGGCCGATTTCTGAGAGCAAATCGAAAAGACGATTTTTTTCTTTTGTGGAGGCGGTGAGCGCATCGGTATCGGCGGTTTGTCCGAGCGCTTGCGCCTCGGCTTGCAGCACCGAGATAAATTGCTGGATCAGTGTCGTTTCCTGTTGCAGGCAGTTCTGCAATGGGTGTAGCGGTTCGCTCATGGTGACGCTTTGGGTTATTTAAGTAAATCGCGCACGCTGGCGATTAGCCCGTCGGCGATGCGGCTGGGGTCGATCTTTAATTGGCCTGCTGCGATAGCGGCGCGAAGTTCGTTGACCCGTGGCCCATTGATATCGTTGTCGCTGTTTTGCAACTGAGACAGTTGACGCGCTGCTGCACTCAGATCTACGGCGCTGCTGGCCGAATGGCCCGCAACCGATGGTGACGTTTGGCCATTGCTCTCGCTGCGGGCTGGCGCGACGCTGCCTGTCAGCGGGCTTTGAGGAGGCGAGGAGTAGATTTTCAAGAAGATCTCCGAAGTGCGGCTGAACCTTTAATGCATGGTTCCCATGATAAGGGATAACGGCAGGGCAACGTTAAACTTTAGCTTATGACCGAGACGGTGGCGGCGTCGATGATCGTACCTGTCACAATCCGCCCCGTAGCCGTGCGTACCTGTATCTGGGCTCCGGGGGCGCCACCCTGTACGGCGCGGCCTTCGCTACTTGCCACGAATCCTTCGCCACGGGCTTCCAGACGCACCGTTTGGCCGCGCAATATGGATTGCGGGTTTCGCAAGGCATTGCTCTTGATGGGGGTGCCTGCGATCAGGAGATGAGTGGTAATGCGGCCGATAAGTTGGCCTGGGTCGATTACCGTGTCGGGCGGCAATGTGAGCAGGTCGGCCGTGCGGATGTCAAGGTTGCTCGCGTCCAGCGTTTCTCCCGGCTTCATATTGTGCGCAGCTACATAGTAAGTACCTTGGATGCTGACAATGGCCTGTACATAATTGGTCCACGGATGCGGAGCCGCGCAACGTACGCCCACAGACATTGTGGATCGCAGGTGGCGACCGGGCAAGAAAAACTGTAGCTGTTCACAGGCTGGCAGCTTGTCCAGACGCGAGGCGTCGATGTTAATTTGCGGCGTGCCCGGATAGTGGCTCGCTTGCTGACGCAAAAAATCCTGTGCCTGAGCAATGATTCGAGCAGCCCCCTGCGCCTCTGCTGCGGTGTTGGCACGCACTGTGCCGCCACAAGCGATGGTGCACAGGACTAGGGCGAGAATTTTTTGCATGTTGACATTCTATCGACAAGCCGAGGCCCGGCATAACCCGAATTGGACGATAAATAGTGGCTTGTTTCGTAGTTTGTGTCGGGATGGTTCACATTACCATGTCCTCTGTGTGACAAGGCACAAGAGGCCGCTGTTTCGGGCGTCGTAGATTGAGCGCCGGCGATATGCGGATTGGGCTTCTGAATATTTGTTGGATTATAAATGGTTGATCGTCTCAGCAAAGATTTTAGTTTTTATCAAACGGCCATTAATTTGCGTCAGCAGCGCCAGGAGGTGCTTGCGTCCAATATAGCCAATGCTGATACACCGAATTACAAGGCGCGCGATTTTGACTTTAAGGCGGCCTTGCAAGGAGCTATGGGCGATTCAATGCGTTTGGCCAATACGTCGCTTACTCTCACGTCGCCACGGCACATTCCCGCTCAGGCAGTGAGCTCCGATCCGGCCCAGCTTCTATACCGCCAGCCGCTGCAACCAAGCCTGGACGGCAACACCGTGGACATGAACACCGAGCGCGTTCAGTTTGCCGATAACACCTTGCGCTACGAGAGTGATCTGACCTTGATTTCACAACGCGTGAAAACCATGATGGCCGCCTTGCAGCAATAAGGGAAATGACATGTCCACAATGAGTATTTTTCAAATTGCAGGCTCGGCACTGACGGCGCAATCGCAGCGCATGAACGTCTCGGCCAGCAACATGGCCAACGCCGATAGTGTCGTAGGCCCTGATGGCCAGCCGTATCGCGCGCGCCAGGTGGTGTTTCAGGTGGAACCCGGCGCTGGTCAGCCTGATGCGCAGGCAGTGGGTGGGGTCAGAGTGGCACAAGTGGTTGAAAGTTCTGCGCCGCCCCGCCTGCAATACGACCCTGAAAATCCGTTTGCCAATGCGAATGGCTACGTCACCAAGCCGAATGTAGATGTGGTCGCGGAAACCGTCAATATGATTTCTGCGTCGCGTTCGTATCAGGCCAATGTCGAAGTCATCAATACCGCCAAAAATCTCATGATGAAAACACTCACCATCGGGCAGTAGTCGATGTTCATACTGTTTAAGTACCTATTTTCCAGGAGTTTCTTGTGACGGCGATTACAAATACGACAACGTCGAACACGGCTGCTGCGGCATCGACGGCTTTGGCGGCGGCCAGCAGCAGTACGCAGAATCTGGCGTCCGACACGCAAAGCCAGTTTCTGACTTTATTGGTCACTCAGCTACAAAATCAAGATCCCATGAACCCCATGGACAATGCGCAGGTCACGTCGCAAATCGCTCAATTGTCTACGGTCAACGGCATTAATCAGCTCAACAACACTTTGCTGGCTTTGTCGGGCCAGATGGATGTGTCTCAATCGATGCAGGCCGCAAATCTGATCGGCAAAACCGTACTGGTTCCCGGTTCCAAGGTTTCTTTGGGCAGCGATCCGACCGATCCAACGAGCAAACAGGCGACCCCTTTTGGGGTCGATGTGATTTCTCCGGCAACGAATGTAACTGCCACCATTCTTGACGCCAGCGGCAAGGCGGTACGCCAGGTGAGCTTGGGTGCGCAGCCCGCCGGCATATTGTCGTTGCAATGGGATGGCAAGTCCGATGGCGGCGCGGCCGCTCCCGATGGCGCTTACACGATCCAGGTGACAGCCACGGACGCCAGTGGAGCCCCTGTCTCTGTCCAGTCGTTGACCGCGGGCATTGTCGGCAGTGTTTCGCATGCGTCGAGCGGGGTGCAGCTCGACCTGGGCTTGGCCGGCACCGCGGCTTTGGCGGATGTACGAAAAATCATGTAGCGCCTGCTGTTCGCGACACAATTCTGGACTGGTATTTGATACGAGTTCATTTAATTTTACGAGGGATAGTCAATCATGAGTTTCGGACAAAGTTTAAGCGGCCTGGCCGCAGCGGCACAAGACCTGGACGTGATAGGCAACAATATTGCTAATTCGGCTACGGTGGGTTTTAAAACAGGTACGGCCACGTTTGCCGATGTGTATGCCAATTCGCGTGTTGGGCTGGGGGTGCAGCTGGCCAGCGTCAACCAGAACTTTTCCGTAGGTAACATTACCAGCACGGGCAATCCGTACGATATGGCCATTGATGGCCCTATAGGTATGTTTCGTTTGCAGGATCCGAGTGGCCAGGTCATGTATTCGCGCAACGGTCAATTTTTTGCTGACAAAGACAATTACGTCGTCAATACACAGGGGCAGCGTCTGACCGGCTACCCGGTCGGTACCGGAACCACTAACCTGACAACGTTGAGAGTGCCGGTGGGCAATATAGCCCCGAGCGCAACCAGCCAGATGACGAGTCAGGTTAATCTGGACGCCAATGCCACGGTTATCGATCCCCTTGTCACGCCCTTTGCTCCCGCCGTTGCGGCCAGCTATAGCTATTCGCTGCCCATTACAACGTATGACTCTCTGGGCAATGCCCATCAGTTGACGCAGTATTTTGCCAAAGCCGCGGGCACGGCAACGCAGAGCAACTGGAATGTGTACTACCGGCTCGATGGCAACGCGCTTACTTCGCCAACCGATGCGGCGCCATTCGCCATGTCTTTCGACGGCGCCGGAACTCTCTCAACGCCAGTGTCGTCGGCTTTGGTGATGACTCAGCCGGGTGCGGCCAATGCGCCTGCCGCCCCATTGAACATTGCCCTCGACTACACGAACTCCACCCAGTTCGGTGGCGATTTTTCGTCCAATTTCAGTCAAAACGGCTACACCACCGGCAACTTCGCTGGGGTGTCGTTTAGCCCGGAAGGCGCTATGGTGGCCAGTTACACCAATGGCAAGACTCAGTCAGTGGGTTCTCTGGCGCTGGCGAATTTCAATAATCTGCAAGGCTTGCAGTCCGTCGGTGGCGGTGCCTGGATTGAGACCTCAGCCTCGGGTCAGGCCATAGTGGGCCGTCCGGGCTCCAATGGGCTGGCGTCCATCAAAGGCCAATCGGTGGAAGATTCTAATGTGGATATCAGCAAGGAATTGGTCAAGATGATTATTGCGCAACGTACCTATCAGGCCAATGCGCAAAGCATCAAAACCCAGGATCAGGCCATGCAGAGCCTGATCACAGGCATCTAGGCCGGCGCCTTATGGATCGCATCGTCTATACCGCAATGAGCGGCGCGGCCCGCGTGCTCGAGCAACAGTCGGTGATCAGCAATAACCTGGCTAACGTCAGCACGGCGGGCTTTCGCGAGCAGTTGTCGGTTTATCGCTCGGTGCCGCTGGTTGCGAGCGACAGTTCACCCACCCGGGTGACGACCGTTGCCTCTACCCCAAGCAGTAATTTCAATCAGGGCGGCATGCTGCAAACTGGCCGTGCGCTGGACGTGGCCATTACCGGCCAGGGTTGGTTTAGCGTGCAGACTCCCGCGGGCGAAGCGTATACCCGCGCCGGGGAATTGTCTGTGAATGGACGAGGTTTGCTGGTCAACCCGCAAGGCTTGCCGGTATTGTCGGCCAGCGGCGCACCAGTGGCCGTGCCTGATCGTGGCACCCTTATGTTCGGTGCCGATGGTGCCATCTCGGTTCTGGGCGCCGGCAGCGATCCTAAAGGCCTGGAAGAGATCGGCCAGCTGAAGTTGGTAAACCCGTCACCGGCCAGTCTGGTGCGTGGCGACGATGGGTTGTTTCGTGTCGCGCAAGGCCAACCGGCCGTGCGGGCCGATCCGTCGGTGCGCATGGTTTCGGGCTTCGTCGAGAAAAGCAATGTCAGTGCGGCCCAGGCCATGGTGGGCATGATCAGCAATGCCCGACATTTCGAGATGCAGATGAAAGTCATCCAGGACGCCAGCACCAATGAAGACAAGGGCAATTCTATTTTGTCGCTCAATGGCTAAGCGCAATTAATTACCGGGGCCGGGCAGGCTCGCTTTAAAAGGAATACACATGATACGTTCACTCTGGATCGCCAAAACGGGTCTTGAAGCGCAGCAGACCAATATGGACGTGATCTCCAATAATCTGGCCAACGTCAATACCAACGGTTTCAAGAGCAACCGCGCCGTTTTCGAAGACCTGATGTATCAGACGGTGCGCCAACCGGGCGCTCAAGTGGGCGCGGCCAACCAATTGCCTTCGGGTTTGCAGCTTGGAACGGGCGTACGCACGGTGGCGACTGAACGCATTCATACTCAGGGCAATATGAAAAACACCGGCAACTCGATGGATATTGCCATCCAGGGCAGCGGTTTTCTGCAAGTGCAAATGCCCGACGGCACCTTCTCCTACACCCGTGACGGTGGCCTGCAGGTGGATCAGAATGGTCAACTGGTGACGGCGGGTGGGTATCCGATACAGCCGCCCATCAATATACCCAATAATGCGCTTAGCGTGACTATTGCCCGTGATGGCACCGTGTCTGTCACGCAACCAGGCGCCGTCGGCACCAACGTTCAGGTTGGCCAGTTGCAGCTTTCAACCTTTGTGAACCCGACGGGCCTGCAAAGCATGGGCGAAAACCTCTATGTTGAAACCGATGCGTCCGGGCCTCCCAACCAAGCCCAGCCGGGCCTGAACGGTGCTGGACTGGTCATGCAGCAATATGTGGAAACCTCGAACGTGAATGTAGCCGAAGAGCTGGTCAACATGATCGCCACTCAGCGCGCCTATGAGATGAACAGCAAGGCTGTTCAGACGTCTGACCAGATGCTTGCGCGCTTGACCCAGCTTTCATGATGCACTGGCGTTCTCTTGTTTGTGCTGGATGGTTCTGCGCCATTGCGATCTTCTTGGGGGGGTGTGCCATGATCCCTCCCGAACCGGTAGTGACGGGGCCGCTTACAGCGCGCCCGCCTATGCCTGTGCCCCCGCCAGAGGTCAACGGTTCAATCTACCAGCCTACCTCCTATGGCAATTACCCTTTGTTCGAAGATCGACGTCCCCGCAATGTGGGTGATATTGTCACGATCGTCATTCAGGAAAAAACCAACGCCGCCAAAAACGTGGCAACCAGTACTGACCGTTCCGGCAGCGCTACGCTGGCAATGACTGCGCTGCCCAGCTTTTTGCCAAGCGAACTGGGCGCCAAGCAAAATCTCGATGGCTCGGGCGCCAACAAGGCGGCGGGCAAGGGCTCGAGCAGCGCGGACAACACCTTCTCGGGAACGCTGACGACAACGGTTATTGGCGTGTTGCCTAATGGGAATCTACAAATTGCTGGCGAAAAACAGATCGCCATCAATCGCGGCAGCGAATACGTCCGTTTTTCGGGCGTGGTGGATCCACGCTCCATTACGGGCTCGAACACGGTTGCTTCAACGCAAGTCGCTGATGCCCGCATTGAGTACCGCAGCAAAGGCACCATGGATGAAGTCCAGACCATGGGTTGGTTGCAGCGTTTTTTCCTGAATATTTCACCATTCTGACATGATGTCGACCTTGCATTTTCCCCGTATTGCCCCATTGCGCCGCTTGAGCCAAGGCCTTGCCTTGGGGATGGTGTGCTTATCCTTGTTGAATGTGGCGTACGCCGAGCGGATCAAAGATATGTCCACGATTCAGGGAGTTCGATCCAATCAATTGATAGGCTATGGCCTGGTGGTGGGGTTGGATGGCAGCGGCGATCAGGTGCGCCAGACGCCGTTTACGCAGCAGAGTCTGACCAACATGTTGTCGCAACTGGGCGTGACCGTGCCCCAGGGCACCAATATGCAGGTCAAGAATGTGGCGGCGGTGATCGTGACGGCACGCCTGCCGGCTTTCTCTCAGCCTGGCCAGTCGATGGATGTGGTCGTTTCGTCTATGGGCAACGCCAAGAGCTTGCGAGGCGGTACGCTGTTGATGACGCCCCTAAAGGGCGCCAATGGCCAGGTGTATGCGATGGCTCAGGGCAACTTGCTGGTGGGTGGCGCGGGGGCGCAGGCGGGTGGCTCAAGCGTCCAGGTCAATCAGCTCAACGGCGGCATCATCACCAACGGCGCCATCGTCGAGCGCAACGTACCGACGACGTTTGCGCACAACGGCGTCATTCGGCTTGAACTGAACACGACTGATTTCGGCGTTGCGGAAAATGTGGTTGCTGCGCTGAACCGCACTCTTGGGCCAGGCACGGCACGCGCCGTGGATGGCCGGGTCGTTGAACTGCGGGGGCCGCCCGATGCGGCGAGCCAGACGGCTTTTCTTTCCCGGGTCGAAAACGTGCAGGTCAACCTGCCTGCTGCGCGTTCTAAAGTGGTTATCAATGCGCGTACCGGTACTGTCGTCATGAATCGTACCGTAACGATTGATGAGTCCGCTATTACTTACGGGAATTTGTCGGTGGTGATCAGCCAGCAATCTCAAGTAAGCCAGCCGACGACGCCTTTCGCGGGTGGGCAAACGGTGGTAACCCCCAGCACACAAATCGAAATGCGATCAGATCAGGGCACTATCAGACGCTTGCACACCAGCGCCAATCTGGCTGATGTGGTCAAGGCGCTTAATGCGTTGGGAGCGACGCCTCAGGATCTGTTGTCGATTCTCCAAGCCATGAAGAGTGCGGGTGCCTTGCACGCCGATTTGGAAATCATATAGGGTCAGACACTTATGTCGCTTGTCCAATATATTCCCCGGCCGGGCCAGGACACATCGGCCTTCGATTTCAGCCAACTGAGCAGCCTTAAGCGCGAGACTCAGGAGGGAGCGAGTCCGGCCACCAACAAAAAGGTGGCACAGCAGTTCGAGGCCGTTTTTATCCAGATGCTTTTGAAGCAGGCGCGCCAGGGGAGCACCTTGTCCGGGCCTTTCGACAGCGAACAGTCACGTATGGCGCAAAGCATGGGCGATGAGCAAATGGCCGTGCAGTTGTCCGACCCCGGCGTCGGCTTGGCGCAGGCGCTGCTCAATCAAATGAATGCGCAGCGCACCGGTGGCGATGCGGCGGCACAAACTTCGACAACGCCGCCCGAGCTATCGACCTCGCGCGTACCGGGCTTGCGCTCACGCATAGGCCCGCAGGCCACCGCGGCGGTCTCGTCCATCTCGGCCCTAATTGATTTATTAAGCAAGCAGCCGGGGGTGGCTGCGGTTTCTAACGCCATCCAGGGCGCACCGGAACATATTCGCAGTTTTGTCTCGGCCATGTCCTCGGCGGCCAAGGCGGCGTCCGATCAGAGCGGGGTGCCCATGAAATTGATGCTAAGCCAGGCGGCGCTGGAGTCAGGCTGGGGCCAGCGTGAGATTCAAGGTGCCGACGGTAGCCCTACCTATAACCTGTTTGGCATCAAGGCGGGCGCAAGCTGGAAAGGCAAGGTGGTCAACGTGCTGACCACGGAGTATCAGAACGGCGTGCCTCAGAAGGTGATGCAGCCGTTTCGTGCGTATAGTTCGTACGCCGAATCTTTCGCTGATTATGCACGTTTGATTGGCAATAGCCCGCGTTATCAGGAAGTGATGGGAGCACCAAGCGCCGAGGCGGCAGCGCAGAAAATACAGGATGCGGGGTATGCCACCGACCCGGCTTATGCTCAGAAGCTGATTTCGATCATGGGGTATTTCGATGCCAGCCCCGCTTGAAACCTGTTTTGTGCTGCTTGCGCTAAATAGTTTTGCCTTGTTGTCGTAAATGCTAATAGCGGTCGTCCCGTCCACGGGGAGCTCAGGCTCCCATTGATTAAGAGCGTAAATCGTCCATGAGCTTGGCAAATCTCGGCCTTACCGGTTTGAATGCAGCCCAGTTGCGTTTGCAAACCGCCGGCCACAATATTAATAATTCGGCGACCGATGGCTACAATCGCCAAACGGTGCAGGTATCGAGCGCAGGGGCTGTTAGCACAGGCAGTGGCTTTATTGGCCAGGGCGTGCAGGTAGATAGCATCAGCCGCTCGTACGATAGCTTTTTGTCTCAGCAGCTGGTCAATTCCCAGTCTGGCGGTGCAGCCCTGGATGCCTATGGCAACCAGATCGCGCAGGTCAATAATCTGTTTGCTGATCGCACGGTGGGTATTTCACCGGCGCTACAGCAGTTTTTCGATGGCATGCAGGCGGTGGCTTCGAGCCCCGCCGATAGCGCCTCACGTCAGGATTTGCTGGGCCGGGCCAACAGCCTGGTGACTAATATCAATAGCGCCAGCGCGTTTTTGAATCAACAGCGCAACAATATCAATACGCAAATCTCGACCGCGGTGACGCAGATCAATAGTTACGTTGGTCAAGTCAAGGATTTGAATCATCAAATTACCATTGCGCAGGCTGGCAACCCGACACAGCTTCCCAATGACTTGCTCGATCAGCGCGATCATGTGGTGTCACAGCTTAGCCAACTCATCAATGTCAAAACGTCCATGCAGGAGGGCAGCATCAACCTGACCGTCGGCAATGGCCAGATCTTGCTGGGTGGAGAGTCGGTTTTCCCGTTGCAGGCCGTGGCGTCCGCTGCCGATCCGTCGCGTACCGTGGTCGCCTACAGCGTGACCTCGGGGCCCAATGGCGCCATGATACCGGTCGAGATGTCCGATCAGGCAATAACGGCGGGTAGTTTAGGTGGGCTTCTGAACTACCGCAGCCAGACGCTCGACACAGCGCAAAATCAGCTGGGCCAGATGGCGGCCGGTTTGGCAATAAATGTGAATGCCCTGCATGATCAAGGTGTGGACTTGGTTGGCGCTGCCGGAACTGACTTCTTCACTCTGGGCGATCCCAAGGTCATTCCCAATGCAGCCAACAGCACGGGCGGGGCCGCTGCGTTGACCGCCTCGTTTGTGACGACCGACTCCAATCAGTTGACGGGGCTCGATTATCAGGTCAAGTACGATGGCGCCAATTATTCGGTGTTTACGTCGCCCGCTGGCAAGCAGGTGGGCACGGCGAGCCCTGCGTTGGCCGCTACAGGAATTCCTGGCCTGTCGCTTGCCATGTCGGGAACTCCGGCGGCCGGCGATTCCTGGCTGGTACAGCCTACCCGGACGGCGGCCGATGATTTGAAACTGCTGATTAGCGATCCAGCCAAGATAGCCGCCGCCGATAGCAGCGGCGGATCGGCCAATGGAACCAATGCGCTGGCGTTGGCCCAGTTGCAGACCGGCAAGGTGTTGGGTAATGGCACCATGAACCTGAACGAGTCATATTCGCAAATTGTGAACAAGGTTGCGGTGCTGACGCAGCAAAACACCACGGCGTCCACGGCTCAAACTACGCTGATCCAGCAAAACACAGCAGCCCAGCAAGCGTTGTCGGGTGTTAATTTAAACGAAGAGTACGTCAACCTCGACAACTATCAGCAACAGTTTCAGGCCGCGTCACGCTTGATCACCGTGAGTGCAACACTGTTCGATACTTTATTACGCATGGGCTCGTAGCGTTCGGCCTTGCCAGACAGTGCACAAATTTTTTCGGGGTTTCGTCATGCGTATCAGCTCCAGTCAATTCTTTCAAACCGGGCTCAATTCCATCAATAATCAGCAAGCTGACTTGATGCATGTGTATCAGCAGATCAGCAGCGGCCGGCGTATGGTGACGCCTGCCGACGATCCTTTAGCCGCATCGCAAGCCATCAATGTTGCACAATCGCAGTCGATCAATGCGCGCTTTGCAGCCAATCGCCAGGTTGCTACCAACAATCTGGGTACTGAAGACAATGTGCTTGCTACGGTTACGACCCAGATGCAGGCCATCAACGCCAGCCTGGTACAGGCAGGCAACGGGACCTTGTCTGATGTGGACCGCAGTACCCTGGCCGATACGTTGTCCACCGCCAAAGCCAGCCTGTTGACGATGGCCAATAGCACTAACGACAATGGCCAGTACCTTTTTTCGGGAAGCCAGGGAACGCAGGCGCCGTTCGTGGCTGACTCCGCCGGCGTGGTAACGGCGAGTGCTGTTAGTGGTCAGCGCCTCGTTCAGGTAGACGCCACAAGCCAGATGCCTACCAGTGACCTGGGTAGCGATATTTTCGCTCGCGCGACTCCCGGAACACAAGGTTATTTAACGGCTGGGGCGTCCACCAATAGCGGCACGGGGCAGATAGGAACTCCAACCGTGACGGATCCCCTGGGTAGCAATGTCGGCAAGACTTTTACTATTTCATTTAGCGGTTTGCCGCTGCAATACACCGTTGACATGAAAGATTCGGCCGGCTTGCCGGCTGGCGTGGTGGGTCCGCTGCCCTATCAGGCGGGCAGCACATCCCTAGATATGACAGGGGGAGTTCACGTGCAGTTCTCTGGCCAGCCTGTTGCGGGCGATACCTTTACCGTTGAACCGGCAGCTTCGGGGAATCTAAACGTTTTCGACACGCTCGATAGCGTCATCGCGGCGTTGAAAAAACCCTCCAACGGTAATGCGACGGCCAATGCAAATCTGGGCAATGCGCTTTCGACTGCCATGCAGAAAATCGGTATCAATTATGACAACATGCTGACGGTGCGCGCGTCGGTTGGCACACGCCTTAATCAGATCGATGCGTTGAATTCCAATGGCACTTCGCGCGACCTGGGTTACACGACACAGTTGTCTCAACTGGAATCTGTCGATTACTACTCGGCATCCACGGAATTGCAATTGCGTCAGTCGGCGCTGGACGCCGCATCCCTGGCGTTCAAGAAAATTCAGGGCAATAGTCTGTTCAATGTGGGTGGCGCTTAATGAAACTCAAAACCAGTTTGTCGCTAATGGTGTTTTGCTTGTCTTTGTTGACATTTGTAGCGGTTGGCGTGGCGTGGTACAGCGTGTATACGGCCCGCCATGAAATGAACGCCTTCGCCGGTGGCGTCGTAATGGCTGGCCGCGATATCAAAGCCGCTTACGATCAATCCCAAGGTGATCAATCGGTTGCAGCCGCGCAAGGGCTCAAAGTGGCGTTCAAAAGTTTTGACGAATTCTTGACGGACCAGCATGCGAACTTCGTGGCGCCCTCCGAGCAACGATACGTTCGCGGGCTGTATGTATTTGGCGGCTTGCTAATGTTGACTGTCTTGTTGGCGTTGATGGTGTTGCTGACATTGTCGCGCACGGTTTTGCGGCCGATCAAACTGGCCGGTGCTTATTTTGACCGCATCGCCTCAGGCGATCTGACAGAGCGCATTGATGTTGTGTCCCGAAACGAAATTGGCGCTTTGTATGGGGCCCTCAAACGGATGCAGGACAGCTTGGGCCGTATCGTGGAAACGGTACGCCAAGGCATGGGCCAGATTAACACCGGATCGCAGCAGATTGTGCAGGGCAATACCGATTTGAGCAGCCGCACTGAGGAACAGGCGGCGGCGTTGCAGCAGACGGCAGCCAGCATGGAACAGCTTGCCAGCACCGTCAAGCAAAATGCCGACAATGCTCGCCAGGCCAATCAGTTGGCGGCCAGCGCTTCGGAGGTTGCACAGCGCGGTGGTCACGCCGTGGGTGAGGTAGTCACTACGATGCAGGGGATCTCGGCCAGTTCGCGCAAAATTTCCGATATTGTGAGCGTGATAGACAGCATTGCCTTTCAGACGAATATTCTGTCGCTCAATGCCGCAGTTGAGGCCGCTCGGGCGGGCGAACAAGGCAAGGGTTTCGCCGTGGTGGCCGCTGAAGTTCGGGCGCTTGCACAGCGCAGCGCGCAGGCCGCCAAAGAGATCAAGGGCCTGATCGACGATTCCGTCAAAAGGGTGGGAGAGGGGTCTGCCCAGGTTGAAAGAGCCGGGGCGACGATGGGAGAAATCGTGGTATCGGTGGCCCGGGTGACAGATATCATGGGCGAGATTTCGGCAGCCACCACCGAACAATCTGCCGGTATAAGTCAGATCAACCATGCTGTGTCTCAAATGGATAGCGTAACGCAGCAAAATGCGTTGCTGGTGCAACAAGCAGCTTCTGTAGCGACTGCTTTGTATGAGCAGGTCGCGCAGGTCACCGATGCGGTTTCGGTGTTCAAGACGGTCGACAATCAGGTCATTGATGTTGCGACCACGAATGTCGCGACGGCCCTTCATCAGAAGCTGACCACCGCAGCCGGTGACGGTCTGGCAAAAGGCGCCGAGGCCATAAAGGTGCCAGTGGCCGCTGCAAACCTGCGAGTCCTGCGTCGGGCGCAGACCTCAACCATTACTCAGTTCCCGAACTATGCGGCCGCCGCCAGTTCATTCACGTCGCGCAAGGCGACAGGCGAAGGCGAATGGGAAGAGTTCTAATTCCATTTCTAAATCAATCGTGTACTTTGTCGGCTTCGCCGGCCGTACGACAGGTACTGTCTGCGCTTCGCCTTGTAGTTCACAATCGATTTAGAAATGGAATAAGCATGCGTTTTGCTCCCTATCGGTTCGGGCTTCCCGTCTGCGTACTGGCACTGATAATTTGCTTTGGGCTGGCAGCATGCAGCACTTCAGGGCACTCATTTCATACAACGGATCTCGGGCGCATACAAGTAGGGCAAACTACTTTAGAGCAGGCAAGCCGCATTTTAGACGCCGAGCCTGTTAATGTGTATCGTCAGCTTGATGGGTCTGCACTGGCCATTTGGTCCCACAAGGCTACGCTGCTCACCGATGCGATTTATGCCCGACAGGAATTGTGGCTGGCTTTCGGGTCAGATGGCAAATTCATTCGAGTCGTCAACAGTACGAACGTATCAACGCAGACAATGCCGCAATCGCCGCCTGCGGCTGTTGCTCCCATGCAAAACGTACAACGAAAGCCAGATCCGTTGGGTAGCCTCTCTAACACGCCTGCTTACGAGCCCGCTGTGACATACAGTCTGCAGCAATAGCCGCGCCGCACAGCCGTGCCGTAGCGTTCGAGCTGGTACCCATTTTTGCATGGTGGCAGCCCTTGTGGCTGCCACCCGTGCATGACACTACTTGCCCGGCAAGCCCGCCAAAGCTTGCGCCAATCGGCCCATGGCGTCGTAGCCCAATTGAAAAAGGTGCGTCAGGAATGGGCCGGTTTGAGGCAGCACGATGGCCAGCAGTATCAGCCCCACCAGTAAGCTGATCGGAAAACCCACAGCAAACACTGAAAGCTGTTGCGCGGTGCGGTTCAAGATCCCCATGGCCAGATTGATGGTCAGCAATGCAATGATAAGCGGCAACGCTAAAAGCAGGCCTGAAACCAGAACTTCGTTGCTCCAGTCCAGTAGTACACCCCAACCGCCTGGATTTAACGATGCACCGATGGGCAGCACCTCGAAAGTGCGAACCAGGCCCGCCAGCATCAGTAAATGGCCGTTTAGTGCCAGAAAAAAAAGCGTGGCGATCAGAGTCATCAAGCGCGACAGCACGGTGGTGTTGGGACCCATGCCCGGATCGAAGAACGAGGCGAACGACAAACCCATTTGTAGCCCGATAAAGTCCCCCGCAGTTTGCACCGCGGCAAAGACCATGCGCATGGTCAGCCCTAGCGCTATTCCTATCAGCACCTGCTGCATGGCTATCCATAGTCCGGCAAACGAGGCCGGCGCAACGGCCGGCATGGGCCCCAATGCGGGTGCAATGGCAACAGCCGTGAGCGCCGCGAAACCCACTTTTACGCGAACCGGGATCGCTGATTCGCCCAAAAGCGGCGCTGTGCCTGTCAAGGCCAGCAGCCGCAGGAAGGGCCAGATAAATGCTGTGATCCAGCCGTAGAGCTGGTGCAGGTCGAAGGAAGCCATAGGCCAGCGCGCCGCGGGCGGCCGCCTTAGGACACGAGCCCCGGAATTTGCGAAAACAGTTGTTGGATATAGTCGACCATAGTGCTGATCAGCCATGGGCCCAACAAAACGAGCGTCACGCCAAGGGCCAATAGCTTAGGAATGAACGACAAAGTCATTTCGTTAATCTGGGTGGCCGCCTGGAAGATGCTGATCAGCAGGCCCACCACCAGCATCACCAGCAATAAAGGGCCCGCCATGATCAGGGCGACTTTCAGCGCCTGATAGGTCATGGTCATGATGGTTTCGGAATTCAAGACGTGTCCTTTTATTGGTAGAAACTTCGAGCCAGTGATCCCAGGAGAAGATGCCATCCATCGGCCAGCACGAACAACATAAGCTTGAAGGGTAGCGAGATCGTGACGGGTGGCACCATCATCATTCCCAGGGCCATCAATACGCTGGCCACCACCAGATCGATAATCAGGAATGGTATAAATACCGTGAAGCCGATCTGGAAGGCCGTTTTCAGTTCGCTGGTGACGAAGGCCGGCACCAGCACTCGTAGCGGTACCTGGTCGGGGCTGTCAAGCCGGCCAACCTGGGCCATATTGGCAAAAAGTGATAAGTCGGCCTCGCGCGTCTGGTGCAACATGAATGTCTTTAACGGCTGCACTCCTCGGTCCAAGGCTGTTTCGAAGGTGATGGAGCCCGCGCTTAGCGGCTGGTAGGCCTGGCTGTAGATTTGGTCGAAGACGGGCGACATAGCAAAGAAGGTCAGAAACATAGCCAGGCCTATCAGTACCGAATTGGGGGGCGCGGTGCCCGTTCCCAGCGCATTGCGCAGCAGCCCGAGCACAATGATGATGCGTGTAAATCCGGTCATCATGAGTAGCATGGCCGGCAAGAACGACATCATGGTCAGCAGCAGCAGGGTTTGAATGCTGAGCGTATATGTCTGGTCGCCTCCGGGGCCGTTGGCGACCGTTACGCCCGGCAACGTGGCCTGGGCCAGACCCGAAGCGGGATAGATCAATGCCAGCAGCAATAGGCTGAAAATAACCAGACTGAACGGTGTCTTCAGCCTGAATGTGCCGCTGTGACGGAGGAGGGAAGCGTTCATGACAGCCTTGGGCGGATGGGAGGCCTGAATTAGCGGCGCTTGGTCATGATTTGCCTTAGCGTTCGGGCAAAGGCGGAGGCAGGCTCGGGCTCGACGGGTTGGCTGTCGGGCTCGGGCTTGGGCAGTGTGTGCAAGAGCGATATCTGGCTGGTCGTAACGCCTAGAACCAACCGGGTATTTTCAATATCCACCAGTGCGACATAGGTGCGCGGACCCAGGCTTTGAGTGTCGACGAGGCGCATGAAACGCTTTGAACCTGCACGCAGCCAGCCGGCGCGGCGAATCAGCCACGCGGCGACCAAGATCAGGGCGAGGACGAAAAATAGGCTCAAAACGAGGCGCAGTGCGGCGGCTTCAGTCATGGATTAAGGGGGTGTTGGAAATTATCGGCGTCTGCTATTTAGCCGCTGTATGCGATCCGATGGCGTGATGATGTCGGTCAGGCGGATTCCGTACTTGTCTTCGACCACCACCACTTCGCCTTGTGCAATCAGGTAGCCATTCACAAAAATATCCATGGGTTCGCCCGCCAGCCCGTCGAGCTCGATGACCGAGCCCTGGCCTAGTTGAAGAATGTTCTTGATGGTGAGCCGGGTGCGGCCTAATTCGACTGTGAGCTGAACCGGAATGTCCATGATCATGTCGATGTCGCTGTTGCTTTGGGCGGAGCTATCGGCCAGAGGCTGGAATACTTGTTGGGTGGCAGACGTGGCAGCGGTTTGCTCGGCGAGGGCGCTGGCCCAATCATCGGTGGCTTGGCCCAGTCCTGCGGCCTGGTTTCCGGACGCGGTATTAGGTGCCTGCTCAGCCATGGCCGCCGTCCAGCCGGCATCGGTGCCCCTTGCGGTATCCGGATTTTGGATAGGCTCTTCTTGGTTGGGCTCAGTCATGGGGAATCGCTCATGGGTAAATCGGTTGCGTGGGTGGCCAGCAACTTTTGCAGGCGTAATGCGTATTGGCCGTTAAAGGTTCCGTAGGTACATTCCATGACCGGGACGCCGCCCACGTGCGCAGTGATGGCCGAAGGGATGGTCAAGGGCAGCACATCGCCTACCTTGAGCTTTAATAATTGAGAAATATCGGACGGAATTTGGGCGAAGTCGGCAATCAGCTCGACATTGGCGCTGCGCACCTGGCGCGATAATTGATGCACCCAGCGCTGATCGATCGAGTCGGTCGACGTATCCTGCAAGGGTCTGGTCAATACATCACGTATCGGCTCGATGGTTGAATAAGGCATGCAAATGTTCAATGTGCCGCCCGCCGCGCCGAACTCGATATTGAAGGACGAAACCACCACAATTTCGTTGTTGCCGGCAATGCTGGCGAACTTGGTGTGCATTTCCGAGCGTACGTATTCGAATTCGATAGGATAGATCGACTCCCAGGCTTGTTTGCAGCTATCGAGCGTCAAATCCAGCAAGCGCCGGATAATGCGCTGTTCGGTGACGGTGAAGTCGCGCCCCTCGATGCGCATGCTGTAGCGGCCGTGCCCGCCGAACATGCTGTCGACAATCAGGAAAATCAGACTAGGATCGAAAGTAAACAAGGACACTCCGCGCAACGGCTTCATGATGACCATGTTCAAATTGCTGGGTATGGGCAGGTTGCGCTCGAAGTCTGAGTATTTTTGTACCCGTATGGGACCCACGGTAATGTCGGCGCTGCGTCGCATGAAACTGAGCAAAACCGAACGCAGGCGTCGCGCAAAACGTTCGTTGATCAGTTCCAGAGTCTGCATGCGGTGGCGCACGACACGATCTGGAGAACTTAGGTCGTAGGGGCGTACGCTGTCCGGATTGACGGACCGAGAAGGGGGGGTAGCACTTTCGCCCGTTACGCCTGCAAGCAGCGCATCGACTTCGTCTTGCGAGAGAAAGTTCTGATATGGCATTATTGCACTACAAAGGCCGTGAATAGAACGTTCGAAATACTTGGACCATGGGGCTGTGGCAAGTACGGAGCCTTCAGTACCTTGGCCAGATCTTGTGCGAGCTGGGTGCGGCCTTGAGACGTTTGAACTCCAGTTGGGCTTTGTATGGACAGCTCAAGCAGGACGCGGTTGCGAACTTCAGGCATGTAGAGGTCTAACAGCTTTAGCGACGCTTCATCGGCCACGCGCAAGGTAATCGCTACATAAAGAATCCGGCTGCTGTTGTCGTCGCGCAGCGTTACTGTAAAGGGCTCCAGCGGCACGAAAATAGGGCCAGGTAAAGGTACAGGTTTGGCGGTTGCGGTGGTTTTGGCATGGGCCGAGGGTGAGGCAAATTCTGCAAAATAGAATACGGTGGCGCCAATGCTGGCTGCGGCAATCAGGATGATTCCGACGATGGTTTTAGTCATGTGTTGCGCCTTAAATGAATGTATCGATCAAGGCGTTGGGTACACGGATGCCCGCGCTGGTCCGTGCCATGACTCCCATAGTTGTCGAGCCTATATTGCCCACTGTGCCCGTTGACGTGCGGCGCTTCTGGGTACTCGTTTCCTGGAATCTTCCTGCCGGTTGCCGTTGATCGCTGACATTAGTTTGCCCGAGAGAAATACCGCTTTGCGCCAAGGCCTGCTGCAATTGTGGCAGTGCATTTTCGACCGCGCTGCGCACTGCTGCATGGGGAGACATGAATATGGCGTTGGCCGTATTGTCGCTAAGATTGATCGAAATATGCAAAGGGCCCAGATCGGGTGGGTTGATATGCAATTCGGCGGTCTGGTTCTGTGTTTGGTGCGAAGTTAGGGTCACGAACTGTTGGCTGAAGTCGTCGGCCCATTGTGGATGCTGCAGCGGCGTGTTGATTTGCAGACTAGCCGAAGATGAGGTTGTGAATTGGGCTGGGTTGGCATTCAGCGCACCCGACAGCCCATTGTCCGAAGCTATGGAAACGGATTGCAATGGACCATCGTCAAGCGGATGGCCAGGTTTGATGTGGTCAGGCGGATTTGGTGACGAGCTGTTCACGAGTTGGGCAGCCACGTTCACTAGTATGGGCACGCCTTGTACGCTGGCCGGTGTGCCTGCCTTTTGCGAGTCTGTGGCATTATCCTTCGGCTGTTCCGTAGGCAAATGGTTTGTGCGGTCGCCGCTGCCCGGCAGATCGATAGTCTGTTTGTCCGGCAGTTCGATGGCCTGCTTCTCCGAGGGCCGCGCAGCGTCGAGTTGCTCTTGTATGGTTTGGGTGATGGCTTGGGGCGATATACCCGAATAACTCGACGATGCCACATTCGCAGCTGCGGAAGCGGTGTTTGCCCCTACGATGCGAGTCGCGCTCGAGCTGTCGGTCGATGCCGATTGGGTCGCCTGGCCGGGATCAGAACCGGGTGATAGTGCGTGTTCGGTGACGTGAGGTGCAAGCTGAGGTTGAGCAAGACCGCTGGCCAGCAAGGCCAGAGCGCCTTCGTTAGAGTCAAGCGCGTCGTCTTTGGCATGGCTTGTTTTGTCTGTCGAGGTGCGGGCGGGTTGCGCCAGTTTGGTCTGTGGCGGCGTCTGCTGGTTGCTTAGGACATCCGAGAAGCTGGTGTTGGGAGGGTTATTGGCCGTGCTGCCATTCTGCGAAACCGGGCCTGCGGCATTGTTGGCCGAGCTGGATATCGCAGGAATTGTCACAGTAGTCATGATAGAGTCATTTAGTGTGTTTTGCCGGCACGGCGCAGTAGATTGGCCGAGATCTCGTCGTTAGCTCTTTGCTCGCTACGGTTATCGTGTATGGCCTGCTGCTGGGCCTGTCGGGATAACAGGGTCGTGTAGGAATTCAGCTTGCGCTTTTCGTCGTACCAGTTCCTGCGTCCCGACTCGAGTCTTACGTCGATTTGCACCACAACCTTATTTTGCAGCGAAATAGCTTCGTCCAAAGTGACGATAAACTGCCTGAAATTATGGTAGTTCGATGCTGAAAGCCCGTTCCCCATGGTTTTTTGCAGGCGTTGTGCATAGTCTTCGCGATACACCTGTAGCGTATTTAACTGCTGCTGGGCGTCCTGACGCGTGTTGTTCAACTGCTGCAACTGCTGGGCTGCGTTGTCAGCGTTGTTCTGGGCCAGATCGATGAGTGTAGTCAGCGACGAAAGTTTGGTCATTGGGTGGCTCCATAGCCTAATGCGATAGCCAGTTCATCAGCAGCGGCAGAATAGCCAACACGGCTTTCGATACCTTGTTGCAGGTAGGCTTCAAGCAGCGGGTACTTTTCTATGGCCGCGTCGATTTGCGGGTCGTTGCCCGATGTGTACGCGCCCACCGCGATCAAGTCATGATTGCGCTGATAACGCGATAGCATCTGCTTGAATTGATGCACCCGGGAAAACTGCTCTTTAGGAACGATCGCGGTCATCACGCGGGAAATCGATGTCTCGATGTCGATGGCGGGGTAGTGTCCCGCTTCGGCCAGGCGCCGCGACAACACCACGTGTCCGTCCAGAATGGCGCGTGCCGAGTCGGCAATAGGATCTTGTTGATCATCTCCTTCAGTTAATACGGTATAGAACCCAGTAACGGATCCTGCCGGCTTGTTGCCTACCGGCGCCCCGTTGCCTGCTCGTTCGACCAGTGCGGGCAGTTTGGCGAATACTGAAGGCGGGTAGCCTTTGGTTGCAGGGGGTTCGCCGATGGCCAGGGCGATTTCGCGTTGTGCCATAGCGTAGCGGGTAAGCGAATCCATGATCAGCAGTACGTGCTTGCCTTGATCGCGAAAGTATTCGGCCAGTTTGGTCGCGTAGACGGCGCCTTGCAGTCTTAACAGGGGTGAAACGTCGGCGGGAGCGGCAACGACAACCGAGCGCCGCAGGCCATCGGTCCCAAGGTTGTGTTCAATGAATTCCTTAACCTCTCGGCCGCGTTCACCAATCAAGCCCACGACAATGACATCGGCCTGGGTATAGCGCGCCATCATGCCCAGGAGCACGCTTTTGCCTACGCCAGAGCCCGCGAATAACCCCATGCGCTGACCGCGGCCCACTGTTAGCAGCCCGTTGATGGCGCGCACGCCCACGTCGAGCACAGTGTCGATGGGTGCGCGTGTCAAGGGATTGATGCTGGGCGCGCTCAGCGGAGCCAGTGTCACGTCGCCCAGCGAACCCAGATTATCAAGCGGACGTCCGGCCCCGTCGAGCACGCGGCCTAGCAAGGCTTCGCCCACGGGCAAATGCCGGCTGCGTTCGGGCGCGAGGCCGTTGTTGTCGGCGGCCTGCGTGGGTAAGGGTATGGAGCCTTGCAACACCGTCTCCGCCGATACGACCCGGGCGCCAGGCGACAGACCTGAAATGTCGCTTTGTGGCATTAAGTAAAGCGTTTGGCCATCGAACCCGACAACTTCAGCATCGGCCCAGTGATCGCGCCCAGGTGAGATTTCAATTTTGCAGGCCGCACCCACCGCAAGCCGCAAGCCCGTGGTTTCCAGCACCAACCCGGTGGCGCGTCTGACGCGCCCGGTAATCTGCCAGGAATCGGTAGCTGCCACTCGTTTCGCTCCAATTGCCAGTTGCGCCTGCCAGCGGTCGGCAATGGGAATGTAATCTCTGGTGGGCTGGTTCATGTTGTTGCTATCCATGGATGGTCTTGTCCTAGTACCGCCGTCACCCGCTGCCAACGGGTTTGCAGTGTTGCGTCGATGTCGCCCAGCGCCGTTTCGGCGATGCAGCCACCCCGTTCGATGCCTGGATCGGCGACGAGCTGCCATTTGATCAGGCCGGGATCGTCGCTCAGATGTGCTTTGATGAGATCCAGGTCGGCCGGGTTGAGCATCAGGCGCGATGGCGTCTGGTCTGAGTCGATGCGAAAAATGTCGCGCACCGTATCAAGTATTTTTTCCGGCGCAACGGCTAGCGTACTGTGCACAATTCGCTGGGCAATTTGTGTGGCTAGCGAGATCAGGCTCTGCCCGATCTCAGCCTCCACGGATTCAAGGGCTTGGGCGCAGGCGGCGAGCAAGGATTGCAACTGCTCGGTTTCATTTAGGCTTGCCGCGCGACCGGCGGCGTGGCCTTCTGAAAATCCAGCCTGGTAACCCTCTTCGCGCCCTGTATCCAAGCCGGTGCGAGTGCCTTCGATTAGCCCTTGGGCGTGGCCCACCTCGTAGCCTTCGGCTTGTGCCATTTTCTGCGCGGCCAGGCGGGTCTGCTCGTGCTTTGCCGCCAGTTGCTCAGGTTGTGTCCTGTCGTTCGAAGGCGATTCGAAAGACACCATCTTCCAGGGTTCCCAGGACCCGGTCGAGCGCAATGCTGCGTCTGGCGGCCATTTGTCAGACATATTCGTCCTTTCCCTTGCTGTTCAAATCGAGCTGCCCTGCTTCTGCAAGCTTGCGGGCCACCATCAGAATATTTTTTTGCTCTTGTTCGACCTTCGACATGCGTACGGGCCCTTGTGCTTCCAGGTCGTCGCGTAGTAGTTGGGCGGCACGGTTGGACATATTGCGGAAAATTTTGTCGCGCAATTCTTCCGTTGCACCTTTCAAGGCAATGGGCAACGAAGCGGTGTCGACTTCCTTCAGGATGAGCTGGATGCCGGTGTCTTCAATGTCGATCAGGTTGTCGAAGACAAACATTTCGTCGACGATGCGTTGCGCCAGCTCGGTGTCCAGTTCACGCAGGCTGGCTACCGCCGCGTCTTCGTCGGCCGTACTCATGAAATTGAGTATTTCTGCGGCGGCGCGCACGCCTCCCATCTTGCTGCGTTTGGTTCCATGACCAGAGAGCATGTTATTGAGGACTTCGGTGAGTTCCTGCAAAGCTGCGGGCTGGACGCCGCCAAAAGTGGCGATGCGCAGCATTACGTCGTTGCGCAGACGTTCATTCAATAGCCCTAGCACGCCCGAGGCTCGGTCGCGTTCCAGATGAACCAGGATGGTGGCGATAATTTGTGGGTGTTCACCGTTGATCAGTTCGGCCACACTGCCGGCATCGAGCCAGTTCAGCGCATCGATGCCGTGAGCATTTTCGCCGCCTTCGAATATGTCTTCGATGAGGCCCGTGGCGCGGTCTGTCCCAAGGGCCTTGGTCAGCACTGAGCGTATGTAGTCGTTAGAACCAAGGCTGACAGCCATGAACTGATCGGCTTCCTCACGGAACTCTTCCAGCACGGCGTCGACGTCGTGGCGTGTGACCTGCTTCAGATTGGCCATCGCGGTGCCTATGTTCTGCACTTCGCGCGCCGACAGGTGTTTAAAGACCTGAGCTGCCGAGTCTTCGCCCAGGGACATCATCAAGATGGCGCAGCGTTTCAGGTCAGTTTCAGTTGCTGCCATTGTTTGCCATCCAGGTGCGCATTACCATGGCGACAGCGCGAGGGTCTTTTTCAGCCATGCGCCGGGCCGTATCCAGGTTGTCGTCATAGCGGCCGATTTCCGATGCGCGCTGCGCTGCAGCCGCTTCGTTTTGGGCCGTCGAATTGGACGAAGATGCGCCAGCGTTGGCCGGCTTGCTGGCAATCATGGCGATCACCAGAGGCTTGAGCAGGCTGCGCCACAGCACCAGAATAACCAGCGCAATCAGCAGATATTGGCCAAGCTGCAGGGCGGCGGATACGTAGCGCGGATTTTCCCAGACCTGCGTCTTCTCCACCTGTTCGGTAGTAAAGGGACTGTTGACGACGCTAAGCGTGTCGCCGCGCGCCTCGCTGTAGCCCATGGCTTGCTTGACCAGGCCACTTATTTTGGCCAACTCGGCGGAGTCAAGCGGGGCGAGTTTGCCTGACGCGTCGGGTTGATAATTAAGCACCACAGCTACCGACAAACGCCGCACCTTGCCCGTGGGGTCTTTGACGTGATTGATCGTACGATCGACTTCATAGTTAATCGTGGCATCGTGGCGGCTATCGCTGGGTGCCTTGGTTTGTGCTCCGCTTGCGGCCGGCGCGACGCCGCCTGCTGGTGGGTTGGCCGACGCCAAAGGCGGCCTGGGAATGGTAATGGGCGCCGTGGCGTTGGCGGGAGGCTGATTGGTCAGGGCGCCCGGGACGCCTTCTGGCGAGACAACATTGTTGCGTAAGGACGAGTTGGTTTGCTCGCTACGCACTGCTGCGTCACCTGGTTTCTGGTTGGGTCGGTAGACTTCTGAAGTTTGCTCGTGTTGTGAAAAATCAATATCGGCACTGGCCTGGGCGCGCACATTATGGGCTCCGACCAACGGCGTAAGCAGGGTGAGTATTCGTTGTACGGTATGCTGCTCGGTGTCATTAATGAAAGCACGGCGTGTTCCATCTGCGCTCTCCTCGCCCGAAGAGGCAGTTAGTAAATGGCCGTTTTGGTCAACCACCGATACCTTGTCTGCCGTGAGATTCGGAACGCTGGACGACACCAACCATGTAATAGCTGCTACCTGGGCTTCGTTCAGGGAACTGCCGGGATATAAGGTGAGCAGCACCGACGCGGTGGGTGATTGGCGCTCGCGTACAAACAGGGATTCGCGCGGGATAGCCAGATGAACCCGTGCCTGTTTGACCGAATTGACGGCTTCGATAGAGCTGGCGAGCTCGCCTTCGAGTGCTCGCTGATAGGTAATCTGCTCGGTGAATTCGCTCGCTCCGAAACGCGTGTGATCAAGCAACTCGAAGCCCACTTTACCGCCATGCGGCAAACCTTGGCTGGCCAACTGCAGGCGAGTCTGGTAAACCTTATTGGCCGGGACCAAAATGGCCGAGCCATTGTTCGAAAACGTATACGGCACATTCATCTGGCCCAGAGCCGTCACAATGGCGCCGCCATCTTGATCTTCAAGATTGGAAAACAGGACTCGGTAGTCGGGAGTTTGTCCCCACATTAGTAGCGCGACGATCGCGGCTACCGCAGCCGCAGCCAAACTGATCTGCAGGGGCTTTGGCCAAGCAGCCATTTTCGCGAGGTAGGGAAAACGAGCCAGCAGTGCCGCCTTAAGAGTCATTGCCATCCTTCACCAGTGCGAGGACGCAAGTGCAACATTAGGGCCGAAAAAATCGAAAACGGGATACACATGCGGCAGGTAAGTGATTCAGAGACTTTGCATTATTGTCCTGAATTCCAATTCGCCAAGTGTCGAAAAACGCCGTTTTTGGGGCTTATTTAAGACTTATGAATTTCTCATTCTCCGGAGCGTCATTTCTGGCGATGATTGGTTTAACCCTTGAAGAAACCCGTGTTTTAGCCGTTATTGCGTCACTTGGCTCGCTGCTCACAGGGTTATAGTCCTACCATTGTCGGCGTTGCGTTTCGGGTTCCTTGAAGCGTGCGTTAATGCTTTCTTTTTCTGGTTCACATTCATGGCCATCGCTGATTTATCAAATATAAAATCTGTCTTGCAGCAAATGAGCGCAATGGCCGATATGGCCGCCGCACCCAAGAACGCCGCCGCATCGTCGCCTGCGAGTGGTGGGTTCGCCGCTGAACTGCAGCACTCTTTGCAGCGCGTTTCTGCTTTGCAAGATTCCGCTAACACCCAAGCCCAGGCCTTCGAGCTTGGGACTCCCGGCGTTTCACTTAACAACGTCATGATTGACATGCAAAAGGCCAATATTGCGTTTCAGGCCACGGTTCAGGTGCGTAATCGCCTGGTTGCTGCCTATCAGGAAATCGCCAGTATGCCGGTATAGTCACCGCGATTCAGGTTGGCTCTTGTTCGCTTCAAGCTTGTATAGCCACGCCAGCAGTTCGGCAATGGCCAGATAGAGTTGCGGAGGAATATGCTGGTCCAGGTCGACCTGCATCAGCAGGCCCACCAGTTCGGGCGATTCATGAACATATAAGCCATGTTCTTTGGCAGTGCGGATAATCGTTTCGGCCAAGGTGCCGTAGCCTTTGGCTACGACTCTGGGAGCCGAGTCGCTTTTATCGTAGGCGATGGCGACGGCGCCAGGCCGGGCACGCTTTGGTGCTTTGGGTAGGCTGGTGGCGATCTGGTTCTTCATGGCGTTGCTTCGGGGGCGTCAGGTGGTTCCGCCGCGAGAACAGACAAATGGCTTAACAGCAGGCCCGAATCCAGCAGGCGTGTACGCAGCTGCGCACTTTGTTCGTTTAGCTGGTTGACGGCTTCGGGAGCCACCAGGCGCATGACCAATTGCTGCCCGAACAGACTTATTCGTGCATGTACCGAACCCAGATGAGGCAAAGTCAGATTCAGACTGCTGGCCCAGTGGCCGCTGTCGGTGCCAGGCGTAGCCGGTGAGGACTCGTGGCGCTCGACTCTCCACTCCATGAACGCATTGGGCCATGCCTGGCCGCTCCACGTCAGCGCCTGGTTGGCGAATACCTCAAGTTGCTGGCGCACCAGAAGATGAGTATCGGGGTTCAGGCCCGCTAGTTGACTGGCCTGCGCGGCCGAAAGATTGGCAGAGGCTGGCTGGAGCGAGGTTTGGGTTTGATCGGTCGGCGCGCTGGCGTGAGTCAATTGGGCTTGAGGTTCCGAAGACAGCGAGGCGACGGTCCGTTGCCCGAACGACAGGTCGTTCAAATGAGATTCGTAAAACAGGCCGCTGCTTTGTAAGGCTTGTGACAAGGCCTGTACGAAAGTGCTCGCGGACATGCCAGCCGTCTCCTGAACATTTTGTACGGGCACGCCAGACGAGGCAGGAGATGCGGCAGACGGCCTGCCCGCTGCCGGATCGACCAGAGGAGTTTTGCCGACGATGGCCGGCGCCTCGCCCGGATAGAGGTTTAGCAAGGCTAGTATGGTTTTGGCGGCGAACCCTAGGGTGGTTGGAGCCGAAGGGGTGCGTGTGGTTGCGGCGGCGCTGTCCAGTAACGTGGTGTCGAGTTGGCCAGCTTCCATCTTGGATTTGGCGACAGGGCCTTGCTGCTCGGTTCGAGCCGTGACCTGGTCGACGGTTTCCTGAGGATGGCGTAGCGTTTCATTTTGAGCGGAGCCCACCCGTGAGGGGTCGTCGGCCTGGCTGACCGCATCGGGGCGGGCGCCCGAAGCAATATTGGCTTGTTGCGATAACGTTACGCCCAGAGCAGCGTCCAGCCGTTGCACCAGTAGTGTGCCCAGGGCCGAAGGGCCACCAATGCTCATGTGCTACGGGCGTGCTGGGCGCTGTAGGTGCGCAATACAGACTGCTGGCGTTTGATTTGCCCCAGCAGCACTCCCAGGCGACGTAATTCCGGCGAAGCGAGGTCGCGCAGCTTGGCATCATCGTCGAGAATTTGTATCAGCAAGTGCTGTCGCGCCTGACGGTCTTCGCTGCTTAGCGGATTCATGTTGCGTAACAACTCGATGGCATTGCGGTACTGGTCGGCCAGGGTAAGCACTGAATCCCAGCGGTTGGCACGCGCTTGTGCCAGCATCTGCCCCGAGACGTTCGCGATGGTTTGGTAATGATTTAGAATTGCCGAAGGAGTACTCATAAAATGAGAGGCGCGAAAGCTCGGGTTGTTTTATATATGAGTGAAATAAGTTCGTAGTTGTATTGTTTAACGGCTGCAGAATTTTAAGCTTTAGGGTTCCTTCTTAAATTAAAGAATAGTCAAGAGAACTTTAGGCTGATCCACCTACTGCACAAGTATCAAAGCGAGCGACAATGCCCTATCTGTATTTTGGGTCATTTATTTGCGCATGCCTACCTCTGAAGACCAATTGGTCGGGCAGTATGCCCCCATGGTTCGCCGCCTGGCTTTGCAGCTTGTAGCAAAGCTGCCCGCCAGCGTTGAGCTCGACGACCTGATGCAGGCGGGCATGATGGGTCTGTTGGATGCCATACGCCGCTACCAGCAGACCGCTGAGGCGCAGTTCGAGACTTATGCAGTCACCCGGATACGCGGCGCCATGCTCGATGAATTACGCAGCCAGGATTGGTTGCCGCGCAGCGTGCGGACCAAGGCCAGAACCGTTGAAAAGGCTATTCAACAATTGGAGCATCGTCTGATGCGGTCTCCCAATGAGGCCGAAATTGCGGGTCAACTTGAATTGTCGGTACCCGAATATCAGTCGTTGCTGGAAGAGGCCAGGGGCGTGCAGATTGTTCACTATGAAGACCTTACCGGTCACCATTTCGAAACAGGTGACGCACGCGATGGCAGTCAGATGGAACCGCAGCGGCAGGGAGATTGGGCCAATCCATTAAGCCAATTATTGTCCAAAGGCTTGCGTAAAGCTCTGGTTCTCGCTATTGAAGCCCTGCCCGAGCGTGAGCAACTATTGCTTTCCCTGCACTTTGAGCAAGATCTTAACCAAAAAGAAATCAGCCTCGTGATGGGAATTACCGAGGGGCGAGTGTCTCAATTGCGGTCGCAGGCGGTGGCGCGAATACGGGCACAATTGGCGCCTGGCGCCTGGAACGAAAAGCCGCAAGATGTGGAATATCAGACGCTGCTTTAGTGCTTTGGCGCGTACGTGTTCTGGTTCCAGTGGATGGGCCTGATTTCTCAGGAGCTAGGCTAGCAATTCCGCTTCTGCCGTCGTCGTATCCATCGCTTCCCAGGCAAGCTTCAGGTCGTGTAGCAGGCGGTGCACTTCTTCGAGGGTTTCAGGCTGATTATTGAGGTTGGCGGCCAGTAGCCGACGGCTCATGTACTCGTAGAGCGCATCCAGGTTTTCTGCGATGCTCCCACCGCTTTCTTTATCCAGGCAAGCGCGTAGACCCCCATCAATGATGGTGATGGCGTGGGAAATAGACTTTCCCTTGTCGGCGACGTGACCGGCTTTCATGTGCTGCAGGCCTGTTGCAATCGCCAGCATGGCGCCGTCAAAGAGCATGATAATAAGTTTGTGCGGGCTGGCCGTTGCGGCACCGGTTTCAATGCCGACGTTCGCATAAGCGTGTACGCCGCCGCGTTTCGATGCACTCATGATTGTTTTCCTTTTGCCAAATATCCGTTTTTACACAGTTGATTGAAAGATAGCCCGCTTATAGTCCAGTTCCGATGCCATTTATGCTTTCGGCGTATTGTTACTGATGGCCGCCAATTGCTGCGTCAGATACGTGCTGGTCGTTTGCAATTGGCCCATCAGTACGTCCAGCGCGGTGAACTGAGCACGATAATTGGCTTCGATGGTGACCAGTCTTGCGTTCATATCTGTGGTCTGTTTGGCGAGATCAGTCAGGCTCTGGTTGATGCCATTGGTTTGGGCCGATATCGAACCGCCGTTGAGCGCTGCGGTGATGTAGTTGTTTAAATTATTGGCATAGCCGCTGGAAAAATTGATTGTTCCCCGTGACCCTACCGTGCCGCCGCTAATCAGCAGTTTGAGCCCTTCGGTGTTCGACCCTATAGCGCCCGTCAGGTATTGGCCAGACCCGCCGGCGACCTTGCCGTCGATGGTGCCTGCCACGTCCTGTCCTGCCGTGGATGTCGTGCTGCCAATAAGCGCGGCTCCCGCGCTGCTATTGGTAACCGTTACATTCGAGGCTGAGCCGTAACGGCTCGACGTGATGGTCATCATTCCGCTGGTCGGATCAATGGCCACCGACACTTTCGAGCCAGCGCCAGAAAACGCTGTATTGCCGTTAATGGAAGACTGCACCAGTGCGGCCAACTGCGCCGCCGTGTAGGTGCCTGAAGTAAGGGTCACTGCGGAACTCACTCCGTCCAGCGTTAGATTCAGCGTGTTATTGGCCGCAGCGATGGTCATTCCTGCATTCAGGTTGATACTGCCGGCCTGACTGCCCTGATTCGCCAGTTGCGTGACCGTGACACCATAGGAACCGGGTTGGCTTGCGGTGGTAGAACTGGTGTACTGCACAAGGCTGTCGGTACTGCGGCCAATCGAGGCGAACATGCCGGCGATGTCGGGAAGATTATTCGCGATCGCGGTATTGAGCTTGCCTGTATCTAGCGTCAGCGAGCCGTCTTTCTGGAAGGAAATGCCCAACTGCGATAAGGTGGTAATGCTGGTGTTGCCCAAGCCAGTCAGGGGCGTGGTCAATATGCTGGCGAGTTTGGTTTGAATCGACTGGGTGGCGAAGTCGCCCAGCAAAAGGCCCGCCTGTTGGGTGGTGGGGTCGTAGGAAGTGAGCTTGCCGATGGTGCTGTTGATCGTGTTGTAAGCGCCGACAAAGCTTTGAACGGACTTCTGAATGGATGCGGTATCGTTGGCAATAATCAGGCTGCTTGAGCCCGTTGTTGCCAGATTCAAAGTAACGCCCGGAATAGCCGTTGTGACCGTATTTGACGAGCTCAAGACGGCAAGCCCATTCACTGTCAGAGCGGCGTCTTGCGCTGCGGCGGACTGCACCATGGTCTGGGTCGAGGCCGGGTTGTAAGACAGCAGGCTTGAAACTGCAGAGTCTCCGCCCGCCGCTGCAGTAATGGCCATGCTCTTGTTGGCGCCGGTGGCCGACGTCAGCTGCAGGCGGTAAGGGGTTGCGCTGCCGTCATTCACAATAGTGGCCGTGACGCCGATGCCGGCAGAATTGATGGCATCACGTATGCCTTGCAGCGAATTGTTGCTGCTATCGATGGTGATAGTGCCATCGGGCTGGTTGGCATCTTGGGTAAAGGTGGTGCCGTTAGTGGCTCCAAAAGCAAAGGTCAGCGTGGTTGGCGTGCCGCTTCCTATCGCGGCGCTGGTGCTGGTTTGCCCGGCCGCAGTCAACGATTGGGCCTGGGCCAGCGCGGTCACATTCAGTGCGTAATTGCCCACTGTAGCGTTTGACGCCGCGCTGGCGCTCAACACCGTTGTGTTGGTTGGGGTAGCGAGGTAAGACTGAAATTTGGATAAATCTGCAAGGCTGCCAAGTGCGCCCTGAAAGGTCGACAGCGCGCTGCTCAGACTGCCGTAGGCTGAAAGCTTGGCTTGGTAGTGGCTTGTCTGGGCGTTCAGGGCGGTCAGAGGCTGGCTTTCCACAGCCATCAGCTTAGTGACGATGCTGTTTACGTCCAGGCCTGAGCCTATTCCGGGCGATGAAATTCCCATGAAAATGTCCTTTAAATCCGGCCAGTGCGTGTTCGCGTCCGGCGGTCCAAGCAGGGTCGCATCAGGCTTTTTGGTTGATGATCAGGCCTTGGATCTTGTCCAATGAATGAGATATTGCCAGAGCTTCAGTGCTGGGAATCTGTCGAATAACCACGTTTCTTGCCGTATCCATGATCTTGACGACAATTTTTCCGGAACCCTGGTCCACGCTAAACAACACTTCCCGGTCAAACTCCTGAACTGCCGTGTTGATCTGGCTGACGGCCTGCTTCACCTGCTCGACGCTGGGGGCGGATACGTCTTTCGCATCTGCCTGCTTGGGTTTGGCCGCTTTCGCCTCTGGAAGGACAGAGCCAGATTGCGTTTTATCCGCCGGTAGACTGATGGGTACGGCTCCAACAGTAGAAAATGCCATGATGCCCGCCTGAGTCAAAGAGGAGAGTAGGGTTACTTATGCAGCGGGGCTAAATCCCCGGTTTACCGGGGATTTAGCCTGTTCGTAGAAATTAACGCAGTAAAGCCATAACGCCGTTAGGCAACTGGTTGGCCTGCGCCAGCATGGCCGTGCCGGCTTGCTGAAGAATTTGACCGCGAGTCAAGTTGGCCGTTTCTGCCGCGAAGTCGGTATCCTGAATGCGGCTACGTGCTTCAGTCAGGTTTTGCGATGAGTTCTGGAGATTGGTAATGGCCGAAAGGAAGCGATTCTGATACGCGCCCAAGCTGGATTTACTGCTATTGACCGATGCCAGCGCGGCATCCAGCGATTGCATCGCGGCAACCGCACCTGTGGCCGATGAGATATCAAGCGCACTGACGCTCTTTGTCACCAAGGTAGAGGAGCTTAGGCTGGGTGCCGTGAAGCCCGCTGCAGTGGAAGTGGCACCGCCGATCGCAATAGACGATTGAGCGCCGCCTGTGTTGAGCGAAATGGTACCGCGAGTGGTGGCGCCCAGGGTCAAGCCGGTATTTGCTGTCGTCCCAGTGCCTGACAGAGAAATATTGCGTCCGTCTGCCGCCGTCAGGGTAACCTTGCCAGCGGCGTCCGCGACCGCTGTAACGCCTGTCTGGGAGGAAACCAGATTAATGGCGGTGGCCACATTTGTTCCCTGTGCTGGGGCTGCACCACCCGCTGCGGCTGCGCCGACAGATACGCCATTAATGACAATGTCGCCCGCCGCCACAGCGGTAAACGTCGTTGCGGCAACTCCGGTCACGCTAACGGAATTGGCGCTGGCGGTGACGCCAGTTCCGCTGCTTAAGTTGATGGCGGCGGCGATGGCAAACGCGCTATCGGCCGCTTGTCCTGGCACACTTGTGGCGGTCGAGGCGTTGATGGCGGCGCCATTGATGGTCAGATCGCCGGCAGCTATGGCCGCTGTAACTGCACTGCCCGTACCTGCGTAAGTCTGGCCAATTGCGGACGATTGAGCGCTGGCGATCGACGCAATATTAATGGTATCGCCCGCGTTGGCGCCAATCTGGAAGTTCTGGCTTTTAAACGAACCGTCGATGAGCGATACACCGTTGAACTTGGTGGAGGTCGCGACGCGATCGTTTTCAGCGGAGAGCTGAGCAAATTCGTTCTGCAGTGCGGCGCGGTCGCTGGCGCTGTTGGTCGCATTGGCCGATTGCACGGACAGTTCACGCATGCGTTGCAAGTTATTGACTACATTGCTCAAGGCGCCTTCGGCCGTTTGCGTGAGCGATACAGCATCGTTGGCATTTCTCGCGCCTTGGTCCAGCCCGGTAATCTGGGAGGTCATTCTTGCGGCAATCGACATGCCAGCGGCATCGTCTTTGGCCGAATTGATTCGTAAGCCCGAGGACAGACGTTCAAGGGCTGTCGACAAAGACGCTTGGGAGGTGTTGAGGTTCCGCTGCGCGTTGAGCGACAAGATATTGGTGTTGATATACATAGACATACTAATTCTCCTGAAGGATGATATTCGACGGAAGAAACCTTGCGATCCTCGCGCGTCAACCGGTTAACGGAGAATGTGCCCAAAACTTTAATGTGAGCGTAGTCAGGCCTCTGAAGGTAAGCCAGGGTCTTGACCGGGTGACCTTGGGCGGCGGACAAGACGTTGTAAAAATGCCCTTGACATCGTGACCGCATCTACCAGATAGAATTTTTTGACTAGAATCTATGCATGTCAAAAAAGTCAAAATCCAGTTTTCCACGCAAGCGAGCGCACAGTATTCAGGCCGCAGCACCAGTACATGAATTGCTTGGACAAGCTGTAGCTATGCACCAACAGGGGCAGATAACACAAGCCGAGAGGCTTTACGAGCATGTCCTACGGATTCAGCCTCAAAATTTCAAAGCGCTTCATTTTTTGGGAGTGATAGCGTATCAGAACAAGAAGCTGGAACGAGCTGTCGAGCTGATAAGCCAGGCTATTGAGATCAATCCCGAAGATCCCGAAGCTCATAACAATCTGGGGTTTGTATTGCAGGCTCTCAGGCAAAATGAGGCAGCGGTTGAGAGCTTTGAGCGGGCCGTTTCACTGAAGCCCGATTATGCAGAAGGCTACAACAATTGCGCTGTGTCGCTCGTCAACCTTAAACAATACAACTTGGCGCTCCAGTGCTTTGAGCGTGCGGTTGCTCTGAAGCCCGATTACGCGAAAGCGCATTTCAGTTTAAGTTGTTGCTACCTCTTGCTGGGGGTATTTGACAAAGGCTGGGATGAATACGAATGGCGGCATAAGGTTAAGGATTTGTGCTTGCCGGAACGGTCTTTTGCGCAACCACGCTGGTCGGGTGCGCAGCCGCTGCACGGTAAAACGATTTTGTTGTATGGCGAGCAGGGTTTGGGCGATACGCTGCAGTTCTGTCGCTACGTGAAGCTCGTGTCTGAACAGGGCGCGCAGGTAGTGCTGGAAGTTGATAAGCCATTGATGGGTTTGCTGAACACGCTGGTCGGGGTTTCGCGGCTCGTTGTTAAGGGTGCCATGTTGCCGGATTTTGATTATTACAGCTCCTTATTAAGCCTGCCCCGGGCGTTCAAGACGCAAATGAGTTCGGTTCCCGCGTCACCCTCGTATCTAGCCAGCGATACAGAGAAGGTACGATTCTGGCGAGATCGGCTGGGGACAAAAACCCGTCCTCGTGTGGGTCTGGTTTGGAGCGGCAGCGCGGGGCACAAGAACGACCATAACCGCAGCATTGCGCTGTGCGAGCTGGCACCTCTATTGACTCTGGATTGTCAGTTCATTTCGCTACAGCAGACGGTGAGAGAGTCCGACGGCGGGTTTTTGCAGACGCGGACCGATATAGTGCACCTTGGCGGGTCGCTGGGCGATTTTACCGACACGGCAGCGTTGTGTGAGTTGATGGATGTGGTGATCAGTGTAGATACCAGCGTGGCGCATTTGGCGGGCGCCTTGGGAAAGCCGGTCTGGGTGTTATTGCCTTTTAGTCCCGATTGGCGTTGGCTAGTGGACAGACGTGACAGCCCCTGGTACCCCAGTGCAAGGCTGTATCGGCAGGAGCAGCCAGGCGATTGGACGGGCGACATCACGAACGTGCAGGCTGATCTAGCGATGTTACTGAAAGGCCAGTCGGGGTTGTAACCACCTTGTATGTGCTAGGTGGTGCACTACGCGGGTTCGTGCTCAGGGCTACCAGACAATGGGCTCGCGAACGAACTGCGTAGTCTTCGGTCCAGCCAGTGCTTAATGAATCACGCTTCGAGCCCAGTCCGGTATTTGGTTCACATAGCAATGAAAACCATCGCTAAAACTTCCAAAATTCAATTTATTCTTGCCACCTAGCAATATCAGGCTCTTTTTAGAAAAAAGGCTTATATGTCCATTTCTAGGTGAGGCGTACCACCAATTTATTCTTTTGTTGGGCTGGATATGCTCATCTGTCGTTAAGGTGGAAAACAATAACAGGCATGAACTGTCCATCAGCTGAGTAAGGTTGTCCATAAGTTGATTGACGTCTGGTACATGCTCAAAGACTTCAAAGGCGGTAATAAGGTTGAACTTTCCTAATTCGCTTATATTTTGCTGATTGGCTGGGAATGGGTCGTAAGTTTGAGAATCCCATTCTCTCTCCCTTAATAGTTCGCTTAGCCTTCCATTTCCGCCACCATAATCAAGGTGCTTGATGCTGCTTTTGTGTGCATCGAATAATTTCAAAATCGCTTCAGCGTTGGCCTGCGGCCTTGCTTGGACATAATCGGGGTCGATGTCGATGTAATCAGCGTTATATATTTTTTCCAGAAAATCGGTATCTGTCCACTGCTTGAACTCGGGAGCCAGTGTGAAGGCACAGTTCTGACACTGGGCATAGTACACAGGCGTTCCCGAAAGCGGCAGGTATTTCCCTCTTGCTTCTTCGCAGCTCTTATTGAAATCCACAACGTCAAGCAAGGCGGTCTGGCCGTAGCAGATAGGGCACTTATTTTGCAACATCATGATTTTTTCTGTTGGCTAAGCTTATTTTTGAATGAGGGTCTGGGCCTGCATTCACGCTCGCCGGTAACGTAACCCAGATGGTATGAAAGTATGCCGCAAAGAGGGTTTTCCAACGCACTGAACAACCCGGAAAACAGGAGCAAGTTCGGACCTTAGCGCCAGCTAAAACAATGTTCGCGCACCCTCGTAGCGCTTGGCAAAGTAAGGGCTACTTAACGCATCAATACGCACGTGGCCACCCGTGGAGGGTGCGTTGACGAACTGGCCGTCGCCTATATAAATACCCATATGCGAATATGAGCTGTTTAATGTATTGAAAAATACGAAATCGCCTACGCTCAGGCCACTGCGTGACACGGGCCGGCTGATTCGGGCAATTTCGGCAGTATTGTGGGGAAGCTGTGCGTCGGCTACATTTTCAAATACATATTGGATAAAGCCACTGCAATCGAAGCCGGTATTGGGGCTTGATCCGCCGTAGCGATAGCGCGTTCCAATTAATCCCATGGCTGTTAGCGCTACATCGTTACGCTTGGCGTCATTAATGATGATGTGCCGATTAGCGTAACTGTTTCGAGACGAAGACCTTATACCCGACTGGCTTGCACAGCCAGCCAGAAAGACCAAGAGCATCGCCATCAGCAGCAGAGAATAGGGCCGAGCCCAGCGCCCGTGTTCAGGTGTCTCCATACCCGCATTATGGTTGCGTTCACATCAATGGACAATAGCTGACGCCATGAAATTGGTTTTGAATGCGCGAGATGTGCGCTTAAGGCCACATATCCGTCATTCGGAATCGAAGCGGCCCCATAAAAGCTTGACCATAATGCCAAGCAACAATGCGCCGCCGATCCACAGCATGTACTGACCTAGCTGTTGCTGGTCGTCGAGCAGGTAGTTATTGCACAAACGTCCGGGCCAGACCAGATAGAGCCATCCCAGGCGGAAGAAGGTAGCCGTCAATTCAAGCAGAAACACTCCTCGGACAATGAAGCCCATATGCGGCCAGCTAAGCGCCAGTGGCACACCTATCAGTAGCGGCACCGATAAATATTTTAGGGCGGCGATGACAGGGTCGGCCACCGAGGCGTCGAGCGCTAGCGGCAGCATCCAGAATGCGCTGACTATGCTTGCGAGCAATAGCCCGGAGATGCCCTGGTAGTTGCATTTGGCGACTATGCCTAGAACACGTGTCGGCAACGCCTGCGGCAACAAGAGCCCCACGCCAATAAGTAGCGGGATTTGCAACAGCATTTGTGCGGTCATGCTTGACTCGAGGATATGTCGTAGCGGCGGCGCCAACAGTACGAGATAGGCTAGCACCGCCATGCGGATGGGATGGCGTAAAGGTTGAGTGGTCATTGCCCGAGACGCTGCAGTACGGTTTTCCCCGCGAGCTGGGGGGCATCCTCATCGAATATTTGCACCAGCCTGCCACTAGGATCAACCAGGTGTATGGCGGCATTATGCGTGTAGCCGCCGCTGGCCGGGTCAGCAATAACAGTAATGCCGAAGGCTTGTTTGAGTTGCACAAGTCCTTGAGGTTCGATGGGTCGAGCAGCGATCCACCCCTGCCCCCGGTCGCGCGAGCGCTGCATATAGGCATTGAGTTGCGCCGGAGTGTCATGCGCGGGATCGAAGCTGATACTAAGCAGTTGCACTTTGCCTTGCGTCAACGGCCTTTCGAGGGTGTCCTGGAGTTGTGCAAATTCGCCTCCGAGTGCAACGCAGTAGCTTGGGCAACGGGTATAGATGAAGTCGACGAGCAGCCATTTGCCGCGTAAATCCGCCAGGCTGATGCGTGAGCCTGATTGCAGTTGCAATGCGACAGACGGAATCTGGATGGGATGTCGACGCACAGCAAGTCGTCGCGCGGTTTCGGTCGTGAATGCCTGGAACCGATCGGTAGCCGCACTAAGCGCGGCCCCGCCGGCCAGTAGCAAGGCCAGGCTAACCAGTAGCGTGCGCAGGATGGCCATGGCCAGGTGACCTTAATAGCCCGACGATAATGTGCAGGCTGAACACCAACATCGCAGCAATCAGCAGAATGGCGCCTATCGATCCGGATTGATCATACGTCAGCCATTGAGGCAAATGTGCCGCGAAGCGTCGTGGAGTGCTGATGTGGCCGGCCGCCAGGAAAGAAAAGACAAATATCAAGCCGCCCACGATGTACAGAGGAAAGCTTAGTTTATCGCTGGAGCGCAAGGGCGCGGTCTGGCCAATGACGTGGAACATCAGCGCAAGCACCATGGGCAGCACGCCCAGCAACAGGTAGAAATGGAAGTGCCCGGGGACCCATTGGGTGTTGTGCATTAATTTATTGACGCTGATGGTGCCGTCGATAATAGCGGGAACAATGCCTGCGGCCCAGCCGAACATCGACAGGACCAGAAGCCTGGACGGCATGTTCCAGCGCATGCCCGAGTGGTAAATATTGGCCAATGCACCAAATACCGTCACGGTAAATACCGGCAAACCCGCGCAATAGGAGATGATCTGGCCCATAACCAGCATCCAATGCGGCATGACGTAATCCATCATGAGGTGATGCGGATAGACGATCAACACCATCACCAGGCTTGACGCCCAGGACCACAAGAAAGGCCTTGATATTGGATAGGGACGTCCGCTATACCGAGGCAGCAATTCGTAGACTGCGATCACGCCCATGTAGATGCTGGCGTTGATGAACATATGGCCGAATAAGTAGGTCAAGTTCTTGACCAGCAGCGCATTGAGCGTCACAGACGGGAAATAGATATTAATCAGGCACATGACGAGCACGATGGCGCCAGCAAGGATGCCGATGGAGTTTGTAATGGCGACCATGGTGCTGGCGACCACTGTCTTGGGATGCGACTTGTTGATATCCCCGCTAAATAACCACTGCAGGCCCAGCGCGCGTCCGAGGTTGGAATACACGCGGATGATGGCTCTCATGGCATCTAGGTAAAACAGCAGGAAGCCGACTCCGATCAGCAGGTAGCCCAGCATGAATAATGCGGCTGCGTTGCCGCTCCATAGTCCCATTGAGTGTTGGGGCAGTGGATACAGGAATGTCCATGCGCCCGCGTATCCGCCGATAAAGACGGCCGCCAATAGCGCCACAGCTCCGAGCATAAACAGCACATAGTTGGCCAGGAATATCGACAGGCTAAGCTTCACATACTTGCGCAGGAAAAACCACATGACCGCGCTGGTGGCAAGGCCGATTGTGCCGACCATGCCTGCTCCGTGTGCCGTCATTACCTGATAAAAAATATTGGGCAGCACGCCGATCCAATTGCTTTGAGCCATACGCATGGTTAATCCGAGCAGCATCATCAGCACGAACACCAGCAGCGCGGAGATGGTGTACAGGTTAAAGACAATGCGCTCGTTGCGAGTCAGAACTTCATTGGCCGGGTGCAGTGCGCCGGCGGGTTGCGATGCGTTCATGGCTGGCCTCCCTTGACGACTTCGAATTCGGTGACCATGGCGTGGTGCGCCACGCCGCAATACTCAAGGCACATTACCCGATACTTGCCGGGTTGGGTAAAGGTGTAGTGCAGGCGGTTGGTGAAACCGGGCATGGCTTGGGTCTGCGTAACGATCAGGTCGTTCGGGCCGTATATGGCGAAACCATGGTTGACGTCCATGCTGGTGACATTGAACTGCACCGGAATCCCGGCCTTGACTTGGCTCTGGCTAAGTGTCCACGACCACTGTCGTCCCACTACGTCAACGATTTGCGCAGTGGTCGATGATGCGTTTTGATCGGCGATGGGAAATGGCTTCAAGGTGGCATAGGCCACGCCGACGCCCAGCAGAACCAGAGCGAGGAACCACCATCGACGGATGTGATGCGCGGCTTCCTGCACTTGCGCAGAGTCGGCGGGCTTGCCCGCCTGGAGGATAACCCAGATAAATACCAACGAGACTAATCCAACCCCCGTCAGCGTTAAAAACCAGACTTGGCTTTGCGCGATCATGACACCTTCCTTTACTTAACCTGCGTTAAGAACGGGACTAGCGACATCTCAATGGGAAAACCTACTGTCGAACTTAATAGCCGTGATGGTAATTGAATTTAATCCTATGGCAGCTTGTATTGTAGCTGTTGCAGCGGCAGGTCTGGCGAGTACCCATTTTAAGCTTATGGTTTTGACACCCGCAAGGGATGCAGTTACGAATACCCACTGGAACGTAATGTAGGGTAGCCCATAGAACTGCCGCGTCGTTCAGTCGGCAACGAATGTTCCCTGGGGCTTGGCCTCGAAATGAAAGCTCGCCAACGCAATGAGCGATCATGAGGAAGGAATTGACGCGTATTCCGGAGTATGCTGACGCATGGTGCCTATATATACCCCGAAGTCAGAGTCCGAGGCCTTGGTGATCACATCACTGATGCGGGCCTATGGCGTCGTTTTTTTCATGCGAGGCGGAGCGTTCAGTTCGATGTACCCGGGGCCCATTTCCAACAGCCTGAACGAGCAGACCCTGATGGTCGATGATGATCAGGCCGAGTTGGCGCGCGAGCTGATCCAGTCGTTTTTGGCCGGTTAAGCTTCAATCCGGCAGCGTCGTTTTGAACCTCACCACCACACGCAGGCCTTTGCGATTGCGTCCGGTATGCAGGCTGACGGTGCCTGCGCAAGCGGCGGCGGCTTCCTGGACAATGGCCAGGCCAAGCCCTGTGCCCTCCGAATTTACGGCATTGCCTCGATTGAAACGTTCGAATACCCGGGCGCGTAATTCCGGTGGGATGCCGGGGCCGGTATCTTCTACTTCCAGTACAACGTCGTGTGCCGGCGTTTGCAGAATGGTTACGGTGGCGCTGCCGCCCGCCGGCGTGTAGCGTATGGCGTTGTCCACCAAGTTGAAAAGCAAGGCGTAAAGGGCAGGGCGGTGAGCCACGAGGCAGGCTTCGATGCTGTTGGCGCCTAGCCCCAGGTCGATTTCGCGCTGAGCGGCCAGTGGAGCCAGTTCTACCAGCACTTGGTGGGCCAGCGTGTGCAAGGCCAGCGGCGCTCGTGCTGCGTAACCGGCATGCAAGCTCTCGGCCTGTGACAGGCTTAGCAGTTGATTAACCAGTTGCGTGATTTGCCGCCGGTTCTGACCAAGTGCTGCAAGAATTTTGTGTAGCTCTTCAGTATTGGCCAGGCTTTGCGCATAATGCAATTGGGTGCTGAGCAGGGCCATGGGTGTGCGTAGTTGGTGAGCCGCGTCTTCAATAAAACGTTTACGCGAATCGATCTGCCGTTGGATACGGCTGGCATATTGGTTGATCGTTTCCACCACCGGGCGCAATTCCTGCGGAAGATCGTGCAGACGGATAGGGCGAAGATCAGTCTGCTCGCGGTTCAAAATGGCGCCTCGAAGCGCCGCGAGAGGCTTGAGCTCGTGGCGCAGACCTAGCAGCATAAGCACGAGCACCAGCAGCAACATGGCCGACTCGCGCAGCAGGTTGGGCCACCAGAGCGCCCGCGCTTCGCTCTCGAGCTGATTTTGGGTTTTGGCGACCGTGACGACGACCTGAGTAGATTTGCCGGAGTCGAAAAAATCTCGGGCGGTACTGTAGGCACGCAATGGGTGGCCTTGAATCACAATGTCTTGATAGGCTTCGGTGCTATCGGCGGTAGCCGTGAATTTAATAGGCAGGTTGGGCCATCCGGCCAGAAGGTGGCCGCCGTGCGCAACGACCGAAAAAAACACTTGGTCGTGACTTTTAGAAGCAAAGACTTCTAGCGCCACGGGAGGAACTGATGACACCAGACGTTTATCAACCCATTGAATTTGCCCTGCTATGATCTGCGCCGACGTCCAGAGACGGTGATCTTGCTGGGCCTGAGCATTTTGTTGCGCGTCCTGATATGAAAACCAGATGCTAAGCGACAAGGCTATCGTCAAAGGAAGAAGCACCCACAGCGCGAGCCGAACGCGCAGGCTGTTCATGCGCTGCGGCGCGCGGTTAGCAAGTAGCCCAGCCCGCGTAAGGTGACGATAGTGGCTTGCGAGGCCTCGAGCTTACGCCGCACGCGATGGATATAAATTTCAAGCGCTTCTTCGCCAGCGTCGGAATTAAGGCCGAATACGCTTTGCATCAGGCTGGCTTTGCTCATTGTCTTGCCCTGGTTCATAAGCAGGGCCTCTAGCAGGCTGTGTTCGCGTGGTGGGAGCGCCAAGGACTCTTCGTCGATCTGGAACTGGCGCGTATTGGTGTCGTAGTTCAGGTTCGCGCAGCCGATCTGGGGGGTTGCGCTACCACTATGGCGGCGAATCAACGCCTTGATGCGAGCCACCAGTTCGCGGATTTCGAACGGCTTGACCAGGTAATCGTCGGCGCCAGTTTCCAGACACTCTACTTTCAAATCTAGCGAATCGCTGGCCGTTAGCACCATGACCGGCGTCTGGTTATGCAGGCGGCGCAGACGACGCAAAACGCTTTGTCCGCTCGCACCAGGCAGTTTCAAGTCGAGCAGGACAGCGTCGTAACGCTCGTCGCCCAGTAAAGCATTAGCCATTTCAGCGTCATGCACACAATCGACATGAAAGGCGTATTTTTGCAGCACAGTGGATAGCCACAAGGCCAGTTCCTGGTTGTCTTCGACGAGCAACAGTCTCATGGGGCGGGTACAAAAAAGGGTTTTGGCAAAAGAATATCTTTAAATAAGAACCAAAGCGCATCGGGTTAAAAACTGACGATCTTCTTAAAAAATTTACTGTAAATGATGTGAATGTTGCAGTTTATGCGTAAAGCGGGGGTTTCCCCTTACGTTTTTGACTGTACGGCGAAAGCTGAATGAAAGTTGAGGTCTTTAGCATTGAGTCAGCGGCACACATCGTGTCGGGTTCATAAAAATTGCTATTCAATCAGGAGACCTTTATGTCCAGTATTGCTCGCATTCTTAAATATACTGCGGTCGCGACCGCCCTGGCGGCATGTTCGATCAGCACCGCTTCAGCCGGCGAAAAAATCACTATTATGGTCGGCGGCATTAACAAGATCATTTATCTGCCTGCCAAGCTGGCCGAAAATCTGGGCTATTTCAAGTCCGAAGGGCTTGATGTGGTGTTGCTCTCGGAACCGGCCGGCGTTAATGCCGAAAATGAAATGCTGGCCGGCGCAGTCCAAGGCGTCGTAGGTTTTTACGACCACTCAATTGATTTGCAGGCCAAAGGCAAGGACGTGGAGTCGGTAGTGCAATTTTCGCGGGTGCCGGGTGAAGTGGAAGTGATAGCCGCGAGCCAAGAGGGCAAGATCAAAAGCCCGGCCGACTTCAAGGGCAAGACTCTCGGTGTGACGGGTCTGGGTTCGTCGACCGATTTCCTTACTCAGTACATGGCTGCCGTCAGTGGTTTGAAGCATGGCCAATACACCATATTGCCGGTGGGTGCGGGCAATACTTTTATTGCTTCAATCCAGCAGAACCGTATCGACGCCGGCATGACGACAGATCCTACAGTGACCCAGTTAGTGACTAGCGGGCAAGCCAAAGTGCTGGTTGACATGCGTACGCCAGAAGATACTAAGAAGGCCTTAGGTGGCTTGTATCCGGCTGCCAGTCTGTATATGCCCAATGCGTGGATCAATAATCACAAGGCCGAGACACAGAAACTGGCCAACGCCTTTGTGAAGACGATGAAATTCATACACACGCATACGGCTGAAGAGATTGCGGCCAAGATGCCCAAAGACTATTACGCAGGCAACAAAGATTTGTATATCACGGCGCTGAAGGCCTCAATGCCCATGTTTACGTCCGATGGCCGTATGCCAGAAGATGGCCCCCCGACCGTTCTCAAGGTACTGTCGACCTTCAAGCCCCAGGTGAAGGCCGCGCATATTGACTTGTCCAAAACCTACACCACGGTGTTTGTTGACGCGGCCAACAAGTAGCCCTGTATCGCTGCAGCGCATTGCCAGTGCTGTGTTGTGGCACTTGGCTGGAACGCGCAGTGGTTATTCTGTAGCGGCACCCCTTGTGGGTGCCACATTCCCCGCTGCGACGATACCCATAGCAGGCTCCGCCTGAACCATAGAGCGCATCATGCAAGATCTATCCACCACCCCGGCCATTGATATGCAAAATATCACTTGCCGTTTTATTTCTCCCGACGGCAAGGCGACCATTGCGCTGCAGGACTTCAGCATGAGCGTTCAGCGCGGCGAATTCTGCGCTATCGTCGGACCTACAGGCTGCGGCAAATCGACCACACTAAGCCTGATCACTGGTCTGCTCAAACCCACCACGGGCCAGGTAAGTGTTATGGGGCAGCCCGTCGATGGCATCGATCCGCGGATCGGTTTTGTATTTCAGAATGATGCAATCTTTCCGTGGCGCACGGTCATCGACAATGTGGCCGCAGGCCCCATGTTTCGTGGTCAGCGGGCCGCTCAGGCAAAAGAACTGGCGCACGAATGGCTGCGCCGTGTGGGCCTGGAAAAGTTCGGCCAACATTATCCGCATCAGTTGTCAGGAGGCATGCGCAAGCGCGTTTCTCTTGCACAGACATTTATCAATAGCCCCGAGATTCTGCTGATGGATGAGCCGTTTAGTGCACTCGATATGCAGACTCGCACCGTGATGCAAGATGAACTGCTCCAGCTATGGGCGGCCAGTGGCGGCTCGGTCGTGTTTGTGACGCATGATCTGGAAGAAGCCATCGCGTTGGCCGACAAAGTGATTGTACTGACCGCGCGGCCGGCCACTATCAAGCATATTTACGACATTGATTTGCCGCGTCCGCGCGTGATGTCTGAGATACGCTATGAGCAGAAATTTATTCAGTACGCGCGTGAGATCTGGGACGATTTGCGTGCTGAAGTCCATATCGGCTAAAGGAGTGCCTTGCCATGACCAGTCATGTTGAAACTTACACGATGACGGCCAGCGATCGCGCTCGTGCCGTAAAAGATACTTTGCAGCAAGCCGAAGCCCAGGCCAGGCAACGCCTGCTTTGGCGCTCGCGCTTGATCATTTTTTGGCGCGTGGCTATTTTGGTAGGTGCATTGGGTGGCTGGGAGTTGTTCGCCAGCCTGCACTGGATCGACCCTTTCTTTTATTCCAAGCCGTCGTTGATTGCCAAGCAGATTTACGACTGGAGTCTGGAGGGCACCTCACAGGGGCCATTGTGGCGGCAGGTGGCGGTGACTCTGGAAGAAACCCTGATTGGCTTTTTTATTGGCGGCGTGGGGGGCATTATTTGCGGAATCTTGTTGGGTCGCAATAAATTTCTGGCGGATATTTTCAGTATCTATATCAAGGTTGCAAACTCGATTCCACGGGTGGTGCTTGGTTCGGTGTTTGTCATCGCGTTGGGGCTGGGCATGGCGTCGAAGGTGGCGCTGGCGGTGGTTATGGTGTTTTTCGTGGTGTTTGGCAATGCCTTTCAAGGTGTACGCGAGGCTGACCGCTATATGATTGCCAACGCACAGATTCTGGGTGCGTCGCCTCGGCAGGTCACCCTGCAGGTCGTGGTGCCGTCGGCGCTAAGCTGGATTCTGGCCAGCCTGCACGTGAGCTTTGGCTTTGCGCTGGTGGGTGCGGTGGTAGGCGAGTTTCTGGGGGCGCGAGAAGGCATTGGCCTGCTGATCGCCACGGCGCAAGGCGCGTTTAATGCCAGTGGAGTGTTTGCCGCCATGATCGTGCTGGCTGTCGTCGCGCTGATTGCCGACTATATTCTCACCTACATCGAAGGCCGCCTGCTGAAGTGGCGCCCCGCGCAATTTGAAAGCTGATGCCAATGGGTATTGGGTAGCGGCACCCCTTGTGGGTGCCACACCCCACTTCAAATCGCCCTATACCAATTTCAACCCAAGCTTTGGTGCCCCGGGCAATATATAGCTCAGGTCCTTGCCGCTTAAGCCATATAAGGTGCTGATGGCTTCTGCGGCGACACCGCGATAGTCGTTGTACACAGGCAGGTCGCGTTGTTCGTTCAGCATGCGCTTGGTCAACGGTTCCTGGCGGCCCGCCAGGCGCCCGCCACGCAAGCCTCCGCCCAGTACCCACATCACGGTCCCATGTCCATGGTCGGTGCCCTGGTTGCCGTTTTCCTTGAAAGTACGGCCAAACTCGCTGATCACCAGCACAATCGTGTGATTCCAGGCGGGGCCCATTTCGCGCGCGTAGGTGGCTAGCCCAGCAGATAAATCTCCGAGTTTGCGGGCAAGCTGACCTTTTCCGTTGCCTTGACCCACATGCGTATCCCAACCACCCACGTCGACAAACCCAATCGAGTACGCTTGATTAACGCGCATGAGCCGGGCAATGGCCGACATCTGTTTCTCAAATGCAGCTGGGTCGGGTGCACCGCGGCTGGCGGCGACCATTTCCTGTTGCAGATGGTCGGGCCGGTTTAGTGTGGCGGCGACGGTATCCTGGGTGGCTATCCCCTCTTCGACCAGTTGTTCCAGACGGCTGCCGCGGTACAGTACGCGCATCGTTGCATCATGCGCCGGGTTGCTGCGAAGCGTTTTGCCGTTCGCCAAGGAGATATTGGGCACGAGCACCGAGCCTTTCATCGATAGTGCCAGATTCCGGGTGAACGAAATGCCTGCGTCACCCGTTCCGTTGGCACCAAGGCGTTCAATCAATCTTCCCATCCAACCGCTTTGGTGGGTTGCGTGCAGGGCATTGGGTGCCAAGCCTTGTTCCATCAAATCCTGGGCCTCGAAGTGACTGCGCGGAGCACTCAGATTTCCCGAGTAAGGTACCAGCAGTGCCTGTTTAGCCTGATACAGAGGCAAGAAGTGTGCTTGAACGCTGGGGTTCAATCCCCAGTGTTCATCGATGGGGATGGCGGCATCGGCAGCCCCTGAATTCGGGCGGGCCACGGCGATACGTGGACGTGCGACGTAATAATCTTCTGATGTGATGGGCACCAGGAAATTAGCGGCGTCGTAGCCCCCACGCATCATGACCGTTAAGAGTTTGGCGCCGCGTGCTGCCGGCAGTGCCCAAACTTTGGCTGAGGAGGATGTCAGCGTCAGTGCGCCGGTGGCTCGCAAGAATCGACGGCGTGTGGATGATTGTGGGTCCTTGGATTCGGGGCCAGTCGATTTATCGGTGAATGAGCTCATGGCTAACCTTTCAATATTCCATAAAGCGAGGAGACGAGATGATCAGGGCTGCCTTTTGTTTTTCGCCATGCTCTTGAGCAAGCAGGGGTGTCAGGCTGGGTACCATGTAAATGGCTTTTAGCGCCAGCAAATTGGCTTGGTCCAGGTGGTTGGGTGTGTCAAAAAGCCGGTTTGATGTGGCCAACTGGCCGGCGATGTTCAGGCGCTTGGTCATTTGGTCTGCACTGGCCCAGTCGCTGCGTTTCATGCCATACCCTTCGGGAGTCAGATAGTTGTATGGATCTTCCGAGAGGCTGGAAATCCAGCGTCGCACGAGCGGAATGTTTTGGACAGGATGATCGCCGTAAAGCAGGCGAATCGACGAATAAATGTATTGCGTTGGGTCTTTGAATTTGGGCTTGACGTTTGCATTGAATAGTTTTGCATCGAACAGAGTATGCAAGGTCGCCGCGATGTCGCCATCCGTTCTCATATAGGTTTGCGCCATTTGGTCTATGACTGCTTTGGGCGGGTCGTCGGCTAAAAAGTAAGTAGCCAGTTTCTTGGAAATAAAACGGGCCGTGGCGGGCTGATGCGCCAGGAGGGCGACGGCGTGTTCAATTTCGTCAAAACCGGGCGACCCGTTAAACGGCTTGCCCAAAAATACCTTATTGCCCGAATCGTGCCGCGCGGGGTTAAAGAGAAAGGCGCCCTTTGCAACAATGTAGGGTGCAGAGTGCCTGGCGGCGCGAATCGGTCTGTCATAGAGGTGAAGCCCTGCGCCACTCAGAATGCGAGCCAGTTCCTGCACATCGCCTTGCGTATAGCCGCTTTCGGCCCCCATGGTGTGCAGCTCCATGATTTCGCGGGCGTAGTTTTCGTTGAGCTTGCCCTTGGCGTTGCGCGCGTTGTCCAGGTACTGCAGCATGGCCGGGTGCATGAGCGTCGCCATGAGCAGGTCCTGGAATTTGCCCAGAACATGCGGACGTATGGCTTGTTCTTCATAGTCTGGAATGAAGACGGGGGTGATGCCTTTATGGCCGTATACGTTGAAATGGTTGTACCAGAACCAGACCAGCTTTTCTTGCAGTTGATTGCTGCAGTAAAGCGCCCGCAAGGTGCGCCGTTCGAAGGCTTGCGACAGGCTTTGCTGGTCGTATTGCCGCCGTGTCGCTTTCACTGCGTCTACCTGGCCACTGGTACGTGCGGCTTTCAGGGCGTCTTGTCGCTCTTGCCATATTTGTACAGGGTTCTGGTGCTCGATATCCAGCTGATTGATACGCGTCTGGACATTGGCAGGCAAACAGCGGTCGCCTACGTAATGCAGTTGATCATCGATCCATTTGCTGCGGCCCTCCCGGGCGAAGCTTTGCAGTGTTTGCGTGGTGGGGCCAAAGGTGACACGTTGCAGCAATTGCAGGTCGACGGCGCTGATCGTCGCTTGCGCGTGCGCTGCGCCCCAGGCCCCAAAAAGGCACAGGGCGCTTGCCACGATTTTTGCTCGACTGGTATTCATCGATCGCTTCAGATGATGTTATGAAGCGATGTTGCATCAATTCGGTAAGCCTGTCTGTTTCAAACGCTTTCGACTGTGCGTTTAGTTATTTCAACGCGTTTCGCGCCTAGCGCCTGAATGTCAGGCACGACGCAGTTCTTTGCGAATCACCTTGCCTGTGGCCGTCATGGGCAGCGAGTCGACAAAGCAGATTTGGCGGGGATACTCGTGAGCCGCCGCTTTGCGCCTGACGTGGTTTTGCAGTTCCAGAATCAGGGAATCGCTGGCGCTATAGCCTTCGTTCAGGATAATGAAAGCTTTGACGACCTCAGTACGGTCTTTGTCCGGCACACCGACCACGGCCGCCATTTTTACGGCGGGGTGTCCCAGCAGGCAGTCTTCGATGGGTCCGGGGCCGATGCGGTAGCCGGCGCTGGTGATGACGTCGTCATTGCGGCCTACAAACTGTATGAAACCCTGATCGTCGCGGATTCCCCGATCGCCGGTAATCAGATAGTTGCCCGCAAATTTTTCCTTGGTGGCCGCTGGGTTTTGCCAGTAATTCAGGAACATCACCGGGTCGGGTGACCTCACGCCGATATGGCCTTCGGTTCCATTGGGCACCGGCTGGCCGTCATCATCGACCATATCAACGGTATGCCCCGGCACCGCACGACCCATGGTGCCTATCAGCGGGTCGAATAGCGCCGAACAGGCCGACACGATCATATTGCACTCGGTCTGTCCATAGAATTCATTGATGGTCAGGCCCAGAGTCTTCTTTCCCCATTCGATCAATTCCAGTCCCAGCGATTCGCCGCCGCTGGCGACAGAGACCAATTTCAAGGGCCAGTGCATGCCTGGGTTTTCGGCTGACCTGAGCATTTTCAAGGCGGTGGGAGGCAAGAATGTATGAGTGACCCCATGGCGAGACATTAGGTCGTAGGCGGCCGCCGCATCGAATTTGGCGAAACGGCACGCCAGCACGGGCACGCCGTGATGCCAGGCGGGCAGCAAC
>JBDTLC010000196.1:0-8070 GCA_039935015.1 Paralcaligenes sp. | reverse complement strand
CAGGCCAGACCAAACGTCATGGGCCACAAAGAGCCGGTTTTAGCCCAGTTCAGAAACTTGTCTGCGCTGGTGGTGATGAAACCTTCTTTTAAAATACCGTCGATAGCCATGATTTTGTTGCCTAGTTACTCGTGAGTGCCAGAAACCCAACATAGCAGCGCCTGGCCGCTATAGCGCGAAAAACCTCATTCCCAGTCAAGCGCGCCCTTCTTCCACTCGTAGATAAATCCGACCGTTAGTACCGCCAGAAACACCAGCACCGTCCAGAAGCCCACCATGCCCACCGAACCACTGGCAATCGCCCACGGAAACAGGAACGCAATTTCTAGATCGAACATAATAAACAGAATGGCGACGAGGTAATAACGCACGTCAATTTTCATGCGCGAATCGCTAAACGCCGGAAAGCCGCATTCGTACGGAGACAGCTTTTCGGGGTCGGGCCGATTCGGCCCAATCAACCTGCCTGCCGTCATAAGGGCAAAACCCACCAATGTGGCGAAGATAATGAATAACAGTACCGGAAAATACTCTTGCAGATTCATGCAATACATCCAATCGCGATGTGTAAACTTATAGATTGTAGCATTTTGAGCGTGTCTTCCTGCTGAACGAATCAGGTTTTGCAACATGTTCGACGCCGAAAAAAATCGTGAACAAATATCATGCGGCAACGAGATGTGGCCAGACGATGTAGTGACACGACGTAGTGACGGGCCTTGCGCCTGTCATCTATACGAAATGTCGTCTCGACTATCAACAATTATGGCAGCCACAAGGGCTGCCTCTACCTCACCAACGGCCACGTATTCGTCGCGGCAACCCGCTTGTAGCGGCACCTCTTGTGGGTGCCACGCCTCCCACCGACCTGACCCCATCCTCTGCGCCCAATAAAAAACCACCCCGAAGGGTGGCATTTTATACAGGCCTAAGCCCATATCAGTTCATCTGACAGCCCGGCAAGCCGGGCCGCCTGGGTGCATAGGCTAGCTATGCATCCGATTAGAACTGGTGACGGATACCAACCATACCAACAGTCGATTTCAGATCGTTCTGGAAGTAGACATGGGTCATGTACGAAGCAGTCGCGTACACGTTGGTGCGTTTGGACAAAGCGTACTGATAACCCAAGCTGTAGCTTTGCTGTTTGGAACGATCACCAATGCTATCGTCGCTGCCATGAGGATCAGCCATTTGCCAAGAAGCCATGACCAAGCCATTACCAAGGGGAGCAGTCAAGCCAACCAAGTAGGAGTTAAACTTCAACCCGTTCACAAAGCCGAACGTGGGGGAAGTTGTCACGCCAGCGGGGTTGATAACGCCTTGAGGAACAAAGTAACCGTTGCGAGTTTGACCAAAGGCCAACGACAACTTGACCACTTCGAAGTCATACGCGCCACCCAACTCCCAGGCGGACACATTGTTAGGCTGACCAGCAGGATTGTTGCTTCTGTTCAGGCGATCATAGGCAGCAACCAAACTAATGGGACCATTGTTGTAACGCAGACCCGTGGTGATGTCGCGGACATTTCTATCAGAGCCATCAAAGCCAGGCGTCGAGGACGAGAGCTTAGGTAACTGGCCACCATTAACGTTGAACGAATAACCCACGCCGAACTGGAAGCCGGAGAAATTCGGGGTTTGGTACATAATCATGTTGTCGAGGCGCACGGTATTAGCCGACGTGAACGACGTACCAATGTTGGCCTGACCCCAGCCTGCCGCGAACGGGTCAATCGGGTACATGTACTTGGAGGCGATATTGGTTTGACGACCAAAATCCAATTGACCCCAAGCGTCAGACGCCAGACCGATAGTAGCTTGACGACCGAACAAACGGCCACCTTGTGCCGAATTACCGGTAGTGCTGTCAAAACCGCTTTCCAACTGGAATACAGCGCGCAGGCCATTGCCCAGATCTTCAGCACCTTTCAGGCCCCAACGGCTGCCGGATTGATTGCCAGAGGTCAAGCCAAATTGGCTGGCTTTAACGTCAACACCACCAACGGTGCCTTTAACTTGTTGATATGCGAGGCCTGTATCGATAATACCGTAGAGGGTAACCGATGTTTCTGCTTGAGCAACGCTGGCAAAGCCAGCAATTAGAGCAGCAGCGAGCAGAGTCTTTTTCATGTAAGAAATCTCCGTAGATTTGAGTAACGAGAGCGGCGATCACTTAATACGTCCTGCCACTCTTTCTAACTCCGCGATGGGAAGTTGGTGCTATTGCATCAAAATTCGGGGCCGCTGGCTATTGTCCTGAGACCAAAAGCCTAACTTTTCCTGATAATTGTGGGGTTGAAACAACAAAACGACATTTTAGCTACAATTTAATAAGGGTTTACCCTGTATCTTTTGTCGTTTACAAGCCACAGCATTTTTTGCGTTTAAAGCGACTATTTAAATCTAGATTTTTTCGAGATAAGCGAAATAGTTAATTGTTTCTATTTGAATTTTTTACCGTTCAGCATCTGGCTTTTGGTACAAATTAAAGCGTTCAGCCGTCCTGCAGTCGCTACCGGAAAGGGGTCATGCAGCGCTACACGACGCTCTGACTGGCATCCATGGACCCACCTAGGCCGCCAACGATTTTGTAGCGGCACCCCTAGTGGGTGCCATTCCTCAGCGTACAGATGTCCCCCTCTGACGCAGCTGCTCATTTAATTGTAGCAACATCCCTTGTGGGCTCCATCGCCACAACCAAAGTGAACAACACAAACAAAAAGCCCGCAGCTATATTAAATATAGAACGCGGGCTGCATCACAACCTAACTCTGCCTCTCAAGCCCGGAGCCACCACACATAGAGGCGCTGCCGCAATCCTGATCTACCGTTTATCTGGTGCCGACGGCGAGACTCGAACTCGCACAGCTTTCGCCACTACCCCCTCAAGATAGCGTGTCTACCAATTTCACCACGTCGGCTTGATTTTGCTGGCAATGCACGTGCAATTAATTCGCCGCCTGCCGCAAAGAGGGGAATTCTAGCATGAAAATTTGCCGCTTTTGAGGCCGGGCACAGGAGCTTTGGCAATTCCGTTTCTAAATCAATACAACTAGAAGGCAAAGCGCAGACAGTACGGGTAGAGCAGTGGAAGATGCCGCCTTGATTGGCGACGGTCACGGCAGCCACAAAGGCTGCCGTACCTTAACAAGCGTCACTACTTGGACTGGGTCGGGCCACCAGCCGGGGCAGTTGCAGGCTTGGACTGCCCAGCGGTGTTAGGAACGACAGGAACTGCAGGGGAGCCAACCGCGGGGGCGGTGCTACCTGGCACGGCCGTGCCGGTAGACGACGGGGCTGCAGGTACAACTTTGGTAGGTGTGGCTGGCGCACTACTACCCGGAGCTGACGGAACCGCTGACCCCGTTGCGACAGGGGCTGGGGTGGCAGGCGCAGGCGCCTGCGTGAACCCTTGCATAATGCCCCCCTCTAATATCGATGAGCCGGGATGGTGCGCAATATACGCCAAGGCGGCCGTAGAGGAAAAGAAAATAATTGCAGCCCATTTGGTGGCGCGCGACAGGAAATTGGCCGCACCCGTGGCACCAAACAAACTACCGGCCGAGCCACCGCCGAAGGTAGCGCCCATATCGGCGCCTTTACCTTGTTGAAGAAGAACCAGCACAATGATGGTGATCGAGGAAATGACTTGAATCGTCTGGAAAGCAGGTGACAACCATTGCATGAAAAAAGCTCCGAAGCCTATGCGGCCGCAATACGTAGAAATTCTTGCGCTACAAGCGACGCGCCGCCCACCAGGGCGCCGTCGATATCGTTCATAGCAAACAAACTGGCGGCGTTAGACGCCTTGACACTACCACCGTATAAAATCTGAACCTGCTGCGCACCTGCCCCGGCCAGGCTAGCGCGTATAAACGCATGCACATCCTGGGCCTGCTCAGGCGTGGCACTAAGGCCCGTGCCTATGGCCCATATTGGCTCGTAAGCCACTACCATTTTAGCAAGTGACGCGGCCCCATGTGCCAAGACAGGCGCCAACTGACGCGCAATCACAGCGTGCGTCTGCCCCGCTTTATGTTCAGCCAGCGTTTCACCTACGCACACCACTGGCACAAGGCCCGCAGCAAGCGCCGCCTGCGCCTTGTCGGCCGCCTGCTGGTCGGTCTCACCATGCAAGGTACGGCGCTCGGAATGCCCGGCCAATACCCAAGTGCAACCGAAATCGACCAACATAGCGGCGGATACTTCGCCCGTAAAAGCCCCCTGTGCCTGGACGCTGACATCTTGCGCACCCCAGGAGATCGGGCTACCCGCCAGTGCCACACTGGCTTGCGCCAAGTAGGGAAACGGCACGCAGACAGCCAATGTGCAACCAGCCACATTGCCCACGCCCGCCCGCAATTCGGCCAGCAATCCGGCGTTGGCCGCCAGGCTGCCATTCATTTTCCAATTGCCTATCACGAGGCGCGACCGAGATTGAGTGCTAGTCATAGTGTGCAAAACCCGGGCTGTATACAAATCCGGCAAAAAAATGGGAGAAACCCAACATTGTATCGTGTTGGAGCCCCAATTGCCTAATTCTAGTCTTTTCTAATTTTGGAGATACCGTCTTGCTTGCCACGATTTTGCCACCCACAAGGGGTGGCGCTACATGACTGACGGATACGCATTTGTAGCGGCAGCCCTTGTGGCTGCCATTTATGTAGCCCCAGCCACAAGGGCTGCCAATTTTAAAACAGCTTAAACCGTCAAGACAATCTTGCCGATTTGCTCACCCGCTTCCATCATGGCATGGGCGTCGCACGCCCGGGCTAACGGAAACGTAGCATGCACAATAGGTTTGATTTTACCAGCGGCAAGCAAGGGCCAAACATGCTGCTTTAGCGATTGCGCGATGGCCGCTTTGAAAGCCACTGGGCGTGGACGCAGAGTTGAGCCGGTTATTGTCAGGCGCCGCCGTAGCACCTGCCCGCAATCTATAAGGGCTTTAGAGCCTCCCAGCAAGGCAATAATCACGATGCGGCCATCATCGGCCAAACATTTCAGGTCGCGATTGATGTAGTCGCCTGCCACCATGTCCAGCACGACGTCCACCCCTTTACCGTCGGTGGCCTTTTTAATTTCCTCAACATAATCTTGGTTGCGGTAATTGATGCCCATGACTGCACCCAGCTTTTCAACCGCACGCGCTCGTTCGTCGCTTCCTACGGTGGCATAGACGGAGTGGCCCATGGCTGCAGCCAGTTGAATGGCCGTCGTGCCAATGCCACTGGCCCCTCCATGCACCAGCAGGCTTTCACCTGTTGTAAGCCCGCCTCGGTCAAACACATTGCTCCACACCGTAAAGTAGGTTTCGGGCAACGCCGCCGCTTCGACCTCGCCCAAGCCCGCCGGAATCGGCAGACATTGCTGAACCGGCGCTACACAATACTCGGCATAACCACCGCCGGCCACTAGAGCACACACATGATCGCCCAGCTTGAACCCTCCCAGGGCCGCATCGCCACCCACAATTTCCCCGGCAATTTCCAGGCCCGGCAAATCGGACGCGCCCGGCGGCGGCGCATAATTGCCCTTGCGCTGAAAGACGTCGGGGCGATTGATGCCGGCTGCAGACACCTTAATCAAAACTTCGCCGGGCTTGGTCTCGGGCATGGGGCGATCGGCCAGCACCAGAACTTCAGGGCCACCAGGTTGCAGGATTTCTACGGCTTTCATAAGGGCTCCTTGCATGCAAATAGAATTTCGCATTATCGCCTGTGTACCTGATTCCATGCTTAACGCCCCTTGTGGGCCACCTGCGCAAAACTCTCGCACATAGGCTAAACTGGCGACCTTTCCAAAAAAGTGGCTCGATGCAGTAGCCGAACCTTGTGGAAATCGTAGTCAAACCATACGGAAGCGTGCCAGAGTGGTTGAATGGACTGGTCTTGAAAACCAGCGACGGGGCAACCCGTCCGTGAGTTCGAATCTCACCGCTTCCGCCAAAACAAGTCGGCCTGCAGATTTGCATAAGCGGTAGGTCTCGATCTGACGCGGCCATGCACTGAGGTGGCCTCTAACGCGTCTTTGGGCCAATTCGCGTTTTATGCCATAATCTGCCCGCGCACCCATGGCGGAATTGGTAGACGCAAGAGACTTAAAATCTCTCGATCATTGATCGTGCCGGTTCGATTCCGGCTGGGTGCACCAAGCAACTGCACATTAGTCACTCTAGCTTACAGGCGTAAAATTGATAATCATCAAATAACGAAAGGAGTGAAAGTGTTTCCAAAAGGACTAACTGATGGCTATGCATCGTTTCGCAGCGGACGGCTCTCTGAAGAACGAGAACGCTACCAAGATCTGGCTAACAACGGACAGCATCCAGAAGTCATGGTCATCGGGTGCGGTGACTCACGCGTAGCACCAGAAACAATCTTTAATGCACATCCTGGCGAAATTTTTGTCGTACGTAATATTGCAAATATTGTCCCTCCTTGCGAGTCTGATGCTGAAACATCGTTTCACGGCACCAGCGCTGCGATCGAATTTGGCGTGAATGCGCTGAAGGTCAAGCACATCGTGGTGCTGGGTCACGCCAGTTGTGGCGGCGTTGCGGCTTTCGCCAACAATGCCACCCCATTGACAAAACGGGACTTCATCGGCAAGTGGATGTCGCAGATAAAGCCCGTAGCAGAACGTGTAGGGCCACTTACCGGCGACCGGCAAAGCTGGATACAGCAGCTCGAGTGGGGCGTTATTGAGTACAGCCTTGAAAACCTAATGACCTTCCCCGCCGTTCGTGAGGCGGTCGACAAGGGAGACCTCACGCTGCATGGCGCTTACTTTGGCGTTGCAACCGGCCTTCTCTTTATTCGGGATCCTCTTACTGGGCGCTTCGCGCCATATAGTGAGAATAGCTAGACTGGCGAAACACCAAAAAGGCTGGCTCCATTATCGTAAGACAGTGGACCACGAATAGCAAAGAAAACGGCATCCGAAGATGCCGTTTTTGCAATCAAAACTTAATTGCGTTGATTAGGCCATTGCCTCGGGCGCTACAGCGGGGCCTTGCGGACCGCCTTGGGCTTCGATGCCGCCGATGGCTTTTATGGACAGGCGCAGACGGCCCTTGTCGTCGGCCTCGATGACCTTGATGCGCACGACCTGCCCCACCTTCAACACATCGTTGATATTGGCGATGCGATAGTTGGCGATCTCAGAGATGTGCAGCAAACCGTCGCGGCCGGGCAGAACCTGAACAATTGCGCCGAAATCCAGCAAGCGCAATACCGGGCCTTCATATTCCTGACCCACTTCCACGTTGGCTGTCAGTTCTTTAATGCGGCGCTCAGCATCCCGGGCACGGTCCAGATCGGCGCTGGAGATGGTAATCGTGCCATCGTCGCCAATATCGATTTGCGTGCCAGTTTCTTCGGTCAGGGCACGAATCGTCGCCCCGCCTTTGCCGATCACGTCGCGGATTTTGTCGGGATTAATCTTGACGGTTAACATACGCGGCGCAAATTCGGACAGCTCGGTGCGCGAGCCTTCCAGCGCAGCCTTCATCTTTTCCAGAATATGCAAGCGGCCTTCGCGTGCCTGAGCCAGGGCCACCTGCATAATTTCTTTGGTGATGCCCTGAATTTTGATATCCATTTGCAAGGCGGTGATACCGTTGACGGTACCGGCCACTTTGAAATCCATATCGCCCAGGTGATCTTCATCGCCCAGAATGTCGGTTAGCACGGCAAATTTGCCACCTTCCTTGATAAGACCCATCGCCACTCCGGCCACGTGATCTTTAACCGGTACGCCGGCGTCCATCATGGCCAGCGAGCCGCCGCACACCGAAGCCATGGATGAAGAACCATTGGATTCGGTAATTTCGGACACTACACGTATGGTGTATTGGAAATCGGCGGCGGCAGGTAGCAGAGCAATCAAAGAGCGCTTAGCCAGGCGACCATGGCCGATTTCGCGGCGCTTGGGCGAGCCGAAGCGGCCGGTTTCACCCGTTGCAAACGGCGGCATGTTGTAGTGCATCATGAAACGGTCGCGGTGTTCACCCATGATCGAGTCGATAATCTGTTCGTCCTGCTTGGTACCCAACGTGGCCACCAC
>JBDTLC010000195.1:0-16653 GCA_039935015.1 Paralcaligenes sp. | reverse complement strand
ACCTGGGCAATAATTCGCTCAAGGTGATTGCCGATCATATTCGCGCCTGCAGCTTTCTGGTGGTCGACGGGATTATTCCCGGTAATGAAGGGCGCGGTTATGTGCTGCGGCGTATTGTGCGCCGCGCCTTGCGCCATGGCTACAAGCTGGGCCAGTCGCAACCTTTTTTCCATCATCTGGTCGCCGATCTGGTCGCGCAAATGGGGCAGGCTTATCCAGAACTTGTCAAAAACCAGGCGCGCGTAGAACAGGTGTTGAAGCAGGAAGAAGAGCGCTTCAGCGAAACCCTGGAGCACGGCATGAAGATTCTTGACGAGGCGCTGGCAAGTGTTCCCGACAAAGGCGTACTAGATGGTCAAACCCTATTCACTCTGTACGACACCTATGGATTTCCGGTGGATCTGACCGCCGATATCTGTCGCGAGCGCGAGGTCGAGGTCGATCTTGACGGTTTCGAGCAATCCATGACGCATCAGCGTGAACAGGCCCGCGCCGCGGGAAAATTCAAAGCGACTGAAGGCCTGCGTTATCAAGGTGCACAGACTAGATTTGATGGCTATGAACACCTGCAAGGTCGCGGGCAGGTGGTTGCCTTGTATGTGGGCGGCACCACGGTCGACGCGGTGGCCGATGGTCAAGAGGCCATTGTGGTGCTCGACGCTACGCCTTTTTATGCGGAGTCAGGCGGCCAAGTGGGTGACACGGGCACTTTGACTTTGGGCGCTGTCTGTTTTCAGGTGTCCGATACGCAAAAGATCCAGAGTGGTGTGTTTGGCCATCATGGTCGCTTGTCGGGCGGATCGCTGAAAGTGGGCGATGTGCTTGATGCTCAGGTAGATACTGCGCGCCGTGCGCGCACGATGCGCAATCACTCGGCGACACATCTTATGCATAAAGCTTTGCGTCAGGTGCTAGGCAACCATGTCCAGCAGCGTGGCTCGCTGGTCGATCCTGACAAAACCCGTTTCGATTTTGCGCATGACGCGCCCTTGTCGGCACAGCAGATTATGCAGGTCGAACAGATCGTCAATGCCGAAGTCTTGGCCAACCAAGCTGTCCGCTCCCAGGTCATGGCCTACGATGATGCGGTCAAGGGTGGTGCCATGGCTTTGTTTGGCGAGAAATACGGCGATACGGTGCGGGTGCTCGACATCGGTTTTTCGCGCGAGCTGTGTGGTGGCACGCATGTGAGCCGCACCGGCGATATCGGCTTGTTCAAGATTCTTTCCGAAGGCGGAGTGGCTGCCGGGGTGCGTCGTATTGAAGCACTGACCGGAGATAACGCCCTGCGTTGGGTGCAGCAGGTTAATGCCACGCTGCAACACGCGGCAGGGTTGATGAAGTCCCAGCCGTCGGACTTGGCCGAGCGCATCGTTTTGTTGCAAGGCCAGCTCAAAGCGGCCGAGCACGATCTCGATCGTGCACGCAGCAAACTGGCCACTTTGACCAGTCAAGATCTGGCCAGTCAGGCGGTGCCTTTGTCGGGGCGTTCGAAGCTATTGGTGGCGCATATGAATGGCACCGATCCCAAGGCGTTGCGTGGTTTGGTCGATCAGCTTAAAGATCGTCTCAAGTCGGGGGTTGTGTTGCTTGCCGCTGAGGCCGACGGAAAAATCAGCCTGGTGGCGGGCGTAACCGCCGATTTACTCGATAAGGTCAAGGCGGGCGATCTGGTGGGCGCGGTAGCGGCTCAAGTAGGCGGCAAGGGCGGCGGACGCCCCGATATGGCAATGGGCGGGGGAGCCAACACGGCAGCACTGTCGGCAGCGATGTCCGGCGTGGAAGCGTGGGTGCGTGGTCGTATGGACGCTTAGGCGAGGCACAGCATGGATGAAACTATCACTATCCCTAACCCCGATCTCGTGGTCGATGCTTCGGGCCTGAAATGCCCTTTGCCTATTTTGCGGGCCAAAAAAGCGCTGGCCCAACTTCAGAGTGGACAAGTACTGCAGGTGATCACCACTGACGTGCATGCGGTCCGCGATTTTCAGGCCTTTGCCAAACAAACCGGCAATACCCTGCTGGCGCAGGTCGAATCCGAGGCCAACACTGTGCACTTTCTGGGCCGCCGTTAGCTGCCATGGCGAAGTAGCGGCGCCCCTGTAGCGGCACCCCTTGTGGATGCCATCCCTGCCGGATACCTTTCCCATCTATCTCGCTTGCGTAATTTCCCGCAAAAGTGCTAGAATCTCATGTTTTTCGCAATATTTTCAAAGGATTACCAATGGAGGATTACCAATGGTTGTGATTCGTCTAGCCCGTGGCGGCTCGAAGAAGCGTCCGTTTTACAACGTTGTAGCAGCCGATTCGCGTAATCGTCGCGACGGTCGTTTTATTGAACGCGTTGGGTTTTACAACCCTGTTGCCACTGAAGGCCAGGAAAACCTGCGTCTGGCTTTAGACCGTGTTAAATACTGGGCCGACAATGGTGCACAGGTTTCACCAGCCGTTTCGCGTTTAGTCAAGAATTTCTCCGCCAAAGTGGCTGCGTAACTGGCAGCGTGACGGTGTGCCATATTCTGGCGCTTGATTAACGCTATGCCTGATACTCAAGACAAGGGCGCGCCCGAAGATCTTATAGAGTTGGGGCGGATCGTGTCGGCATACGGCATAAAGGGGTGGGTCAAGATCGCCCCACATTCGACGCAGGCCGAGGTTTTGCTTGCCGCCAACGGTTGGTGGTTGAAAGCGCCCGCCCCCGTTTTGGGGAGTGCGGGCGTTTCCTCATCTGCGCGGGCGGCCAAGGTGCTGGACTGCCGTATGCAGGGTACTACGGTGGTGGCACAGCTTGATCTGGCGCCCGACCGCAACGGAGCCGAAGCCCTGAAGGGTTATACCGTCTGGGTTTCGCGCGGCCTATTTCCGTCTTCGGCCGATGATGAATATTACTGGGTCGACCTGATAGGCTGCCGCCTCTTTGGTCAGGATCAAGGTCAGTCGGCACTGATTGGCAAGGTGCTTGAAGTGGCCGACAACGGCGCCCATGCCTTGTTGCGTGTCGAGCGCGGCGTATTGGACGAGCACGGCAGCCTGGTGCCTTTATTGGGCGCCAACGGGCGCGCCCAGGAAGTGTTGGTGCCTTTTGTTCGTGCTCATATCCAGGCAGTCGATATTGTGGGCAAGCGTATCGAAAGCAATTGGCCTGTCGATTTCTGATTAAAAAAATGGACATGGTCATGCGTTTTGACGTAGTGTCGCTGTTTCCCGAAATATTTGGTGTGGTTCGTGATCAGGGCGTCACCGGCCGCGCTCACCATCAAGGGCTGTGGTCCTTGAAGCTTTGGAATCCGCGCGATTTCACTCATGACGTTCATCGCACCGTCGATGATCGCCCCTATGGCGGCGGTCCTGGCATGGTTATGATGGTCGAGCCCCTAGAGCAATCAGTGAAGGCGGCCCTCGCGCAACGGCGGGTGGTCGATGTGGAAGCCGACCCGAGTAGGTTGACCACGCCAGACATGGCCATTGCGACCGGGCCCGGATCCGGCGACGCTGCACCTGTCCTTCTGATGAGCCCCACTGGCCGACGTTTCGATCAATCTATGGCGGCGCGCCTGCTGGGTATGGGTGGAGCGGTTCTGGTTTGTGGCCGCTATGAAGGCATAGACCAGCGCTTTGTTGACCGGTGCGTGACAGAAGAGGTATCGCTGGGTGATTTTGTTTTGTCGGGCGGTGAGATCCCAGCCTTGGCAATCATTGACAGTGTTGTGCGCCTGTTGCCCGGTACCTTGAACGACGCCGAATCTGCGCTCCAGGATTCGTTTAACGTGGCCCTCGACGGCCTGCTCGACAGCCCTCATTACACGCGACCGGAACATTATCATGGTCAAACTGTGCCGCCCGAATTGCTTTCTGGGCACCATGTCAATATTGCTTTATGGCGCCGCCGGCAGTCATTGGCGTTAACCGCCACCCGGCGCCCCGATCTGATCGCACAAGCCCGCCTGGCAGGGCGGTTGTCGCAGTCGGATGAATTGTTCTTGGCCGGACTGGCTAAAGAAGCGGCACAGGGCGTAGGCTAGCGCAGCGCGCCTTTACGACGACGTGTTGGCGGGTTTTTTGTTGTTGCCCAAAGCGGCTCGTACGTAAAACTGTCTCCTCAACAAAAATATTGATTGCACAGGCTAGGTGTGTGCAAGTTTGTGGAACTGTTCTTCGAGCTTGTTCAAGGTATCGGTAAATTGCGCGGCACGCGCCTTTTCTTGCTCAATGACCGCGGCAGGGGCGCGTTCGACGAAGTTGGCGTTGGCCAGCTTGCCTTGCGCTTTGGCGATTTCGGCCTTGATACGATCGATTTCCTTGCCCAGGCGCAGCCGTTCGGCCATCACATCAATCTCTACGTGCAGCATAAGTTGTGTGGCGCCCACTACCTGGACCGGAGCGCCCAAATCAGGCAATTGCGCCACGATGGAAACCTCGCTTAGCTTGGCCAGCGCTGCCAGATAGTCGCGGTTGCGTGTCAACATTGACGGCTCGCCCAAAGCGATCAACGGCACACGCTGCGCCGGTGATAGGTTCATTTCGCCGCGCAGGGCCCTCACTGCTTCGACTAGGGCTTTCAGCTCGGCGACCTGTGCTTCGGCCTGTTCGTCGATACGATCGGCTTGGGCGACGGGATAGGGCTGGATCGAAATACTGGTTTCCTGACCAGGCTGCAACTTTCCGGCAGTCAGTGCCACTTTTTGCCAGAGCTCTTCAGTAATAAAGGGAATGATGGGATGCGCCAGGCGCAGCACGACTTCCAGTACGCGTATCAAGGTTCGCCGTGTGCCCAATTGTTGGGCGGGCGTCCCGGTGTGGATTTGCACCTTGGCCAGTTCTACGTACCAATCGCAGTATTCGTCCCACACGTAGCGATACAGCGCGTTGGCAATATTATCGAAGCGGTAATCATCAAAGCCTTGCTGCACCTCTTTCTCCAGCCGTTGCAACTGGCTGATGATCCAGCGGTCGGCAAACGAGGTTTCGCCCTGATCCGTGCCGTTCAAAGCATGGCCTTCGGTGTTCATCAGGACAAAGCGGGTGGCGTTCCAGAGCTTGTTGCAGAAATTGCGATAGCCTTCACAGCGTTTGAGATCAAAGTTGATATTGCGGCCCAGCGTGGCGTAGGCGGCCATCGTAAAGCGCAGGGCATCGGTGCCGTAGGCGGGAAAGCCCTGCGGGAAGTCTTTGCGGGTTTTCTTTTCGATGCTGACTGCTTGCCTGGGGTTCATTAGGCCCGCGGTTCGTTTGATCAGCAAATCAGGCAACCCTATGCCGTCGATCAGATCCACCGGGTCGATAGTGTTGCCTTTGGATTTGCTCATCTTCTTGCCGTCCATGTCGCACACCAAGCCGTGCACATACACGTCGCGAAATGGCACTTGGCCGGTCAGGTGCATACTCATCATCACCATGCGCGCCACCCAGAAGAAAATAATGTCGAATCCTGTGACCAGTACGCTGGAGGGCAGATAGCGGGCCAGATCGGGCGTGAGGTCCGGCCAGCCCATATCGGTAAACGGAACCAGGGCCGACGAAAACCACGTGTCCAGAACGTCTGGGTCACGCACTAGAGGGCCATTGACGCCGGCTGCATCGGCTTTGCGGCGTGCTTCTGCTTCGTTTCTGGCTACGAAAATTTGCCCATCCTCGGCATACCAGGCCGGAATCTGATGGCCCCACCAGAGCTGGCGTGAAATGCACCAGTCCTGGATTTTTTCAAGCCATTGCCTGTAGGTAGTAGTCCAGTTTTCGGGATAGAACCGCACGCGGCCGTCGGCCACGACCTCGAGGGCTACCTCGGTGATGCTTTTGCCTGGGTTGAGGGTGTCGGCGGGCGCGGGCTTGCTCATGGCAACAAACCATTGATCGGTCAGCAAGGGCTCGATAACGGTGTTGGTTCTATCGCCGCGGGGCACCATTAGTTTGTGCGCGCGCACGGCGCTCAGCAGGCCTTGTGCGTCCAGGTCGGCGACGATCTTCCGACGCGCTTCAAAGCGGTCCAGGCCGCGATACTCGGGGGGACAATCATCACTTATTTTGGCTTCGAGCGTCAAAACGCTGATCATGTCCAACCCATGGCGCTGGCCGACCGCATAGTCGTTAAAGTCGTGCGCGGGAGTGACTTTAACCACACCGGTGCCAAATTCCCGATCGACATAATCATCGCCTATGATGGGAATTTCCCGATTGCACAAGGGCAGCAAGACGCGGCGCCCGATCAGATGGGCGTAGCGCACGTCCTCGGGATGCACCATCACGGCCACATCGCCCAGCATAGTTTCGGGGCGGGTGGTGGCGACCACCAGATGGGTCAGTTCGCCTTGAGCGTCAACTAACGGATAGCGGATTTCCCACATGAAGCCGTCTTCTTCTTCGCTCACAACCTCAAGGTCGGAGACAGCGGTGCCCAAAACCGGATCCCAGTTGACCAGACGTTTACCGCGGTAGATCAGGCCTTGCTCGTGGAGTCGCACAAAGGTTTCCACCACCCCGCGCGACAGGTTTTCGTCCATAGTGAAATATTCGCGTTGCCAGTCGGCTGAAGACCCCAGGCGGCGAAACTGCTCGGTGATGGCATTGCCCGATTTCTGCTTCCATTCCCAGACCTTTTCAACAAAGCGTGTGCGCCCCAGGTCATGGCGCGATACCTTTTGCGCGTCGAGTTGGCGTTCGACTACGATTTGCGTTGCAATGCCCGCATGATCGGTGCCTGGAACGAAAACGGTATCGTCGCCGCGCATGCGGTGATAGCGCACCAGCCCGTCCATCACTGTTTGGTTAAAGGCATGGCCCATATGCAGCGTACCGGTCACGTTGGGTGGTGGAAATTGAATGACGTAAGGCTGACTGGTCTGGCCGGGCGCGGGGGCGACATGCTGCCCGCCTTCAAAATAGCCGCCACGCTCCCATTTCTGATACCAGCGCGATTCGATCTCGCCGGGTTCAAAGCTTTTGGAAAGTTGGGATGCGTCTTGGGTGGGGGAATTCGTGGTCATGATAGAAAGTGGCTTCGTCAACAGGTGTGCAAGTACGTCAAAAGGCTTGACTATATAGGAAAGCAGCACGAGGCGTGGCTATTGTCCTCTCATAAAGGGCTAGCGGGGCGCCGTGCGTATTTTTCACCCTGAATTTTAGGGCGTAGCAGCGATTATTTCGCATGTTAAAATGCTTGGTTCCCAAAAACTTGGGCAAAGCTGTTGTTTTTATTGAAAAAACTGTTTTTCGTAACCATAGCCGTCGCGCACATTGCGAGATGGCCGTAATTGGGTCGCAATGCCCGGCCGCAATTTTATATTTACATTCTGGAGATTACATGGCGATTGAACGCACCTTGTCCATCATCAAGCCCGATGCGGTAGCCAAAAATGTTATTGGTCAAATCGTAGCTCGCTTTGAGAAAGCCGGCCTTAAAGTGATTGCTGCGACGCTCAAACAGCTGTCACGCGCCGATGCCGAGCGCTTCTATGCGGTGCATAAAGCTCGTCCATTTTACAAAGATTTGGTTGACTTCATGATTTCGGGCCCAGTGTTCGTCCAAGTACTGGAGGGTGAGAACGCAATTCTGAAGAACCGTGACCTGATGGGCGCAACCGACCCCAAGAAAGCCGCGCCGGGCACCATTCGCGCCGACTTTGCCGATAGCATTGATGCCAATGCCGTGCACGGCTCCGACGCTGTTGAGACCGCCGCAGTTGAAATTGCCTTCTTCTTCCCAGAAAGCAATATTCACACCCGTTAATCGTTATTCGCCCATTTAGCGCTGAATTACTCATGTCGTCCGTCGAACCCGTCAATCTCTTGGGCTTAGATAACGCCAAACTCGTCGATCTGGTCGGCCAGTGGGGCGGTAAGCCGTTTCGCGCCCGGCAACTGCAGCGCTGGATCCACCAGCGCGGCGTAAGCAGCTTTGACGACATGACAGATCTGGCACGCGAATTCCGTCAACAGTTGGCGGCGCATTGTTATATTTCCGCGCCGCCTGTTTCGGTCGAGCAACGTTCGAGCGATGGCACTCGTAAGTGGCTGTTTGATGTAGGTAAGAATAACGCGATCGAAACCGTGTTTATCCCTGAAGACGATCGTGGTACGTTATGCATTTCCAGTCAGGCTGGCTGCACGGTCGCCTGTCCGTTTTGTTCGACGGGCTACCAGGGATTTAATCGCAACCTTACAACGGCGGAAATCATCGGCCAGCTTTGGTATGCCAAACGTGTGCTCGGCGCGGATGCTCCCAGCGCGCGCACTACCGCGGGCGAGCCTGCTGGTTCGGACCGTGTCATCAGTAATGTGGTCATGATGGGCATGGGCGAACCTTTGCTCAATTACGATCAGGTGCTAGACGCCTTACGCCTTATGCTCGATGATAATGCGTACGGCCTGTCACGGCGGCGAGTAACGGTGTCCACCTCGGGGGTCGTACCCATGATGGATCGCCTCGGTCACGATTGTCCGGTGGCGCTGGCCGTTTCGTTGCATGCGCCCAATGACGCTTTGCGAGATCGGTTGGTTCCTCTGAACCGCAAGTATCCGTTGGCCGAGTTGCTGGCCGCTTGCAATCGTTATCTGGAACACGCGCCACGCGACTTCATTACTTTCGAATACATCATGCTCGATGGCGTCAATGATGCGCTCGAGCAGGCTAGAGAATTGATTACTATTGCAAAACAAGTGCGTTGCAAGTTTAATTTGATCCCCTTCAATCCGTTTGCTCAGTCCGGCTTGAAGCGTTCTCCCATGCCGCGCATACGCCTTTTTGCACAGCACCTGCAGGACGCCGGTATAGTGACAACCGTGCGCAAGACCCGCGGCGATGATATTGATGCAGCATGCGGGCAGTTGGCCGGAGACGTCAAGGATCGCACGCGTATTAACGAACGTTTGCCGCACCGCGCGACCATCGCCATCACAGAGGAATGAACATGATTCAACCCTTACGTAACGAAGCCGAGTCGGACCCGGTTGCAGTCGCGCCTATGGGCCTGGGTGCTACGCTTAAGGCTTTACGCGAGGCGAAGGAACTTTCCCTCGGTGAAGTTTCGGCTCGTCTGAAATATTCTGGCCGCCAAATCGAGGCCATTGAGGCCGAGCAATGGGATATCCTGCCCACGGGGGTGTCGTTACGCGGCATGGTCAGGAATTACGGCCGCTTTCTGGACACCAATACGGACGCGTTGGTATCGATGCTCGATAGCCAAGTAGGCTCAACCGGAGCTAGACCCGTGGCCGTGAGTAGTCCCACGACGCTTGGCGCAGCGGATGTTTCGTTGCAGAACGATCCCATTCATCGGCCGTGGGGATGGCTCGTCATTATCCTTATTTTGCTGATTGTCGCCGCCTTTTATGCGATTGAACGTGGCTGGGTGCCAAACTCATGGCTAATATTCGATTGGCTCAAGTCCCTGAAAAAATGATTCAAGACACTAACGCATTTCGTCGGACCGCGGCAGAGCCACCGGTTGTAGGCGTTGCTCCCCGGCGGGCTACCCGCGCGGCCATAGTCAGTTGGCAAGGGCATTCGGTACAGATTGGTGGTGGGGCACCTGTTGCGGTGCAGTCCATGACTAATACGGATACGGCCGATGCGCGCGCTACCGCGATCCAGGTCAAGGCGCTGGCGCAAGCGGGCTCCGAGCTGGTACGTGTTACGGTCAACACCCCCGAGGCGGCCCAGGCGGTTCCGGCCATTCGCGAGCAGTTGGACCGCATGGGCGTTTATGTGCCGCTGGTGGGCGACTTCCACTACAACGGACACAAACTCTTGTCGCAGTTTCCGGGATGTGCCCAGACGTTGTCCAAGTATCGTATCAACCCCGGCAATATGGGGGGAGGCAAAAGACGCGACGATAATTTTGCGCAAATGATCGAAGTGGCTTGCCGCAACGAAAAGCCCGTGCGCATAGGCGTGAACTGGGGCAGCCTCGATCACGAACTGCTGGCGCGCATGATGGATGACAATAGCCATCAGTCCGAGCCGCGCGATGCCCAGGCCGTCATGCGCGACGCGCTGGTCATATCGGCCATCAGCAACGCCGAACGTGCCCAGGAGCTTGGCTTGCCGCCCAATGCGATTGTGCTGTCGTGCAAGGTCAGTCATGTGCAAGATCTAATTACGGTCTACCGCGATCTGTCTTCGCGTTGCGATTACCCATTGCATCTGGGCCTGACCGAAGCCGGCATGGGAAGCAAAGGTATTGTTGCGTCGACGGCGGCGCTGGCCGTCTTGCTGCAAGAGGGCATCGGCGACACGATTCGAATTTCACTGACACCGGAGCCCGGAGGTGATCGCACCCGAGAAGTGGTTGTGGCGCAAGAGATCCTGCAAACTATGGGTTTGCGCGCGTTCACGCCTATGGTCGTGGCTTGCCCCGGTTGCGGACGAACCAGCAGCACCTTGTTCCAAGAGCTGGCAGACAATATCCAGACTTACCTGCGCGAGCAAATGCCCGTTTGGAAGACACGCTACCCCGGTGTCGAGTCTATGAATGTGGCTGTCATGGGTTGTGTGGTTAACGGCCCTGGCGAGAGCCGTCACGCGGACATCGGCATCAGTCTGCCCGGCACGGGCGAAGTGCCTGCCGCGCCAGTGTTTGTAGACGGTGTGCGTACGGTAACCCTTAAGGGAGATTCGATTGCGCGCGAGTTTTCTGCCATCGTCGAACAATACGTCGAGCGTCGTTATGGTGCGCCTGGTGCACATTGAAAGCGTTCGTTTTCCCCTTTCCTCCCCGATTTGATCACAGAGAGTTTATGACGCAGTCGTTTCAAAAGGTTCACGCCCTGACCGGCATGAAAGATGTGTTGCCCGACGTCAGTGCCCCGTGGGAGCGCCTCGAGCAAACGGTGCGTACGTGGCTGGCCAGTTACGGCTATCGCAATATGCGTACGCCGATACTCGAATATACGCGCCTGTTTGCGCGCGGGATCGGCGAAGTGACCGATATTGTCGAAAAGGAAATGTATTCGTTTACCGACGCGCTTAACGACGAGGCGTTGACCATGCGCCCGGAGTTTACGGCAGGGATGGTGCGCGCCGCCATTGAACATAACATGCTGTATGACCGCGCGCATCGCGTGTATGCCATGGGGCCCGTGTTTCGTCGTGAAAAGCCGCAGCGTGGCCGGTACCGTCAGTTTCATCAGATTGATGTCGAGGCACTGGGGTTTGGCGGCCCCGATATCGACGCCGAGCTGATCGTAATGTTGAACCGCTTGTGGGCAATTTTGGGGTTGCCCGATATCCGTCTTGAGCTTAACTCCCTGGGTCAGACCGACGAGCGTGCCGCTCATCGCAGCGCTCTAATACAGTATCTTGAGCAGCATCGAGACGTATTGGATGAAGAGGCCTTGCGCCGGATGTACACCAATCCTTTACGAGTTCTGGACAGCAAGAATCCGGCCATGCAAGACATGGCCAATAATGCGCCGCCTTTGTTTGATTTCCTGGGTGTCGAATCACGGGCGCATTTCGACGGTGTTTGTCATCGGCTCGACGACGCGGGCATTGCCTACCGCATGAACCCCCGTCTGGTTCGCGGCCTGGACTATTACAATCTGACGGTTTTCGAGTGGGTTACCGATCGTTTGGGCGCCCAGGGCACGGTATGTGGCGGGGGCCGCTACGATGGCCTGATCGATTTGCTGGGAGGCAAGTCGGCGCCGGCGGTAGGCTTTGCGATCGGCATGGAGCGGCTGCTCGATTTATGCGATCAGGCCGGCGAATTGACGGCGCAGGCCGAATGCCAGGTGTACATGATTCATCAGTCCGACGACGCCCAGCGGCAGGCTTGTCTTGTCGCCGAGCAGCTCCGTGACGAGGGTCTGCGCGTCATTGTGCACGCGGGCTCGGGCAGCTTCAAGTCGCAATTCAAGCGAGCCGATGCCAGTGGGGCTGTGGTTGCGGTTATTCTGGGCGCCGACGAGCTAAGCTCGCACACGGCGAGTGTTAAATGGCTTAGAGCCCAATCGCTGGAGACGCGGGCGCAACAAGAGAAGATACCGCTTGAGAATCTGGTTACTGAATTGAAATTAAAGGTTTAAGGCATGGCATACGATTTAGAGGAACAGGAAAAGCTGGATGCGTTGCGCGCCTGGTGGGATCGCTATGGCACTTTGTGTGCTGCGTTGTTGTTTGTCGCGGTGGCGGCGGTTTTGGGTTGGCGCGGTTGGCAGTGGTACCAGGGGCATCAGGCAGCCCAGGCCATGAGCTACTTCGAGGCTCTCGAGACAGCCACTGGAGAGCAGGGCAGCGACGCCGTCGTACGCATCAAGGCGGCTAGTGCGACCTTGCGCTCCGAGTTCCCCAAAACCGGTTATACCTCGCGCGGCGTGCTAGTGGCGGCAGATGCCTTGCAGACGCGCCACGACCTGGATGGCGCACGCACGCAATTAGAGTGGCTGATTAAGAATAGTCCGGACGTCGCTTTGGTGCCTTTGGCGAAATTACGTTTGGCGGGTATATTGCTTGAACAAAAACAGTATGAGCCGGCCCTGGCGTTGGTGAAGGATCCTCCGGCTTCCTTTGTCGGCCTGTTTGCCGACCGTCGCGGCGATATTCTGGCAGCTCAGGGAAAGAAGGCGGAAGCGAAGGCGGCCTGGGAGGCTGCACACAAGAGTTTGGGCACCGATCCGGTTGCGCAAATCATTCAGTTGAAAATAGATGCCTTGGGTGGAGCTTAACGTTATGTCGTCTTTCTCTGTTAGCCGCGTGTGGCGCTGCTCGGTACTTATGCTCGGTGTGGCCTTTCTGGCTGGCTGTTCTCTATTTTCAAATAAAGACGCGCGCTACGATCCGGCACCGCTCACCGAGTATGCGGCCGGTGTTTCCGCCCACGTTGTCTGGACGACGGCTTTGGGCAGCGGAGGAGGTTACGGCTTTGCGCCCATGGTGGTGGGCGATTCGGTTTACGCGGCCGCGGCCAATGGCGCGGTGACTCGACTCGATCTCGCCTCGGGTCGGGTTCAGTGGCAAGGTAACGCCAAAACCAGCCTGACAGCGGGTGTGGGGTCTGATGGCCAGGTAACGGCCGTGGCTGCGGCCGACGGATCGGTCATCGCGTTCGACAGCCAGGGCAAAGAAAAATGGCGTGAGCGTGCCACTAGCCAGGTCGATATTCCGCCTGTGGTGGGTGCGGGAATTGTGGCGGTTCGCAGCAGCGATTATCGCCTGCAGGCCTTCGACGAGAATACGGGCGAGCTTCTGTGGAACCTTCAGCGTCCAGGCCCGGCTCTGGCGCTCAAAACCAGCATACGCATGATTATCGTCGATGGCCTGCTCATCGCCGGAATGCCAAATGGCAAGATCCTGGCGATTAACGCCCGTAATGGTCACGTTCAGTGGGAGGCAACTATTTCTGTCCCGAATGGCGCAAGCGATCTGGATCGCATCAGTGATGTCGTCGGTGCGCCGCAAACTCAGGGGTCGCTTCTTTGTGGCGTCGCGTATCAGGGCAGCATGAAATGCTTTGACGCCTCCCAGGGTGGACGTCCTGTCTGGGAGCAGCGGTTTTCGAGCTCGACCGGCATGACAACAGATTCGGAGCATGCCTATGCCGCCAATGATAGCAGCGAGGTGTTTGCCTTTAGTATGGCCGACGGGCATCAGATCTGGAAACAGGCTGGGCTGCGCTATCGGCAGTTGTCGTCGCCGGCGGTGACGCCGCAGGCGCTGGCCCTGGGTGATTATCAGGGCTACGTGCATTTCCTGTCGCGTACCGATGGCCATTTATTGGGACGTATCCAGATCGGTAGCGATCCCATTGTTTCGCCTCTCGTAGCGACCAACCGCGGTGTCCTGGTGCAAACGACTAGCGGCAATCTGGTCTTGGTTGGTGTGAATTGAGTCAATTTGCGCTCAAGCCGGTCGTAGCGCTGGTGGGCCGCGCCAATGTCGGCAAATCCACGCTGTTTAATCGCCTCACGCGGTCGCGAGCGGCGTTGGTGGCTGATTTTTCCGGCTTGACGCGCGATCGTCATTACGGTGAAGGGCGGATGGGCGACCATCCTTTTATAGCGGTCGACACTGGGGGCTTCGAGCCGGTTGCCAAGGATGGCATCCTGCTCGAAATGGCGCGCCAGACGCAGCAAGCCATTGCCGAGTCCGATGTGGTGATTTTCTTGGTTGATGCGCGCGCCGGGGTCAACGCCCACGACCATGAAATTGCGCGTCTGTTACGCCGCACCAGCCAGCGGGTTTTTCTGGCGGTCAACAAGGCTGAGGGTATGCGCTTTGGGTCGGCGACAGCCGAATTTCATGAACTGGGCCTGGGCGAGCCCTACGCAATTTCCGCCTCGCATGGCGATGGCGTGGGTGATCTGATCGAACGGGCCTTGTCATATCTAGATGGTGCGGCTCAAACTGCGCCCGTCGCGCACTCAGCGCAAGAGCTCGATCTGGACGAGGCGACGCATCGGGTACAGTCCGGAGAATCTACCGTCTCCGATAACTCTGAAGCCTCTGATGAACCCGTTAACCATCGCATCAAGCTTGCGATTGTGGGGCGCCCCAATGTAGGCAAATCGACGCTTATCAACACCTTGCTGGGCGAAGAGCGAGTTATCGCATTTAATTTGCCCGGCACCACGCGCGATGCTATTGAAATAGACTTCGAGCGTGGCGGGGTCGGCTATACGCTGATCGATACGGCGGGCTTGCGCCGTCGGGGCAAAGTGTTTGAAGCGGTCGAAAAGTTTTCGGTCATCAAAACCTTGCAGGCGATTGAAGCCTGTAATGTCGTGTTACTTATGCTCGACGCTCAAACTGAAATTTCAGATCAAGACGCGCACATCGCCGGCTTTGTGCTCGAGACGGGGCGGGCCTTAGTGGTGGCCATCAATAAATGGGATGGTCTCGACAGCGAGCAGCGCGAGCGCATACAACGCGAGTTCGAGCGCAAGTTAAGGTTCTTGTCGTTTGCCACGATGCATACGGTGTCGGCCCTCAAAGGACAGGGCGTCAATGCCCTGATCAAGTCGGTGAATGCGGCGCATGCTGCGGCGTTTGCCAAGCTCTCTACGCCCAAGCTCACGCGCGAGCTTCTGGCTGCGGTCGAGCAGCAGCCGCCTCCGCGCAAGGGGATCTTCCGCCCCAAGATGCGTTATGCGCATCAGGGTGGCCAGAATCCGCCGCTGATTGTTATTCATGGCAATGCGCTGGATGCTATTGCCGATCCGTACAGACGCTACCTCGAGTCCCGGTTTCGCGCCGCGTTCAAGCTGGCGGGCACGCCATTGCGCATCGAATTCAAATCTTCTCACAATCCATACGTGCAGGGGTCGTAAGTGAACCGTTTCTGGAGTGATCAGGTCGCCAACCTGGCGCCGTATGCGCCCGGGGAGCAGTTAAATCTGCCCAATCTGCTCAAACTCAATACCAACGAGCATCCTTATGGGCCATCGCCGCGTGTGCTTGAGGCGATCAAGGCGGCCGCGACTGATCATTTGCGTTTTTATCCAGATTTCGGGGCTGCGGCTCTGCGCGAGGCGATTGCCGGCTTGCACGGCGTCGGGGCGGATCAGGTTTTTCTTGGCAATGGTTCCGATGAGGTTCTGGCACATGTGTTTAATGGTTTGTTCAGAAAAGCAGGCCGCGTATTGCTGATGCCTGACGTGGGCTATAGCTTTTATCCGGTGTATTGTCGTTTTTATCAGATTCCCCACGAATTCATTCCGGTGGCTGACGATTTTTCGATCCGGGTCACCGATTACACGGCCTCGCGCGCCGTGGCGCCGGCTGGCATTATTTTTGCCAACCCGAATGCGCCAACGGGAATTGCGCTGACGTTGGCCGAAGTCGAGGAAATTCTTGCCGCCAATCCAGATTCGGCCGTGGTGGTTGACGAAGCCTATGTAGATTTTGGCGCACAATCAGCCGTACCGCTGCTGAGCCGCTACGATAATCTGGTTGTGGTGCACACCTTGTCCAAATCACGCGCTCTAGCGGGCTTGCGTGTGGGCTACGCGCTGGCTAGTGCGCAGATTGTGGAAGGCTTGCTGCGCATCAAGGACAGCTTCAATTCTTATCCTCTCGATAGCATCGCCCAGGCCGCAGCGCTGGCGGCTATTCAAGATACGGCTTATTTCGGTCAAATGTGCCGCGCCGTGATAGAAGCCCGCGAGCAACTGTCCGAACGTTTGCTAACGTTGGGCTTTCAGGTTTTGCCATCGCTCACTAATTTTGTTTTTGCCCGCCACCCGGGCCATTCTGCGGCCGACCTTCATTCGGCTTTGCGTGAGCGCGCTATTTTGGTCCGCCACTTCAGACTGGGTCGTATTGAGCAGTTTTTGCGTATTACTGTGGGAACTTCAAGCGATTGCGAGCGTCTATGTGATGTCCTGGCTGAAATTCTTGATGCGTCCAGGCGTGGCGGTTGAAGTATTTGGCTTTCATCGCCTATACCGAATGGCGTCTTGCGGGAAAACCCTGTAAAGTAGCACCTTCAGCTTTCGTTTAAATAACAACACAATCGGAGCCTCGCCAATGAGCAATAAAGGGCAAACACTACAAGATCCATTCCTGAACGCATTACGCAAGGATCACGTGCCCGTGTCTATTTATCTAGTTAATGGAATCAAGCTGCAGGGGCAGGTAGAGTCTTTTGACCAGTATGTTGTTCTGTTGCGTAACACGGTTACCCAGATGGTATACAAGCACGCTATTTCTACAGTGGTGCC
>JBDTLC010000194.1:0-7116 GCA_039935015.1 Paralcaligenes sp. | reverse complement strand
GACATCTTCCAGACATCGGTGCCCGAACCCAATTCACGCCCTCGAAACTTGCCGCTGAGCATGGGGCCGCCGGACACGCCGATAGTGGGCAGATCGCAGGATGCCGCCCCCATCATCAGCGAAGGCGTCGTTTTGTCGCAGCCCATCAACAGTACAACTCCGTCTAAAGGATTGCCGCGTATGGATTCCTCGACATCCATGCTGGCCAAATTGCGAAACAGCATGGCCGTAGGCCGCAACAGTGTCTCGCCAAGCGACATGACCGGAAACTCGAGAGGAAAGCCGCCAGACTCCCAAACCCCGATCTTGACCTGCTCGGCCAAAATTCGGAAATGCGAATTGCACGGCGTGAGTTCCGAAAAGGTATTGCAAATGCCGATAACCGGACGGCCATCGAACTGATCATGCGGTATACCCCTATTCTTCATCCACGAACGGTAGATGAATCCATCACGGTCAAGCCGTCCGAACCAGGCCTGGCTGCGACGCAAAGGCTTTTCTTTGTCGCTCATTGCTGTCTCCTTTACCGCTTATGCTTTTATGATTATGTGTCGCCGTGTAACTACATGGTCGGACCAAGGATCCAGGGTGCAAACTCGTCTTCGCCAAACCCCTGCAGTTCGCTTTTAGTACGATCGCCCGATGCCACTTCAATAATGCGCCGGAAGATTTGCTCGCCTACTTGATGCACCGTATGAGTGCCGTCGAGAATTTCGCCGCAATTGATATCCATGTCTTCACTCATGCGCCGATACATCGTTGAATTGGTTGCCAGCTTCAGTGAGGGCGAAGGCTTGCATCCATAGACCGAGCCACGGCCGGTGGTAAAACAGATCACGTTGGCGCCGCCCGCCACCTGGCCGGTTGCCGATACGGGGTCGTAACCCGGGGTATCCATAAACACCAAGCCATGGGCCGTCACCGTTTGGGCGTATTCGACGACGTCGGACAGATTGCCGGTACCCGCCTTGGCGACCGCGCCCAGGGACTTTTCCAGAATCGTTGTCAGGCCACCAGCCTTATTGCCCGGGGATGGGTTGTTATTCATTTCGCCGCCCAGTCGTTCGGTGTATTTCTCCCACCAGTGAATTCGTTCGACCAGTTTTTCGCCCACTGCGCGCGTGACCGCCCGGCGCGTCAGAAGGTGCTCGGCGCCGTATATTTCAGGTGTTTCGCTAAGAATAGCTGTGCCGCCATGTTCAATCAGCATATCCATCGCGGCACCCAATGCTGGATTGGCAGTAATGCCCGAGTAACCGTCAGACCCACCACACTGCAGACCCACGGTTATATGGCTGATGGGCAGCGGCTGGCGTTCATCGAGATTGGCAACGGCGAGCATCTCGCGCACGATCTCGATGCCACGCTCAATGGTTTTACGCGAGCCGCCCGTATCTTGAATGGTCAATGTTCGCAAACGGTCGGACTCGGTCAGGTGTTCGGCCGCCAACAAGGACGATATCTGGTTGGATTCGCACCCCAGCCCTACAAACAGAACTCCGGCAAAATTCGGATGACGGATATACCCAGCAATCACGCGCCGCAGCAAGTCGATGCCTTCGCCCTTAGAGGCCATGCCGCAACCGGTTTTGTGGGTAATGGGCACCACACCGTCGACATTTGGAAACGCGCCCAGAGCGTCGTCGCGAAACGCGTCTGCAACCTGCCGACAGACGCGAGCCGAACAATTAACGCTGCTGATAATACCGATGTAATTGCGCGTGGCCACGCGCCCGTCTGGGCGTACAAACCCATTGAAGGTCAAGGCCGTGGCGGGTTTACGTACAGGTTTGACGTCGGCGCAAAAGGCGTAATCGCGCGCAAAATCGTGCATGGTCATATTGTGAAGATGGATATGCTGCCCTGCAGCAATATCACCACTGGCGAAACCGATGATCTGGTTATATCGACGTATGGCATCACCTGAAGAAATCGCATGCGCCGCCATTTTATGGCCAGCCGGAATAGCCTCGGACGAGGTGATGTTTTCGGCCGCGATGGCCGTACCCGGCTTGATGTCTCGGGTCGCAATTAACACATCATCGTTTTGATTCAGGCGTATGACGGCCGGTGCCTGATCCAGCCGGCCAATTTCATCGATCGGTATTGCAATTTCCTGTGCCACGAAGCCTCCAGATCTGCGGTTCCTGCTGGCGGTTGCTAACGCGTCGCACCCCGAGTTCCAATTTGGACTTCAGTCTATTACACAAACAAATATAGGTAAAGTGGTATTACCAAATTCGGGCTTCCTTTTTCTTGACAAGCCCACTGAGATATGGAAATCTGTCACCATCAATTGGTAAGGCCAATTCGCCCACTGCGACGTGCAAGCGCCGCCAAAATAAGGAATGCCCGTGGCACAAGCGAATTATTACGATTTTTCAGGGCGTCACGCCGTTGTGACGGGCGGCGCGGCGGGGATCGGGCTGGCTATCGTGCAGCGTCTGCTTGCGGGCGGCGCAACCGTCGCCCTTTGGGATCGCGACGCCAAGGCGCTAGACCAGGCGCGCGCGTCGCTTGATCCCAAACAGGTTCACACAGAAAGGCTTGACGTCGCCAGCGAAGACGAGGTGGCGCGCGCGACCGCCTCTACTTTACAAGCCATTGACCGCATCGACATTCTAGTTACCAGCGCCGGCATTACGGGACCAAACACCACGGTATGCGATTATCCGGTCGCCGAATGGGATCGCGTCATAAACATCAACCTGCGCGGCCCATTTTTGTGCAGCCGTGCTATTGCCCCGCAAATGCAGACCAACGGTTACGGGCGTATCGTCAACATTGCATCGATCGCTGGCAAAGAAGGTAACCCGAACGCGTCCGCCTACAGCGCGTCCAAAGCCGGTGTCATTGCGTTGACCAAATCACTGGGCAAAGAACTGGCGCAAGCCGGCATCACCGTCAATTGCGTCACGCCAGCCGCCGTGCACACGGGCATGTTTTCGCAAATGAACCAGCAACATATTGACTACATGCTCTCTAAAATTCCCATGAACCGTTTTGGCACAACCGCCGAAATCGCGTCGCTCGTGTCCTGGCTTTGTTCCGAAGAATGTTCCTTTACTACCGGCGGCGTGTTTGATGCTTCGGGCGGACGGGCTACTTACTAATGGCCACCCCGCGTTTTTCTGCCGAGTCAATGCGTCAGTTCGCCACCGATCTCCTGACGGCCGCAGGCATGGCAAAGGCTCCTGCGCAAGTCGTTGCCGATACCCTGGTCGAAGGAGACCTGCTAGGCCATGACACACACGGGTTGGCCCTACTTGCGCCCTACCTTCAAGAGATCCGCAATGGCTCAATGGCCAAGTCCGGCCAACCAGAAGTCGTATCCGACCGCGGCGCGGCGCTTTGCTGGGATGGCCATCGGTTACCCGGCCCCTGGTTGGTCAGGCAAGGCATGGATGCACTGGAACCGCGCGCACGCCAGTTCGGCTGCGCGACGCTGGTCATCCGTCGCAGCCACCACATCGCCTGCCTGGCCGCCTACCTGCTGCGCGCCACCGAGCGCGGCCTGGTCATGCTATTGGCCAGCTCCGACCCAGCCGTCGCCAGCGTCGCGCCCTATGGGGGCACGCAAGCCGTCTTTACGCCGAACCCCATTGCGGCCGGCATTCCAGCTACAAATACGCCCTTCCTGATCGATATCTCATCCTCTATTGTGACCAATGGCTTGTGCGCACGCCTGCAAAAGGCAGGTCAGTCGTTCGACCAAGAATGCATGCTCGATGCCAACGGCCAACCCAGCCGCGACCCGGGCGTCCTGTCCAGCACCCCGCCCGGCACTATCATGCCCTTGGGCGGAGTTGCGTCCGGACACAAGGGCTTTGGTTTGGCCTTGCTGATCGAAGCCCTAACCGGCGGACTGGCGGGCCATGGCCGTGCCGATCCGGCCGAAGGATGGGGCGCCACGGTGTTCCTGTCGCTGTACGACCCAGAGGCGTTTGGCGGCCGCGCCAACTTCACGCGCCAAACAGATTGGCTGGCAAATGCCTGCCGGTCTAATCCAGCAGCACCCGGCTTCGATGCCGTGCGCATGCCTGGCGATCGCGGCACCGCTCGCAAACACGAGCAACTACGCGATGGCGTGGCGCTGCATCCCAGCATCCCTCCCGCGCTACGCGATTGTGCCAAATTCTACGGTATTGAATTTCCAGCCGCGCTCGACACCCATCTATAATCCCGAGAAACCCGCAAGCAAGGCGAGCATGCCCATTAAAGCCATCGAAACGCATAGACTTTATCGTCAGATCAGTGACCAGTTGCGGTCTCTTATTCTGGCGGGCGAATTTCCCGTTGGGTCGCGCCTCCCGGCAGAACGTGACCTTTCCGTGCAATTGGGCGTAAGCCGGCCCTCATTGCGCGAGGCGCTGATTGCGCTTGAAGTACAAGGCTATATCGAAGTTCACATGGGGTCGGGCATATATGTTTGTGAGCCACCGTCGGCATCAAGACGAGAACTCGACCTTTCACTCGAAGAGGGCCCGCTCGAACTGATACGTGCCCGGGCCTTGCTCGAAGGCGAGGTCGCGGCCACCGCTGCCAGGGTCGGGCGTAAACCGCATTTCGACGCCATTGCCCAAGCGCTTGACATGATGGCGGCCGACGCCCAGGCAGGCGTCACTCCCATCGAGGCCGATCGGGTTTTCCACGTGCGTATCGCCGAAGCAACTGGCAACAGCGTTCTGGTCAATGTAGTTCAGAGGCTTTTCGACTTCCGTCTTGGCCCGTTGTTCGATCAGTTACACAGCCATTTCGAAACCGCCGACGTCTGGTCTCAGGCCATTGCCGAACACCATGAAGTTCTTAAGGCGCTGCGCGCCAAAGATCCCGAACTGGCGCGTTCCGCTATGCAGGCCCACATGGGTATCGCCTACAAGCGCCTAAGTTCCAGCCTGACACGCGCACGCCCGCGCACCACCGCAGGAAAAGGAAAAAAGAAATGAATATTTCAACAAAAGTGGCACTGGTCACCGGCGCCGGATCGGGAATAGGCAAATGCGTCGCCCTGGCCCTGATGCAAGACGGCTACGCGGTTGTGCTGGCCGGACGCCGTGCCGCACCGCTCGAAGCAACGGCGCAGGAAGGACAAGCGTTCGGCGCGAACTCTCTCGTTGTCAGCACTGACGTCAGCGACCCCGACTCGGTCAATGCCTTGTTCGCCAAAACCCGCGAAACGTTCGGGCGACTTGACCTGCTCTTTAACAATGCAGGTATTTTCGCACCCCAAGTCTCGCTGGAAGACCTGAGCGTCGAACAATGGAAGGCGGCCGTCGACATCAATCTGACCGGCACATTCCTTTGCACGCAGGGAGCCTTCCGATTAATGAAAAGCCAGCAGCCCCAAGGTGGGCGCATCATCAACAACGGTTCGCTCTCGGCTCATTGCCCGCGGCCACGGACCGTGTCCTACACAGCAACCAAACATGCCATCACCGGGCTGACCAAAACCACCTCGCTCGATGGGCGGCAATACAATATCGCCTGCGGCCAAATCGACATTGGTAACGCCACCACCGCGCTCACTGAAAAAATGAGCACAGGCGTCTTACAGGCCAACGGCTCGATGGCGGCGGAACCCACCATGGACGTGCAGAACGTCGCACGCGCCGTGGTGTATATGGCCAGCCTGCCGCTTGACGCCAACGTGCAGTTCATGACGATCATGGCCACAAAAATGCCCTTCATCGGGCGAGGCTGACGCGCGCAGCAAGTAAAACGGCAACGGGCCTCACTGCCTTTACCACCGCATCGTTACCGGGTAACCTTACTCGGTGCGCGAGCCTATCGTGTTTTCATTCTTACCCGCTTGAGACTCCAAGGAGATACGCCCCATGAAAAAGCTGACTACCGCCGCTGGTGCTCCCGTTCCCGACAATCAGAATATCCAGACTGCCGGTCCACGCGGGCCAGCTCTATTGCAAGACGTTTGGCTACTTGAAAAGCTGGCTCATTTTGACCGCGAAGTCATCCCCGAGCGACGCATGCACGCAAAGGGTGCGGGGGCTTTTGGTACCTTCAAGGTCACGCACGACATTAGCCAATACACGAAAGCCAAGGTTTTTTCGGCGATCGGAAAAGAAACTCCGATGCTGATACGCTTTTCCACCGTAGCAGGCGAACGCGGAGCTGCAGATGCCGAACGCGACATCCGTGGCGTGGCCATGAAGTTCTACACCGACGAAGGCAACTGGGATCTGGTGGGCAATAATACGCCGGTCTTCTTCATGCGCGACCCGCTCAAATTTCCCGACCTGAACCATGCCGTCAAACGCGACCCCCGAACCGGCCTGCGTAGCGCCCAGAACAACTGGGAGTTCTGGACTGGGCTGCCCGAAGCCTTGCACCAAATCACCATCATCATGAGCGATCGCGGAATTCCCCGAGGATTTCGCCACATACACCTGTTTGGCAGCCACACCTTCAGCTTCCTGAACGCAAAGAACGAACGTCACTGGGTCAAGTTCACTTTCAAGACGCAGCAAGGCATCGAAAACCTAAGCGATGCACAAGCTGCGGAACTGGTGGGGCGCGACCGCGAAAGTTCGCAGCGAGATCTTTTTGAAAGCATAGAGAAGAAAGATTTTCCGCGCTGGACGCTCTACGTTCAGATCATGCCGGAAAAAGAAGCGGGCACGTATCACATCAACCCTTTCGACTTGACCAAGGTCTGGCCACATAAAGACTATCCGCTTATTGAGGTAGGCGTTCTAGAGCTGAATCGCAATCCCGAAAACTTCTTCGCCGATATTGAACAAGCGGCGTTCAACCCCGCCAGCGTCGTGCCCGGCATCAGCTTCTCGCCCGACAAAATGCTGCAGGCACGGCTCTTCTCTTATGGCGACGCCCAACGCTACCGTTTGGGGGTCAATCTTCATCAAATTCCAGTCAACGCACCTCAATGTCCCTTCCATAGCTATCATCGAGACGGAGCCATGCGAGTTGACGGCAATTACGGCCGAATCACCGGCAACGAGCCCAACACCCAGGGCGAATGGCAAGAGCAACCCGATTTCCGTGAACCACCGCTGGCGCTTGAAGGAGCGGCCGACCACTGGAACCACCGCGTCGACGAAGATTACTACTCACAACCCGGCGCACTCTTTCGATTGATGA
>JBDTLC010000193.1:0-10818 GCA_039935015.1 Paralcaligenes sp. | reverse complement strand
ATCAACCGTCTGGCCTGGGACGAGCCGTCTTCGAACCGCAGTTCTATATCCAGCATGATCTACTCCCGAAAAGCATGTTCATTGACGCCTCTGCGTGGCGCGACTGTCTGGCCTGGCTCATTACGGGCAGGCACAGAATCGGAGACGCGAGCGTCCCATTGCGTGCCCGCTCCGCGATAAGGATCCCAACCTTCCTGCAGCGTATTTAAGGTTTGCGGTAGCGCCTGCATCGCATGGACTGGCGTATTGATCAGTTCCGCATCGGGAAACGCGCGATCAACAATGGCTCGGCCCTGAGCCACCCGACGTGCCAAATCGGGATGATCGGGCGACACCACGACTGGCGTAACGAATATCGCCAGCTCGGTTTCGTTGTGTTGAAAGCGTCTGGACTTGAACAGTGCACCCACGATGGGAATATCGCCAAAACCCGGTACTTTATCGGTATTACGAGCCTCCTCTCGCGATAAAAAGCCTGCGAGCACCAGAGTCTGCCCCGAACGCACATTGAACTCGGTAGAGGCGCGCCGCGTTTTCAACGAGGGGCCGTTGGGAACCGATATGGATAGATCAACCGAGCTGACCTCGACCTCTATACGCGAGCGCACCGCCCCATTGCGCTCTATCTGCGGCGTAATCCGCAAGGACACCCCGTAGGGCTTGAACACGGTATTGCTCTTCCCATTGGCGTCGACCGTCGAGTACGGCACCTCGCCGCCCGCCAGAAATTCGGCCGTGGCGCCACTACGTGCAAGCAACTGGGGTTGCGCCAGGACCACGGCAGAACCTGTTTGCGCCAACGCCTTGATTTGCGCCGACAAAACAGCATTGATGCCGAAATATCCAGCCGCCGCCCTGGCTGGAAACGGCAGATCGAGCAAGGACTCGCCGGGCCGGGTATTGAACTTCCCGGAGCCGCCATCCCAGGCCATGCCAGCATTCATGCCTCCATCGCTGCTTGTATTCCAGCGCACCCCCAATTCTCGCAGATGCGTGCGCGGTACCTCTACCACCTGAACGTCGAGCAGCACCATGCGATCCCAGCCTACTTGGCTGGTGAAGTCGAGCATTTGTGGATAACGCTTTCCAAGCGCTGCAACACGCTCACGATCCGTATCGGAAAGATCATCGCCCTCCACCACCAGCTTGTCTCCGACCACCGATACGCGTGCGTTGGGAATCCGCTCGAGCATGCTGCGCAGCTCTTTTTGGGTCTGCCGCGCCCCTTCGGGGGCGACGTCAATTTGATAGCGATACCGCTGGCCGCCAGCGGACCATACCTGCAGCGTTGTCGACCCCTCGTGGCGTGCGAATACGATCACCTCTTTTTCTTCTGTTGTGACGGCGCTGAGCACATGGCCGTCGCCCACCGCTACACGAGCCACCTCGGGCACGGACAACACTTTGACCTCGCCCACCTGCATATTGAACAGGCTGTCAGCGCGAGCAAAAGCAGGAGGCGAAACGACCATAAGTGCCGCGCAGAACGCCCATAGCAGCGAGAACCCCATGAGTTCGGTGTGCATAGTCAACACATCCAAACCGTAATGCCTGAAAGTACTGGGTCGACCTTTCATGGCAGCCCCGCTGCAAGCGAAGCGCCATCAGATTCGGACAGACCCCTGCTATTCATCCAGGCACTGACCAGTTCAGGTGTGTAAGGCAGATCGAAAACGCCGTTGGCTGGTCCCGGATCTCGGGCGCGCGGACGCAAACCAGGTAATACGCGAGCAGCCTGATTGCCGTAAATGACTGGAATCTTGGCGGAAAGGGCGGGCGTTGGCTTGTCATTGACCCCCAGTAAGCTCGCAAGATCCCCACGCACCGCCTTTTGATCTGAGCGCCCATCGTGAGGATGGCGCAACAATGCAGTAATAGTGCCCCCTTGCCGGGCGGCCACCAGCTTTACGGCATCTTCGGGCGAAGTGTCCAGCGTAACGGTTGAGTAGCCGCCTCCCCGGGCCATCGCGCCTTCAGTGGCTATCTGAGTTGTTTTCCCTGTTGCCAGAACCAAGACTCCCTGCAAGAGCGGCGCGGTAATGCGCCGGCGTTGATGCTCGAACGAAACATATAGATCAATCAGGTCGCCAGGTTCGAGCAGGCCCGACACAGAGTTGATGGCATCGACAGGAATGGTGATCGCTCGCCTGCCATCGCCAAGCCGTGTCGAAAACGGAGACCCCTGAGCCTTCGCGGTGTGTACCGCCAGAATGGGATCTCCGGCGCGCAAGGGCGCCGCCAGGATGCTGCCAGCCAACTCTTTGAAGTGCTCGGGCGCCAGACTATCGCTGGAGACGAGCGAAGCGGGAAGTTGGCGCACGGCAAAATGGTCGGGTGTCAATCGGGTGCCCGACGGCATGTCGTACGCCGCTACCACCCGAGCCACCATGGGCGTTTTGGCCTTGGCCTCGAGCTGGCGGACGCGTTCTTGCAGATATTCGCGCGCGGTCCAGGCAGCACCCAGACCGGCCAACGCCGCGACACACAACAAAGCGATCGATCGATTGAACACGGGCAGACGCATGGTTCGCTCCTTGGGAAATTATTGAAAATGTTGCACAAACAGAGTGCTTTCGCCCGCAGCTGCGGCAGACACTAGCACCAGCCGCTGACGTCCCAGGCGCCATACGCGGCCGACCGATGGCCACTCTTCTGTGGACACATCGCGCCAGCCCAGAGCTTTCAAACGCGTGTGCAACTGCGTTTCCATCTCATCACGCAGATGCCCCACACGATAAATTTGCTGCCGCAATACTTGCCCGTGCACGACAGACATCTGGCTGAAATGCAGCCGTGCAGGTTGCGGTACCCAGCTTGCCTCCAAACCAGAACGAAGCGATAACGCCTTGTTGAGGCGACCCGGATCTAGACTTAGAGCCGACACCAGCCCTTGTGCGCCTTCTGAGGTAGCGTTGATTTCTGCCACCCAATGCGAATCTGGCCTAGTGCCGGAGAGTATTATCTTTTGTCTCGAGGCCAGCGTTTCATGGAAAAACTTTGTATTCCGGGCTAGTATCTGTGCCGCCTTCTCCACGGGAACTGCTGCAGTAAAACTACGTAGATAAACAGGAACCTCGAACACCTTGACTTCTTGTGGCTCGGACCACGCAAACCCCGCCGCCTCAATTTGTAATAACCCATTGAAGAGCCGGCCATCGGCGCGAGCCGTCGCACTCGATAGGCCAATGGTCAGCATCAGGCAAAGCGCCAGCCTTCGGCAGACGAACCGCCAGACATACCCATTTTCTCGCCTCCGACATTTAGTCCTCGTACCCACTACCTACCTCCTGATTGACATTTAGGTGATGCTCGGGCACGAACCCTGCCCAGCGGCTTAACCAATCGAATTCAGGTTCGGGACGATTCCAGGGCTGATCCAACCTCTGTACGGCCGTCTGAACCTGACGTCCAAGCCTAGAAGAACCGGCGACGTTATCACCCCAACCAAACCCCGATTGCGCCACACGACGTTGCGTATCTTGATCGCCGGAAGCGTGGCCGGCGTCAATAAGAATGGCCGTATGGCGCGCCAAAACCGGATACCAGGAATCGAACTGGTTCATACCCACCTTCAGGCCATCCGACTTTCGCAGCGGATGCCGTTCGGGCTTTCGCGGCGCTGCCAGCACCCTGGCCTGTGCAATGCCTGCATCTTCAATCTGCCAGCCTTGTCGCAATAGCACCGCTTCAGGGACGGCTCCGCCTGCCTGTGCGACAGCGCTTAACGCCCCTGGGCGCGTCACCTGTAAAGACACCTGGGCGGGATCGAGCAATTTCAGCCCGCCGCGATCGGTCCACCGATGGGCCGGTCCCGAAAAATACCGACGACGGATCTCATCGACAGGCCTGAGTTGAAAATGACGACTTAAAGAGAATGCGGCGTACCGACTGGCATGCTGGGCTTGCAGGGCCATATCTTGAAATCGCAGCAACCACGCAATGCCGACAAATAAAGACAGCAACACAAGTAATACAACCAAAGCCTCGATGGCTGCCTGACCTCGTTGCTTGCTCGACACTTGGTATTGCGGGCAACCTCTGGTACCCGGCCAGGGCGCTGTCATGGCTGGCCCGCAGAGTTTGGCCCTGGCACCCCTGGCGCGACGAGTCGGGCTTGCCAATAAGGATGAAAAAGATTCTCAGCTTCAGTGCGGCCATCGGCACGCGGCTCGGGACGTTCGAAAAATGTTTCTGCTGCACTGCGACTGCTTAGCACGACACCTTCCGGGCCTGGATAACGCAGATCGACAGCAAACCGCAAGCCAGGAGTTTTTGTGCTTGTGCCGATATCGAAATAATTAGGCAAGCCACCACCCAGCCAGCGCTGTCTGTTTACCACCGCGCGCGAATTGGCCAGGGGATTGGCGTCGCCCGAATGTATGTCCCAGTTAGTCGCGTCTCGTACCCAACGCCAAAAATCTTGCGCGGCAAAATCGTCTGGAGGGTTGTCAACATGAGGAGTAGTAACGTTCTGGACAGCCGCAGTAGGTATCCAGCCCCAGGCCATCGGATATTCGCGAAAGTAACATCCTATCCAGCGATTGGAGCGCAAGGCATGAAAAGATTGAGTGTCTATAGACTGCCATCTACCATACACATCAAACTCGGTATTGCCGCGACGCCGCAATTCGTGACGCAACATAGGGCAACGCGCGTCGACCACCCAGGGATTGCGTGCCGTATGGTTGCGCGGCCCCAGAAACGTGTACAAATCTACGATTTCTTGAATCAAAGGGCGCAATTCCTGCCGCCCCGAATACGTTCGTACATAGCCTGACCAGGTATCGTCGGTAATGGATAAATCGAAGCTGGATTCTGAATGATCTGGATAGTTCTGCTTTAACACGGCCTGCATCGCTGCTTGGCGAGCACTGGGCACACCGTCTGTTATAGCCTGTTGGACGGAACTAAATACCTCGTGGACCAGGCGATCGTGCGCTGCGTAAGCCCGCGCCAATTCGCCGTCTGTGCGTGCCATGGCATCCGTGCCGCCAGCAGAGCCAGCGGCCATATATGCGGCACCATATTCTGGCCCAAACAACAGGCCTATCAAGTACGAGGGAGGATTGCCCGAGGCCAGTTGCCTGGACTGCGTGCCCCCAAATGCGGCCCAAGAGCCCAGCGTAACCAAATGCGCCATCGCCACCTGATGGCCGATTTGAGCCCGATTGATATAAGCCAGCATATTCAACGCCCTGGCCTGAATCAGGGCACCACTGTAGGCCGTCGCATCCAGTACGTGCAACTGCCTGGCCTTGGCCGCCACCACCTGCCCTGCAAAGAAATAACGTATCAATACCAGAGCCGCCGCCGCAGCGAGCAGCATGCCAAACACCAGAGCCTGCCCACTCTGGGCGGTCTCTGGTCTAATTAGCCCGCAAGTCTGCGGCACAGGCTTTGCGGACATGTTCATTGGCTCGCCCCAGCGTTTCCGGTAAACGACTTCAAAGTTTTGGCAGCCGTTTGCCCCGCCGCGGATTCAGCCGCCGACTGGGCCATGCGCGATTGCTCTGAACCATCCTCACCGGCCAGCTCTTTAGCCATCGCGGCCGTTTGCGAACGCACTACCTGGCCGAAAAGCTGATACACCGCAATAGCGGCAACCGCCACCAAAGCCACGACAATGATGTATTCGGTCATGCCCTGGCCGCGTTGTCGGTTGTACAAATGCCCCATGACCGTCTCCCTGTTCAAGGTGTGGACTACAGTGTGCGACAGGGCAACACACCAAACAATTCGGACATGCCGAATTGGGCAAAATCGCGGCGAACAGGTGCTTGAAGCCTATAATATTAGGCACATTGCGCTGGACCCTACTACCAACAACCAATCCAGCACTCTGCGCGGGAGACTGCCTTATGCTTAGCCGTAACGATTGCATTGAGCTGGATCAGGCCGATGATCTGGCCGCTCTTAAAAACGAATTCGCCCTGCCCGACGACGTCATTTATCTGGATGGCAATTCGCTTGGTGCGCGCCCCAGGGCAGCCCTCACCCTTGCGCAGAAAGTGGTTACGCAAGAATGGGGAACCGATCTGATCCGCAGTTGGAACAAGGCCGGCTGGTTCGATCTACCCACGCGGCTGGGCGACCAATTGGCGCCACTTATAGGCGCCGACTCGGGTGAAGTGGTGGTAACGGACTCAACTTCGATCAACCTGTTCAAAGCGCTGGCCGCAGCCTTGCAAATGCAAGCCAATCAGCCGCAGACCGCATCACGTCGGGTCATTGTGACCGAACGCAGCAATTTTCCCACTGACGTCTATATTGCGCAGGGGCTGAGCCGATGGCTAGATCGTGGCTACCAACTGCGCCTGGTGGACGCACCCGAAGATCTGCACGCCGCCATAGACCGCGATGTCGCCGTCGTGATGCTGACGCATGTGAATTATCGAAGCGGCTATATGCTGGATATGAAGGCCATGACGGCACATGTGCATGCCCAGGGCGCCATGGTGATATGGGACCTAGCCCATTCTGCGGGCGCCGTGCCGGTAGCCTTGAACGATGCCAATGCCGATTTCGCGGTGGGCTGCACCTACAAATATCTGAATGGCGGCCCGGGCTCCCCCGCATTCATCTGGGTGGCGTCTAAACACCAGGCAGAATTTTCTCATCCGCTGTCCGGTTGGTGGGGCCACGTAGCGCCTTTCACCATGGACCCGCGTTTTACACCAGACCCCGGCATACGCCGCGCCCTATGCGGCACTCAGCCCATCGTGTCACTGGCCATGGTCCAGTCCGGCTTAGATATATTCGCCAAGACCAGTATTGCGGCACTGCGCCGTAAATCGCTGGCGTTAAGCGACTTGTTCATTAAGCTGGTGGAAACGCGTTGCGCCGCGCACCCGCTTGCCTTGGCCACGCCGCGAGATCACGCGTTGCGCGGCAGCCACGTAAGTATTACTCATCCGCAAGGCTATGCCGTGATGCAAGCCTTGATTGCGCGCGGCGTAATTGGCGATTACCGCGAACCCGAAATCATGCGCTTCGGGCTGACGCCTTTATACCTGGGCTTTACCGATGTGTGGGATGCAGTCGAAGTGTTAAGAGACATACTGGACAGACAAGATTTCGATGCCAATAAACTGCGCGATGTCGTGACCTGATTGGGGTTGGCTTCGGTAGCCGGCGTAACGACAGCCCTTGTGGCTGCCAGCAATGCTCGATAAATAGTACTTCGGTTCTCAACGATTCTGGCAGCCACAAGGGCTGCCGCTACAGATGCCGCCCCAAAAGCATTAACGCACAACACGCGGCTACAAAATACCAGCGTCAACACCTTGCACATCGAAAAGATTCTGTTGTATTTGCTTTAGATGCACCACCATCAGTGCTTTTGATTGCTCCATATCCCGATTAAATAACGCCTCGTAAATGGCGCGATGCTGGCGTACATATTGCTGCTGACGCTCGGGCGTTAGGGACTGCATCTTAAGCCGGCCCCACTCACCTTCTTCGCGCACCCTATTGGTTAATTCAAGAATATGTAGAAAAAGCGAGTTATGCGTCGCCAATGCAAACGAGCGGTGCAACTCGCCATCCCAGCGCTCAAATTCATCAACGGTTTCGGCACGTTCCGAACGCAGCAAACACTCTTGCATCAACTGAAAATCGTGTGCATTGGCGTTTCGAACGATCAATGCGGGCATCAGCGGTTCGATCAGCAGGCGCGCTTCCATCAGTTCGGCCGGACTGGTATATAGTTTCTCGGTGGATGAGCCACGCAGACTCGCCATCGAGACGAAGGTCCCGCTGCCTTTAACCTGGGTAATCAGGCCGCGCTCCCTCAGTTTGGCTAAAACTCGCCGAACCGTGCCACGTGAAATATCAAATTGCTCGCACCAGGACCGCTCGGTAGGCAATCTGGCCCCGCTGGCTAGGCGACCACTGTCCAGTTCCATCGTTAAATGCTGTTCGAAGGCTTTGGCGCCAACAGCCATAAAAGCTCACTCGTTGAAAAAATGCTGTTTTATACAAATAAAATAGGTAGCTCACCAGAGCGAAGATTCAAGCAGGCAGTCTAGACCAATTATCTTCTATGGCGCTGATTGCTGTGGCACCCACTAGGGGTGCCACTACAGAACATCTGTACATCAACGGAAGACGGACCGCTACAGAACATGGACGGCAGCCACAAGAAGTGACGCTACAAAGCACCTATACACCCCACAAAAAGTGCCGCTAATAATTGTGTGCGCCACGTATTTTAGACAAATTTATTTTCGATCATACCTATTCCCTCAATTTCTATCCGGACATGATCCCCGTTTTTCAGATACGTGGGTGGCTTCATGCCCATGCCCACGCCAGCAGGTGTGCCGGTAGCAATGATGTCGCCCGGATAAAGCGTTATTCCGCGCGAACAGGTTTCAATTAACGTAGGAATATCAAATATAAAATCTTCCGTCCTGGCGTTTTGACGAAGATCGCCGTTAACCATGCACGAAACCTGCAGGTTCGACGAGTCTACCTCATTGGCCGTCACCAACCATGGCCCCATAGGGCAAAAAGTATCGAAGGACTTGCCCATATCCCATTGCTGATGGCGGATCTGGACGTCGCGCGCCGTGACATCGTTGACGATGGTATAACCAAAGACATAGTCCAGCGCGTCGCGCCGGGCAATGTTCTTACCCTGTTTGCCAATCACCACAGCAAGCTCGGCTTCGTAATCGATCTGTGAAGAAATGCCCACTGGCAAGATCACATTATCAAAGGGGCCCACAACACACTCGGGCACCTTCGTAAACACAATGGGCCAACCCTCAACGTTCTTGTCGCTTTCCTTGAATACCGAACTGGAAAGCTCTTTGGCGTGCGCGTGATAATTCCTGCCCACACAAAAAATATTCCGGCGCGGCCGCGGAATCGGCGCTTGCAGCCGCACGTCAGTCATGGGCAACTGCTCTGCGGCGTGCTCCTGCACGAAAATCTGCAGGTCTTCGCGACCAATCAACGCGGCAACACCGCGACGGGCAACGTCGGCCTCCAGATCGAGCCTGCGCAGGCTCTTTGAATCTTCGCTGACAAGGCCTACACAACGCTCACCCTTATATTCAAAACTAGCTAATTTCATCTTCCAACCCTTTTCTAAAACTGCCCTGGATAATTACTTCGAGAAACCGTTATTGCGTTTGAAGGCATCAAGCGACGCGTCGCACAAGCTATCAATCAAGGCTCTTGCAAGATCAACCTGTGCCGATACGCTGGAAATGGCAGCCGTATAAACGGTATCCAGAGCGCATGATTGAGGAAGCGGAGCCACAACCGTAACACCAGGGGTCGCCATGATTTCCGTCAGTTGCGTGCAACCCAATGAGTTGGGCACCGCGTTTGACGCCATCGCCTTCATGGCTGTAGCACCGTTGGGAAACTCTTGAATTCGCTCTTTAATGCGGTCAAATACCCCAAGCCGCTCAAAAACGGTCTTCATATGTATGCCAGCCGTGGATTTCGACATATGAGGTACATAGATACCACTGGCCGCCAATAAAGCCTTGATTAAGGAGGCCTCATCGGTAAGGGTTGGGCGCGTCTGTCCTGCAATCACGGCTGTGCCGGTACTGACCACCCCCAAGTCCCGCGGGCTTTGTCCGGTCAATTTTCCCTTTTGCACCAATTCATCGATCAACTTGCGCGACAAGATAATCACATCGCATTGTTCACCTGCAAGCAGCTTGTCTTTCATTATGCCTACGGCACCAAACTCGCCCGTAATGCAACAACTATTACGGCTCTCAAAATCCTTGCGGATGTGGCTGACCAAGCCGAATGCCGCTCCGCCACTCAATAAACACAGATCCATCTACATTGCCTTTAAAAACTCTACGCCCTTGTCAATTCCTGCCGTCTGCCCATCCAGTGCACGAATCACGGCCTCGGGGCTAATGGGCAAAGTGCGAACTCGCACACCCAGGGCATCACGCACCGCATTACCGATCGCGGCCGCCGTTGGCCCCAGCGACGGCTCTCCAGCGCCCACAGGCGTCACGCCGCAGCCAGGCATGATTTCGACCACGATGTCCGGAACTTGGCTGAACCGGATGATGGGATAGCTTTCCCAATCACCATCGACAAAACCTTTCCGGTCAAAATGAGCCTGTTCATACAAGGTCCAGGATGTGGCCTGAATGGCTCCGCCTTCGATCTGTTGAACGACTCCGTCAGGGTTGATGACCTCGCCTACATCGACTGCAATAAACAATTTTTCAACACGGATTTCATGTGTCAGCTTCACGCAGGCGATCACCGCACAATAGGCGCCTTCGGTCTTATAGCGAGCAAAGCCCATACCCATACCTGTGTCGCCCGCAGCGCTGCTATGGGGTCGTTCATGCCAGCTCGCCAGCTTGGCTACTGCCCTTAGAACGCTTCTAGCACGCTCGTCGTGCAAGTTGTCCAAGCGGTATTGGAGAGGGTCGCGCCCCGATTCGATCGCGATATCGTCGATCAGGGATTCAATCGCAAACACATTGCCATACGCGCCCAACGCCCGTAAAGCCGATGTACGCAAAGAACAATCGACGACGCGATGACACACCAGCGCGCTGCAAGGAAAGTCGTACAACGGAACGAGATTACGGTCGGCGCCGCCGCCGGAGGCTAAAGGCGCATTAATAGACGAGACTGTTGGAAAAGGCTTTTCCTTATACCAACTGCCCAGTAGCGTCGGTGTACTCGCCCTGCCGGGGCGCAAGCTGTGCCCCGGTCCCCATACGGTGTGGCGCCAATCGAGCACCTTGCCGTTTTCGTCCACGTCGGCCTCAATGCGGACCGACATGGCTGGCCCCACGGGCGACCAGTTCAGCTCATCGG
>JBDTLC010000192.1:0-13929 GCA_039935015.1 Paralcaligenes sp. | reverse complement strand
CGATTTACTTGGCAATACGAATATTGGTGACCGTCTACCGTTACTGGCACGACGGAGCCAACTCAAGAAAGAGCGTCTTGTACGTCTGCCCGCAGCACTGGAAGCATTTCGGTCTCAAACCATGGATTGCTTGTAAGCCATCTATTGTTGTGCCACGACGGATGCGGTAACGGGAATATATGGAGCGACGGGTTCGCTCGATATACTTGACGCCATGACCTCACGGTCTCAGTGACCCCACGTCGAGCGACCGGCGCCCCGAGGTGCCATCGTTGCGCGTAGCCACCAATAACCAACAGCAGTTTCAGATTCGATAATTCCCCGAACACTCTGGTTCGCCAGATTTCCGCGCACTCCCGGCGTGGAGGCAGATCGCTACCGTCTGGCCTTAATCCGGGAAAGCAAAATCCCATTGGCAGAATCGCGACGCGGGAAGAATCGTAGAACACGCCCTCTTCTATTCCCAACCATTGTCTTAGCCGGACTCCAGATGGGTCATCGAAAGGTCTACCACTGTTATGGACTCGGGTTCCGGGAGCTTGACTGGCGATGCAGATACGCGCCGTCTCCGAAATCTGGATGATCGGTCTCGGCTCATGATCCAATGGTTTTCCATAGCGAGGCAGCTCAGAACAGACCCTACAGGCGCGAATAGCGCTCACAAGCGCCTCAAACGGCTCGTTTCGTTGGATCGTGGAATCTAAAATCTCGGTAGCCTTCTTTACTCGCATTTTTACATCGCCGCCAACTTTTTAATATACCAGATGTGCCTTGCGTTATTCCGCCAGTGCCGCACCTATATTTTGTGCAGCGCCGTGCCCTTGTGCATGGCAATGTGCTCCGTCTTGTCACTCTTGATCTCGTACTGCGGATCGTCGACGCTGGCGTGGTGCTTGTAGCCTTTGTAGTCTGTATCTTCCGTATGCACCTTGATGATCTTGCCACTCACGTGCCCCGCTTCCGAGTTCCACCGTACATGATCACCCACTTTAAATTTTGTGGTCATTTCTCTCTCCATTACAGCGCCGCCGGCTCGCTGGCCCTTACACCGTCCGGTTCACCAGCAGTTGCTTGATCTCGCCGATTGCCTTGGCAGGATTGAGGCCCTTCGGGCAGGTGTTGGTGCAGTTCATGATCGTGTGGCAGCGGTAGAGCTTGAACGGATCGTCTAGATTGTCCAGTCGTTCACCGGTTGCCTCATCGCGTGAATCGGCGATCCAGCGGTAAGCTTGCAGCAATACCATAGGACCGAGAAAGCGATCGGGATTCCACCAAGAGCTTGGGCAGGCGGTGGAGCAGCAGGCACACAAGATGCACTCGTACAGGCCATCCAGTTTATTGCGGTCTTCGGGTGATTGCAGACGTTCACGCGTACCGGGCACGCTCTGAGTCTGCATCCATGGCTTGATCGACGCATACTGAGCGTAAAGGTGGGTGAGGTCGGACACGAGGTCCTTCACCACCGGCATATGCGGCAACGGGTAGATGCTGACGACGCCTAGTGGAAGTTCGTCCAGGCCCTTGGTACAGGCCAGCGTATTTTCTCCGTCGATATTCATCGAGCATGAACCACAAACCCCTTCGCGACACGAGCGGCGCAGCGTGAGCGTGGGGTCGATCTCGTTCTTGATCTTGAGCAGGATGTCCAGAACCATCGCGCAACCTGCGACATCGACTTCGTACGTGTCCACTCGCGGATTACCGCCCACATCAGGGTCCCAACGATAGACGCGAAAGCTGCGAACGTTCTTTGCGCCCGGCATGGCGGCGTGGTGCTTGCCCTCCTGCACCTTAGACATTTTTGGCAATGTAAACTCAGCCATGTGACTTCCTTATGTTCGACAATTCGTATGCGCCGGTGCGCTTAGCTTTCGCCCAGCGAATGCTGATCAATAAACGCGCTTGGCGGGCGGGACAGTTTCGACCTCGTCGCTTAAGGTGTTCGAGTGCACCGGTCGGTGGTCGAATGAACAGACACCCTTGTCGTCCACGCTGACCAGCGTGTGTTTCATCCAGTTGACGTCGTCGCGCTCGGGAAAATCTTCGCGCGCGTGCCCGCCGCGGGACTCCGTGCGCTGCGCGGCCGAGTGCATGGTGCCCACAGCCTGCCCGAGCAGATTGGCCAGTTCGAAAGTTTCAATGAGGTCGGTGTTCCAGACCAGCGAACGGTCACTGACGCGGATGTCGGCAAGTTGAGCGTTGATGTCGTCGATCTTTCTGCAACCTTGCTCAAGCGTTTCGGCAGTCCGAAACACCCCAGCGTCGGCCTGCATGGTCTTTTGCATCTGCAGACGTAGTTGTGCGGTCGGCGTAGCGCCGTTGGAGTGTCGCAACTGATCGAGGCGGGTCAACGCCGGTTCCAACACATCGGAGGGCAGGTCGCGGTGTGGCGTATCGGGCGTGACGACTTCGGCGCAACGATTGGCGGCCGCGCGTCCGAACACTACGATGTCAAGCAACGAGTTGGTGCCCAGACGATTAGCGCCATGCACCGACACGCATGCGCCCTCGCCGATCGCAAACAGGCCCGGCACGACCGCATCTGGGTCATTGGCCACCTTCTGCACCACTTCGCCGTGGTGGTTGGTGGGAATGCCGCCCATGTTGTAGTGCACAGTCGGCAGGACTGGGATCGGCTCCTTCGTGACATCCACGCCGGCAAAAATGCGCGCCGTCTCAGAAATGCCTGGCAGACGCTCGTGCAGCACGTTGGCGCCCAGGTGCGCAAGGTTCAGATTAATATAATCTGCATGTTCGCCAATGCCGCGTCCTTCGCGGATCTCGAGGGTCATCGCGCGGCTTACGACGTCGCGCGAGGCCAGATCTTTAACATGCGGCGCATAGCGTTCCATGAAACGCTCGCCCTTGGAGTTGGTGAGAAACCCCCCTTCGCCACGCACGCCCTCGGTGATCAGGCAACCGGCGCCGTAGATGCCGGTCGGGTGAAACTGCACAAACTCAAGGTCTTGCAGCGCCAGGCCGGCGCGCAGCGCCATGCCGCCGCCATCGCCCGTTTGGGTATGCGCGCCGGTGCAGGAAAAATACGCCCGCCCATATCCGCCGGTAGCCAGCACGATGGCGTGGCCCCGAAAGAAATGCAGGCTGCCATCGTTCAGATCAATCGCGAGCACGCCCACAATGCGACCATCGACGGGGTTCTTCACCAAGTCTGTGGTGAAGTACTCGACAAAGAACTTGGCATCGTGCTTGAGCGCCTGAGTGTATAGCGTATGCAAGATCGCGTGACCGGTGCGGTCGGCCGCAGCACAACTGCGTTGCGCGATACCTTCACCGTAGCGAATCGTCATGCCGCCGAACGGGCGCTGGTAGATCTTGCCCTCCTTCGTGCGCGAAAATGGTACGCCGAAATGTTCCAGTTCAATGACCGCAGGAATGGCTTCGCGACACATGTACTCGATTGCGTCCTGGTCGCCCAGCCAGTCACCGCCCTTGACGGTGTCATAGAAGTGATAACGCCAGTGGTCCTCGCCCATGTTGCCCAGTGCTGCGGCAATTCCGCCCTGTGCAGCGACGGTATGCGAGCGCGTGGGAAACACCTTGGTGACGCAAGCAGCCGACAAGCCCTTGGCAGCGAGTCCTAAAGTCGCGCGCAGGCCCGCGCCACCGGCACCGACCACCACCACGTCGTATTCGTGCGTTTGGACTTTGTAGCTTTGCTCAGGCATGGATCCTCCTTTTTTACGGAATTCAATCTCAATGTTGTGGGACGACGCCCAGCCAGATCGCAAGTACCGCAAGTACGCAGGCCAGCGCTGCCAGGATGGCACCAAAACGCAAGGCGATCTGCAGCGTGAGCTCTAGCCAACGAGTGTGCACGTAGTCTTCGATGATGACCTGCAGGCCAAGCGCGCCATGCCAGAAGAGGCACACGCTCAGCACGATCAGGAAGATCGCGTGCATCGGTTGGGCGATAGTGGCCAGCACCATCGGGTAGCTGGCGTTCACCAGAGCACCCATGAGGAACAGGAACCAGATTGAAAGTGGAATCAGGGCGATGGCAGTTGTCCGTTGCAGCCACCAATGATGCACGCCCGCCTTGGAAGAGCCCAATCTGCGCGCAATCTTGAGCGGCGCGCGAAGCGAATCCTGGCCCGGATAGGTACTCATATCGAACCTCCAATTCGCAGAGCCAGGATGATCCACACCAGCACAGTCAACGCCACGCTCACGCCGATCACCATCCAGCCTGTGGACCAGTAGACGGGGTTGTGTGTGCGATCGCGCGTCGGTGGGCCGAAGTTCATGCCCATGTCGCGAACCAGATGCTGAATGCCGTTGCACAGGTGAAACAACAGAGACCACGTCCACAAGACCAGCAACAACACACCGAACCAGCTAGCGCAAAACCCCGCAAACACGCGCCAGGCAGTCTCTCCGGTCGCGGTCGCGATTAATCCCCAGGCCACGAGCAACGCACCGGCGCACAGGAACAGACCTGTGAGCCGGTGCAGAGTTGACTGCAACATGTTGACGCGCCAACGATAGATGCCCAGATGCGGTGATAGCGGTCGTGTATTGGGCATGTTTGAACTCCTGATCACTGCTCACGAAACGCGGCCTCAGAGCCGCGCTGATGCCGACAAATTCGCTGCGGCAAGGAGAGTGCCCCTCGCGCGACGACAAATATACGAGTCAATTTCAAAAATCGATGCAGCGTCCATTTTTTTCCCAATCACCGAAGCGCGTCGGGTCGAGACCATCACCTTCCGGCGTTGCACGTTCACGTGCTGCCGTGCCCGGGATAGCCACGAGTGCGGGCGTAGATTCGGGTGCAGGTGGGTGGGCCGGTTCTTCTTCCATGGTCTGTAATCCCTAGATGGCGCGATGCGGCTCAGGTGGATGGCTGCTAGCTAGTTTTCAAAGCTCCAACTTGCACCGAAACCTACGCTATTTCTCGCTATTATCATAATGACCTACTATACGCTAACGACAGTTCGCCTGTCCATTGGCGGTGTGTGCATAGGCGCCTTCATCATTCTTTGATTGCAGTTGTCATGCACACCGCCTAAGATCAAACTACATGCGGACGGCGCGACTTACGCTTTAAGAGGAACATCACATGACAAGCAACAGCTTCGGCACAAGCGACAAACTTACGGTTGGCGATATTGCCTATCAGATTCATCGGCTCGATCGAATCAATACCGCGCACCGGCTGCCTTACAGCCTCAAGGTATTGCTCGAGAACCTGCTGCGCAACGAGGACGGCCGTTTAGTCACTGCCGAACAGATCCAGTCCTTAGCAAACTGGCAGCCGCAGGCCGCTCAGCAGCGTGAAATTCAATTCACACCGGCGCGCGTGCTGATGCAAGATTTCACGGGCGTGCCGTGCGTGGTCGACCTGGTAGCGATGCGCGACGCAATTATCGGCTTGGGAGGCGACCCACGTCGCATCAATCCGCTGATTCCGGGCGAACTAGTCATCGATCACTCGGTGATCGTCGACGAATTCGGCCACGCCGGCGCCTTTGCTGCAAATTCCTCGCTCGAGTTTCAACGCAACGTCGAGCGCTATCAGGTGTTGCGTTGGGCACAGCACGCATTCACCAACTTCAAGGTGGTTCCTCCTGACACCGGGATCTGCCATCAAGTCAACCTAGAGTATCTGGCGCGTGTGGTGTTCACCCGCGAAGGCCCTGACGGCATGCTCGCTTATCCGGACACGCTGATCGGTACCGACTCGCACACGCCAATGGTCAACGGGCTGGGAGTGCTCGGCTGGGGTGTGGGCGGCATCGAGGCCGAAGCAGCGATGCTGGGTCAACCGATGAGCATGCTGATTCCGCAGGTTGTCGGCATCAAGCTGACCGGCGAGTTTCCGCCCGGTACCACTGCCACCGATCTGGTGCTCACAGTGGCCGAACTACTGCGGCACACCGGCGTAGTTGGAAAATTTGTTGAATTCTACGGGCCCGGCGTGGCTCACATTCCGCTGGCCAACCGCGCTACGTTGGGCAACATGAGTCCTGAATACGGTGCCACGTGCGCGATCTTTCCCATTGACGACGAAACCTTGGCTTACTTGCGTTTGACCGGCCGCCCTGAGCATCAGCTGCGCCTGGTCGAGGCCTATGCCAAGGCGCAGGGCTTGTGGCACGACCCCGACCACGAAGCTGAATATTCACAGACCGTAGAGTTGGACCTGGGCACGCTTGAGCCATCCATTGCCGGGCCCAAGCGCCCACAGGATCGAATTCCAGTTCGATTGGCTCCTGCTGCCGTAGGTGCGCTGCTCGCGGGTCAGCCCTACGAAGAGGCGATCTTGGGCCGCCTGGACGAAGCTATTGACGAATCATTTCCCGCCAGCGACCCGGTGTCGATCGTGGCCGACTGCGACAATGATACGCCCCGTGTGCTCGACCACAGCGGCACCAAACACGATTGGCCACATGCGCCGATAGAAGTGACCATAGCCAGTAGTGGTAGCGTCCAACTCGACAACGGACACGTGGTCATTGCAGCCATTACCTCGTGCACTAATACATCTAATCCGTCGGTGATGATCGGCGCGGGTCTGCTGGCCAAGCGGGCCGTCGAGAAAGGCCTGACCCGCAAGCCCTGGGTAAAGACCTCGCTCGCGCCGGGTTCGCGCGTCGTGACCGATTACTACGACCGCGCCGGCCTCACGCCATATCTGAACGAGCTGGGCTTCAACCTAGTCGGTTACGGGTGCACCACCTGCATCGGCAATTCCGGCCCACTGATTCCAGAAGTCGCTGCGGCCGTGGCCGAACACGACCTCAACGTGTGCTCGGTGCTCTCGGGCAATCGCAATTTCGAAGGGCGCATTCACCCTCAGACGCAGATGAACTTCCTGGCCTCACCGCTGCTCGTGGTCGCGTATGCACTGGTGGGCACAATGCAGACAAATCTGCTGAAGGATTCGCTCGGTACCGGTCGCGACGGAAAGCCGGTCTATCTGCGCGATATCTGGCCTTCGGCGCACGAGATCCAGGATGTGATCGACCAGTGTCTGCAGGCCGATATGTTTTCCAAGGGTTATGCCAATGTGTTTGTCGGAGACGACAACTGGCGCAATCTACAGGTACCTGAGGGAAATGCGTTCAAATGGGACGCTGATTCCACCTATGTGCGTCAACCACCCTATTTCGACGGTGTGGGTCGCGAACCGACACCGCTGACGGATATCATTGGGGCGCGAGTGTTGGCTCGCCTGGGCGATTCAGTCACCACCGACCACATCAGTCCCGCTGGCGCGATCAAGCTAGATTCGCCCGCCGGCAAGTATCTTACTGAGCACGGCGTAGAACGTAAAGATTTCAACTCCTACGGCTCACGACGCGGCAATCACGAGGTAATGATCCGCGGCACCTTTGCCAATATTCGCCTACGTAACCAGCTCGCGCCTGGCACCGAAGGCGGGTTTACCCGCGACTTCACCCGCAACGATGCGCCGGTCGCCAGCATCTATGATGCGTCTGTCAACTACCTGCGCGCCGGCATCCCACTGGTGATTCTCGCGGGCAAAGAGTACGGCTCGGGTTCGTCGCGCGACTGGGCCGCCAAAGGCACCGCACTGTTGGGCGTGCGCGTGGTGATTGCCGAATCCTATGAACGCATCCACCGCTCTAACCTGATCGGCATGGGCGTGTTGCCGCTGCAGTTTGCCGCCGGCCAAACTGCAGATTCACTTGGCCTGTCTGGCGAGGAGCTCTTCGAGATAACCGGTCTGGCGGGTGTCGAAGCGCCTGCGCACAGTGTGCGCGTGCGGGCCACCGACCCCCAGGGGCAGGTTCATGAATTTGACGCCGATGTGCGCATCGACACGCCCGCCGAGGCGGGCTATTACCGGCACGGGGGGATCTTGCCCTACATGCTGCGGCAACTCCTTGTCACCGACCCGGCGCCGGGAGCTTAAGCTGTGGTTGAGATGGAGGCGTGGGGTGGCATGGCCACCGATGTAGGGTGGTGAGTGCCACCCCCGCCACGAATGCTCAAGACAGATGCTTTAGATGGTTTGCGTCAGTGTGATGGAGAAGTCCTCGTCCCTTAATCTGAAGCTGGGTGTCTTGCTCGTAATTGAAGCTGCCATCGCCGTTCAGCTTCAGCTTGAGGATATAGCGCACGACCTTGAAGTTCTCAATTAGGAATGGATTTTGGCAAATCCCGTAGGTGTCTGATCCCGCTTCCGCCACGAGCTCAAAACTCGTGGCGTTCGGTTCCACTGTACCGCCAGCGTTGATCACGATACCGCGAGGTACTGCGAACGAGGCCAATAACTGCTTTTTGGCCGCGTCCCAAATTATGTAACCACATTGCGCGTGGAAGGCTTCCGTGGGATTCTTGCCGGGCAGACAATTACTTCCACGCCAGGCATTGGTGGCAAAAGTTAGCTGGCGAAGCTTCTGGTTGTGGTTTTCCGCCGCAGGGCTCATCAGTTCGAGAACCCACCGCTCCCGATAGCCTTTTTCAGTCTCTGTCTTCATTTGGTCGGGGTTTCCGGGAGAAACGTCCGTGCCGCTGTTTCCCTCCCAGACACCTATCAGGCCGGCCATAGGACCTAGGTCAATCGCGTTAGCGACGTTTTTTTGATGTGTAAGCATGTTGACTCTTTGCATGTGATGGGATGTCACGAAAATGGACCTCCCTAGACTTTCAGAATAATGAGCCCAGCGCCGCATTTCCAATTGATTATTGTGATCTTACTGATAGCCGTCATGTATCAGTCGGGATCATTCGCTTCAGCGGTCAGCCCACGCGACATGTTGTAGCAATGGCGGGAAAGCCATCGCCGTCCTGGGTGAGCAAAAAAAACTTACCCGCCGCGCGCCTGAACCGCATAGGATCCGAACGCCTTGTGGACGGGTCGTGTTTCGGGCAGGACGTAAACGATACCGTTCGTGCCCGTAAACGCCGGTTTGACCACGTTCTCGAAAAATGTGGCGGGGACATTTATGCAGCCAAATGAAATGCGCTTGTCCAGTGGTGTTCCGCTGGCCAGACGCTGCGGTCGGCGCTCTTTAGGGTTGGATGTCACAACGGCGTGCAAGGCGATGTCTGCCTTGTAGTCGACCCAAAGTATCTCTTTGCCAAAATTTTTGGCTAGTGACGCTACAAATCGGCCTGCTGGCGTAGTGCGCTCATCGGGGCGGATGTCCGCCAGTTTGCGCGTCCCAATACCGGGCGCGGAATCGTCACCCACGGCCGCGCCAATCAGTACCGGCGCCGCGCCGCGCAGTCGCCCTTGCGCATCGAACAGAAAGGCCATTGCGTGCACTTTGTTAATAATGATAAAGGGCATGCCCTGGTTATTGCCCGAATCGACAACCCAGTCCGCGATGTAGCGGCTATCGGGCGAGGGACGCTCGTTCAAAAAATCTGCGTGCTTCGCTTTGCGAGCCGGCAAAGCTGGGGCTTCTTTCATACCAGACTTTTGCGAAACTTCCTGAGTAAACGCGGGATGGGCGGGGTCTTGGAAACGGCTTTGAGCGGCCGCCACTGGATAAGCAAAAAAGCACGCAACGGCCAGGCCAAGGCCTGGCGCTAGCGCCGCTATTCTTGGGTGCCACCGCTTAATTGCGCGCATGTCTGGGAAGGAAAACAGGAGCAACATAAGGAGGTAGCGGCGCGGCCGGTTGCTCTTGTACCAACATCATGGACGGTGGGCTGGCGGGAGGTGCGACTAGCAGCGCCACCAAGGGCGGAGCCATCCAGGAAGGTATAGAGCTGGGGGGAACGCTGGCCGGGGGCACCGGTTGGATTATTGGTAATAGAAAAGGGAGTTCTCCAGTCGCGGTTGGTAGAAAATGAGCTAGCACGCCCTTGGGAAGAGCAGCCAGCACGCTTGGTGGAAGAGACGCCAGCACACCTGGCGGAAGAGCCGCCAGCTGGGCAGCGGTCGGGACGGCGATGCTTCCGGTTGTCCTGTTAGTGACAGGCGCGCAGCAATTCTGCGCCAAGACATACTTGCCAGCGTCCGTGCCAGCCAGACTGTAGCCGCTAAAAGTGATCGTCTTGTTGACTCCCGCATCTGCGGTATCGAAATTGGCGGAGCTGCCAGTACCCGCGACCAGTTCCACACCAGCGGGATTTCCCTTCAATGAGGACAGTGTCGTGCCAGTCGTGCCGTCAAAAACTTTGTCGCCGCCGCCGGCGAACACCAGCATGTGTTGGGTCAAGGTCGCGCCCTGTGTCAGCGTGAAATGATTCGAATAATCGGTGGGTGCTGCATAGGAAGCGGGATTGTAGTTGATCACGACTGGAGCGACCGTGATTGCGGCAGGAGGTACGGACGAACCAAAGATCAGCGTGCCGCCCATACCTGGGCCAGTGCCGCCATAACCGGCGTTAAGCGTCAGACCATTGGGCAGTCCGAGGCTGCTCGCGGGAATATTCGTGCCGCGAGTTAGCGTAATTGCTGCATTCACGTTCACATCGTTCGCCGCGCATATCATGATGTTTCCATCTGTCGTCGTCATGGCGGCGTTCATGTTGACATTGCGTCCGGCGCTTAATAAGACGCTGCCGTTGGTCGTCGTAATGGCCGCAGCCACATTGATATCTTGCCCGCAGCATACCGAGAGGTTTCCCTTCGTAGCTGTAATCGCCTTATTGATGTACACATTACCCACGGCATTTAACGCCAGGGTAGTCGGATTCCCGCTCGCCGTCCATGAGACTGCATCATTGACGTAAATATCACCGTTGCCTGGCAATGCAGCGCCGGGGCCAGTTGCCGTATTGATGGTGACATTGTTGGTGACCAGATTAGCGCTTAGCGTCGCACCGGAGATATTGCCACCGCTGCCGACGATAAAATCCTGGGGGTCAATCAGCCAGGTCCCTGTCAGTCCCGTGGACGCGGCCGTGGTGACGCGAATATTGTCCGCAAGGTTGACATGCGCCGCAGACGTTTCTATAAAGCCGCCATTACCTCCGCCGGGCGCGCTGGCGTCCAGTGTGCCGGCCGCCGTCACTGTGCCGTTTTGCATACCGCCCAGCAACTTGATGGTGCCTCCAACGTTCTGGATGGTTTGCGCCTGAATCACGCCAGTGTTGTTGACCGCATTGGATAGCAAGCTGCCAGCTGCTTGCGTCGTCATTAGTACGCGCCCGCCATCGGCCTTGATTAACCCGCCGTTTTCCGCCAGCGCGTCGATTGCGCCTTGGGTGACGGCGACATTGAGCAACTTGTCCCCCGCGACATCAAGCGTGACGGCACTGCCAGCGGCCAAAGCGATGGTGCCCAGCCTGGCCACTATGGTGCCTTGGTTGCTCACATTTGCGCCGAGTAAGGCGACATAGCCGCCATCGCTGGCGTTAATCGTTCCATGATTGACGACAGAGCTTTTACTTGTGCCCGAGAATTGATAGTTGCCCGCCATGAAGTCGGTATCTGCAATCCCAAGCGTAGAGGCGGTCAAGCCGCCTACGTTGACCGAGGCATTTTGTCCAAAAAGAACCCCATTGGGATTGACTAGGAATACTTTTCCGTTGGCGTTAAGGTTGCCCATAATGGCGGACGGATCGGAACCTACTACGCGGTTAAGCGTCACCGAACTGGCGTCGGGTTGTTGAAAACGGACTGTTTCCCCTGACCCTATGCTAAAACCCTGCCAGTTGATTATTGCCTTATCGGTCGACTGCTTAACAGTCATCGTGTTGGCGGCGTCGCTCGCGTAACTAGCGCCGCCTTGGACGACGACGCCCCCCGTGGGCAAGGCCCAGGTTGTGGAGCCAAAGGCTAATGCCGCGAACACGGTGAGTGTTTTCGAGATTGAAACGTGTAGATGTGCCATGATGCTTGCGCTCAGGTGAGGTGCTGCCAGATAGTAATTTCAAAAGTACTTGACAAGCTGGACCCAGAAGATCCCGTTCTTATCCGGAGCGGACAATGCCTGGGCATTTCCCAGCTTGCGTGCGTAGGAAGCCTTGACCACGAAATTGTTGTAGCCGATCCAATTGACGCCTACACCTGCGCCACTCAAGGTTCTGCGGTTCGGGCCGGGAAGCCACGGGTTCCTGTGGTTGAGGGTCGTGCCGGTGTCGACGAAGGCAATCAGTTGCACCCGTCCAGGTTGGTTCGCGGTGAATCGTGGCAAAAGCCACCGAGCCTCAGCAGTAGCGATATAGCCTTGGTCGCCCCAGCCCTCGCCTTGGGGATAGGCCCGCACGGCGTCTATTCCACCTAGACTCATCTCTTCGGAGCTATCTAGGTTCTTCGAAGCAAACTGTCCGCGGATCCTCGCATACAAGGACACGGATTGTGTCAAATTCTGCAAACGCGAGACGCTGAACCCAAGCTTGTTGAAGCTGCCGTTACTACGCGCCGTGATTGCGTCAAATGCCCTTACCTCGGGTGTCTGTATATTGATCCTGCCGGTGGTGGCGGTAAGCGAAAATGCACTGAGTCCGCCCGCGCCGAAATTGTCACGATGTTCGCCCAACAGGCTCAAGCTGCCCGTATCGGCCGTCCTGTTGCTAACAAACCCGTTGGCTCTGTCCCGAAGAATCTTGTGGTCATATTCAAGTTGTACCGACAGGTTGGTGTTGCGCGAACGAATCAAGGGATAGCTACCATAGACGCTCGCGATATCGGCCGTACCATGCGCATCGAGATCTTCGAACTCTTTGCCTAGTCTGTAACCCAGCCGACTGTAGGCCACCCCCACCGTCGCCTTGCCAAATTGCATCTGATAAGACGCTCGGCCATAATTTAGCCCGCGCCCCGAAGTCAACCCGCTTAGCGTTGCCACATCACCTCGACCTAACAGGTTATTGATGTTTACGGTTCCGCCCGCCCGGTACTGGCCGCTATAGCGGTCGCCTGCGTTGTCGGCGTACACGCTGCCCGTGACGCGCCGGCCTGGATCAACGTCGACAATGAGGTCGGATGCCCCTATCGTCGCGCCAGGAGTTAAGGTAGAGGTAACATTCACGCCTGGAATATCGGAAAGCAGCAGGAGGCGGCTCTCCAGTGGCTCGATGTTAACGGTGTCTGCACTATCGATACCGCTTAGCCGGCTATAAACAAGGCTGTCCGATAAGTTGGTTTTGTTGCGCAGTTGGATTTTTCCATACTGGCCCTCTAGCACAGCGATGGTCACTACGCCATTTTTGATGTCCTGGGCCGGCAGATAGGCTTGGGCTAAAATGTATCCCTTCTTATGATAATAATCAGTGATTTTTGTGGCCATGCCGCGCAAATCGGACAGAGATAATTCGCGGCCCGGTTCGAAACCAGTAAGCGCCAGCAGTTTGGCATCCGAATAGACGTGAGCGCCGGTCAGGTGCAGCGCTTCCACGTGGATTTTCATGTTATCTGCGGCGCCGGTTTCGCCCGCGCTTTTCTGCTGGATACGGATTTGCGGTTGACTTTTTTCCAAAGTGGGCGGAGCAGGAATTTGCTGAATTTGACTTCCAGCATTCGGAAGATCAACCGCAGCGGCATTTTGCCCACAGGCCAATAGCCCCAGAGCCAATAATACTGTTTGTCGGAACATAGCCAGCCTCGAATAAACCTTGCAATTGCATTCATCGACGGCGTCGCTATATTGCAACGACCGTGTGAGCACCCTGTTACTGCGATTAGCTTCAACGCCCCAGAGGGGGATAGCATCATATCATTGCGTGCATTCCTTACACTAGTAGCATGCAGTTTCAAAGTCTGTGCGGTAACACACATTAACTCGATTGTTTTAATCTATGTGTTGTAGTTCTTCTTCGATTTTGTGCCTGGCGCCGATATGGGGCCGCTATTGCGACGCTAGCCAACCCATTGCTATATAAATGACTAATGAGCTGCCTCGCGCGCTCAATATTTCGAATTACGCCACGTAGAGCAACACGGCAGTGAATTGACATGCACTGCCGGCTAGAACGAACAGATGCCAAACACCGTGCGCCCATCTCAGCCTTTCGTCGTTGGCGTAGAAGATAATACCTATG
>JBDTLC010000191.1:0-16675 GCA_039935015.1 Paralcaligenes sp. | reverse complement strand
AAGCATGTCACGTACTGGAATGCCCTCGGTAATACAAATAACGAGATCCAGATCGGCCTCGACTGCTTCCCAAATGGCGGCAGCCGCACCTGCGGGCGGCACATAAATGACCGACACGGTCGCACCGCTTTGCGCACGAGCCTCTTTGACCGAAGCAAAGATGGGTATGCCCTCGAAATTCTCGCCCGCTTTTTTCGGATGAACGCCCGCGACAAATGCCGCGCGGCCATTGGCGTATTCGCGGCACATGCGGGTATGGAATTGACCGGTTTTACCGGTAATCCCTTGGGTAATGACTTTAGTGTCCTGGTTGATCAAAATCGACATTTACAAATCCTCGGCAATATTCTTATTTGACGGCAGCAACGACCCGGGTCGCGGCGTCGGCCATCGAGTCAGCACTGATAATGGGCAGACCAGATTCGGCCAGCATTTTCTTGCCCAGTTGCTCGTTGGTGCCCTTCATGCGTACAACCAGCGGCACGCTTAAATCAACCGCCTTGCATGCCGCTATCACCCCTTCCGCAATCACGTCGCAACGCATGATGCCGCCGAAAATATTCACCAAAATGGCCTTGACGCTTTCGTTTTTCAGCATAATTTTGAATGCTTCAGTTACTTTCTCGGCCGTGGCTCCACCGCCCACATCCAGAAAGTTGGCCGGCGCCGCGCCAAACAGCTTGATCGTGTCCATGGTGGCCATGGCCAAGCCTGCTCCGTTGACCAGGCAGCCGATATTGCCGTCTAGCTGGATATAGGCCAGATCGAACTTGCTGGCTTCGATTTCGGCCGGGTCTTCTTCATCCAGATCGCGATAGGCCACGATGTCAGGATGACGGAACAAGGCGTTCGGGTCGAAGTTGAATTTTGCATCGAGCGCAATAATATCGCCCGAGCCAGCCAGAATAAGCGGATTGATCTCCGCTAACGAAGCATCGGTTTCACAATACGTTTTATACAGTTTCTGGAATTCCGCCGCCGCTTTGACCACGGACGTTTCCGGCACGCCGATACCGCGAGCCAGCTTGGCCGCCTGCTCGTCGCTCAAGCCAACCACGGGGTCGACAAAGGCTTTGAGAATTTTTTCAGGCGCATTGTGTGCAACCTCTTCGATCTCCATGCCGCCTTCACTGGAGGCCATGACACACACCCGCTGGCTAGCGCGATCGGTCACTATACCGACGTAATATTCTTTCTTGATGTCCGCGCCTTCTTCAATGAGCAGGCGATGTACCTTCTGGCCCGCTGGGCCGGTCTGATGGGTCACCAGCTGCATGCCCAAAATTTCAGACGCAAGTGTGCGAACTTCGGCCAGAGAACGGGCCAACTTCACGCCGCCACCCTTGCCGCGGCCACCCGCATGGATCTGCGCCTTCACAACCCACACCGGGCCGCCCAGTTTTTCGGCGTTGGCAACCGCCTCGTCGACGGAAAAAGCGGGATACCCGCGCGGCACCGTAACGCCAAACTTTCTCAGCAGTTCCTTGCCTTGATACTCGTGAATTTTCATTGATTACCTGTCAGAACGTAAAAAATAAGAAAAAATGCTCACGCCGACGTCCGGCAAGACCCCTCGCGCGTCAAACCCATTCATGTTTATTCGCATTTCGCCTCGGAGGGCGGAGCCACATACCATTGGGGATAAAACTCTTTGGCCACTGCACCATCTAGGCGCAAGGCATGACAACCGTCAAGTTGAAAGGGCCTTTTGGGCACCGCTGCACGCCGCATTTCCTGGCGACGCTGATTCGCCATAGACTGCACAGCTACGGTGGGCAGCACGTAGGCGAGCTCGGTCATGTGGGTACAGCCCGCAGTCCGCGCAAACCGCTCTTTGACCGCGAGGCGAAAATTGCGTAACAAATTCAGGCCAACCAATGCTGCGTAGTCGGGCGCAATGGAACTGCAGTGGGTATCGTAGGGCGCGGCGTCATAGGCGGCGAGCGCCGCTGTAATCGTGAATTGATCGTCGATGGTGACACGCAGATGCATATGGTGCACAGGCCTGCCTGCCTGATGAATTTCACCGTTGCTGTGCGGGAAATCGTAGGCCTTGACATCGATAAGTTCCGCTTCAATATCCCACTGGCCATCGTCGCGGGCAAATGAATTCACGCGTATGGAACGCGTGTGCAACGGTTCGCGGGCGATCTCGGACGGTGGCAGGGACATGTGCGCAGGCAAAAAAATATGGCGATAAACCCGGCAAGTATAACGCAGGGCATACCCTGCCCGAGCAGGCAGGCCCAAACCGAGGACTACGCGCGACGCATCCGGCTCGGGCCTAATTCCAGTATTACGCCGTCTCGCGCAACGTCCGGGCCGCCTCGACCATAGCCACCAGGGCCGCCTCCGTTTCAGGCCAAGCTCGTGTCTTCAAACCACAATCTGGATTGACCCAGAGCCGTTCGGCAGGCAGGCGGCTGGCGGCGCGGCGCATTAAATCCACCATCCAGCCGATTTGCGGAACATTGGGCGAATGAATGTCGTACACCCCCGGTCCTATGTCATTGGGATAACGGAAGTTTTCGAAGGCTTCCAGCAGTTCCATATTAGAGCGCGAGGTCTCAATCGTGATCACATCCGCATCCATCGCGGCAATCGAGCCCATGATGTCGTTGAATTCCGAATAACACATATGCGTATGAATCTGGGTTTCTTCACGTACGCCGGCCGTGGCCATGCGAAAACTGTCAACCGCCCAGGCCAAATACGCAGACCAATTGGCGTGGCGCAAAGGCAGGCCTTCGCGAAAGGCCGGCTCATCGATCTGGATGATGCCGATTCCGGCGCTTTCCAGATCAACCACCTCGTCACGCAGGGCCAGCGCCAATTGATGGCATGTTTCATCGCGCGGCTGGTCATCGCGCACAAACGACCATTGCAAAATAGTGACAGGCCCAGTTAGCATGCCCTTAACGGGCTTGTCGGTCAGCGATTGCGCATAGGCAGCCCACGCCACGGTCATCGGTGCAAGTCGGGCCACGTCGCCAAAAATAATCGGTGGTTTGACGCAGCGCGAGCCGTAGCTCTGCACCCAGCCATTTTGGGTAAAGGCAAAACCAGCCAGTAATTCGCCAAAATACTCGACCATGTCGTTGCGCTCGGGTTCGCCGTGCACTAGAACATCGAGCCCGATCTTTTCCTGAAAACGTATCACGCGCTCGATCTCGCTACGGATGGCTTTCTCATAAGCGGCATCACTTAAAGTGCCCGCCTTCCAGTCTCGACGCAAAGCACGGATCTCGGTGGTCTGCGGAAAAGACCCTATGGTTGTAGTCGGATACGCGGGCAATCCCAGCTCTTTTTGCTGGCGCGCAATGCGTTGCGCAAAGGGCGCGCGATCGCGGCTAAGCCCTGCTGCGCCCTTCATGCGTTCCTGCACGGCGGCATTGTGGATGCGCTTCGATGTGCGCCGGCTCTGCAAAGACACGCGTTGCGTCTGCAGGGACGCCTGAATGGCCGGGTCGGTCGTGTTGTCCAAAAAAGCGGCCAGGCAATGCAACTCGCCGAGCTTCTGAGTGGCAAAGGATAGCCACCCTTTCAATTCGGCATCCAGTTCATGCTCATTGGCAAGGTCTACGGGCACATGCAGCAACGAGCAGGAAGGCGCAAGCCATAAGCGCTCACCCAATTGAGCTTTAATCGGAGCCAGCATGGTGTGAGCCTGATCCAGATCAGTGCGCCAGATGTTGCGGCCACTGACGACACCGGCCGACAGCACTTGATCGGGCCGCAATAAAGCCACGACATCGGCCAGTTGTGCAGGTGCGCGCACCAGATCAATATGCAGCCCCTGGACAGGCAAACCCCGCAACACCGGCAGATTGTCGCCCAGCGCTTCAAAATACGTAGCCAGCAGAACGTTGGGAGCCGCCTGTGCCAGTTGTGTGTAGACCTGCGCAAACGCATCGCGCCACTGCACGGGTAAATCCAGGGTCAATATCGGTTCGTCGATCTGCACCCACTGCACGCCCATCGCCTTGAATCGCGCCAGTACCTCGCTATATACAGGCAACAGGCTTTTTAGCAGCGCGAGCTTACGCACGTCACCGGCTCCCGTGGAAAATGCGTCGCCCTTGCCCAGCCACAGCCAGCTTAGAGGCCCAGGTATGACCGGCTTGACCTGATAGCCTAGGGCCTGCGCCTCACGCACCTGATCAAACAGGTCTTCGCGTGCAATGCGATAGTCTTGCTGCGGCACAAGCTCTGGAACAATATAGTGGTAGTTGGTGTCAAACCATTTGGTCATTTCACACGCGGCGGCGGGCGTCCCCGAAGGCGCTCTTCCGCGAGCCATCCTGAACAGGGTATCGAGGCTGACAGGCTGATCTGCGGGCTGGGCAAAGCGCGCGGGGACGGCGCCGAGCAAAGTCGTCCATTCCAAAATCTGGTCGTACCAGGCAAAATCGCCTACCGGAACGAAAGCGACCCCTGCGTCGGCCTGAACAGCCCAGTGCCGGCTGCGCAAGTCGCGCCCTACCTGTCGCAGTGCTTCTGCATCTTGTTTACCCGCCCAATATCCTTCCTGCGCCCGCTTCAATTCTCGATGCGCACCAATGCGGGGGAACCCAAGATTATGAATAGTAGTAGTCATTATATTTTTGAAGAAACCAATTAATTATTGAAGTACGGTTATTGTGCGCCCACTTATCATTGAAAAAAAATCAAATACAACAACTATAGAATGAATATTATTCATATAATGAAGACACCCACCCTGGCAAAACCAGCCATATCTCTCTCTACGGCCACCTACTCCCATGCTGGAAATACGCCACCTGGAAACCCTGAGCGCCATACGCGACGGCGGCAGCTTGCAAGAAGCTGCAGAGCGGCTGCACGTCACGCAGTCGGCGCTATCACATCAGTTGCGCGATCTCGAGGTGCGGCTGAAAACGCCCCTTCTCAATCGCCGAACGCGCCCAGCCCGACTGACCACCGCGGCCTTGCGCATTCTAGCGTTAGCTGACGACGTTCTGCCGCGGGTCAAAGCCACCGAACGGGAATTGCAACGCCTGGCTGCCGGACGCACTGGACGCTTGCACCTGGCCATTGATTGTCACTCATGCTTTCAATGGCTGATGCCCGCATTGGACACATTCAGGCAAAACTGGCCAGATGTCGCTCTGGATTTGTCAGCCGCGTTTTCGTTTGCCCCGCTGCCGGCTTTGGTCCGAGGCGATCTGGATGTCGTGATCACCTCCGACCCACAGTCTATGGACGTCATCCAATACCTGCCGCTTTTCAGCTATGAACTTGTGCTGGCTGTGGCTGCCGCCAACCCCTTAGCTCAGTACAAGCATATAGAGCCACAGCAACTCGCCGATCAAGTGCTAATTACCTACCCGGTCGAAAAGCAAAGGCTGGATGTCTTTACAACCTTCCTGGATCCAGCCGGAGTAGAACCGGCGGCGCTACGCAAGGCCGAACTGACACCGATTATTGTGCAATTGGTTGCTAGCCAGCGTGGCGTAGCGGCTCTGCCCAATTGGGCTCTAACCGAATATATAAACCAAGACTGGCTGCGCATCTGCCACTTGGGCGCGCAAGGAGTCTGGCGCACGCTATATGCAGCCGTGCGCACAGAAGACGCCGAGGCCACCTATTTGCAGGCTTTTGTGACCCAGGCGCGCGAGACCTGTTTTCGAACTCTAAGCGGCATCAAGGCTGCGCCTGCGCCGCGCGCCATAGATGTTTAGAAACGGGACTCGTCAGAACAGGTGATCCAAGCCATAATCTGTGCGACGATCAGGTGTACGAGTCGTCGTCCGGATCACCCAGAATCTGGCGCAGACAATTGGAAGAGAACCCGCGCGAAGCCAGAAAACGAAACTGTTTGGCGTATTCTTTGACGTCGCACGGCGGCCGAGCGAATTTTTTTTGCCATACCAGGCGGGCACGCTGAACTTCGGTGGACTGCAGCTCGCCTCGCAACTGTTCAAGCTGATCGTCAGGCAGTCCGTGCCGCCTGAGCTCTTGCATGATGCGCGCGGTCCCGTGAAGCGGCGCCTTGCGATGCACCAGGCCTTGCGCGAAGCGCGTATCGGAGAGCCACTGTTCACGCTCTAAATCGTCGAGGAGGCGTTTTAATTCGGCTGCGTCATCAGTATGAGGGGCCAGTTTGCGTTCGAGTTCGATGCGCGAATGTTCGCGACGGGAAAGAAAGCCTACGGCCCTTGCCTTAAGGCTAGGCCCGCCTTTTTTCTTTCCCTCGGGCGACGCAAGCTGTTCGAACGCATCGTCTTTGTCGAAAACATCTGGCATAAGAACAAGCCGTCTACTTCGCGGCTTCGACCTCTACCGGAGCAGGCACCACTGCACGTGCCTTGGCCACTACCCCCAATTGCTCACGCACCCGATCTTCGATTTCGATAGCCATTTCGGGGTGCTCTTTGAGATATTCGCGCACATTATCCTTGCCTTGACCTATGCGCGTACCGCTATAACTAAACCAGGCACCTGCCTTGTCGATAATGTTAGCTTCGACGCCCAGATCAATGATTTCGCCTTCGCGCGAAATACCGCTGCCATACAGGATGTCGAACTCTGCCTGCTTGAAAGGGGAAGCCACCTTATTTTTAACGACCTTGACCCGGGTTTCATTGCCCACGACTTCGTCGCCCTTTTTAATAGCGCCAATACGACGGATATCGAGCCGCACCGAGGCGTAAAACTTAAGCGCATTGCCACCCGTGGTTGTTTCGGGGTTGCCGAACATGACGCCGATTTTCATGCGGATCTGGTTAATGAAGATAACCAGACAATTGGTGCGCTTGATGCTGGCTGTTAATTTGCGCAAGGCCTGGCTCATGAGGCGAGCCTGCAAGCCCGGCAGCGAATCGCCCATCTCGCCTTCGATTTCGGCTTTGGGCACTAACGCTGCGACCGAGTCGATGACGATAAGATCAACCGACGCGGACCGCACTAGCGCGTCGGTAATTTCAAGTGCCTGTTCACCGGTATCGGGTTGGGAAATAAGCAAATCGTCAAGGTTGACTCCCAACTTGGACGCGTACTGGACATCGAGGGCGTGTTCGGCATCAATAAATGCGCACGTGCCGCCAATTTTCTGCATTTCGGCCAGGACCTGCAATGCCAGCGTCGTCTTGCCAGAGGATTCAGGGCCATAGATTTCCACAACCCGGCCACGCGGCAAGCCACCTACGCCAAGGGCAACATCAAGCCCAAGCGACCCCGTGGAAACCACCTGGATGTCGTGTTCGACCTCGTTATCGCCATAGCGCATGACAGACCCTTTGCCAAACTGTTTGTCGATTTGCGATAAGGCGGCAGCAAGTGCCTTGGCGCGGTCAGAAGCGGCGGCTTTGCTAGTTTTGTCATCCATGTAGGAATCCTTGGCTAAAAATTAAAAGCGAGCGCGAATCGCGCCCAAATATATATTCTGGAAGTGATTATTACATCAAATTATACTGTATAAACAAACAGTATATTAAAAACATTTGAGGCTAGTTGTGCATTTCTAACTGCGAAAACATGGCAGCCATCAGGCGCGCCGCTGCGCAATTATGACCTCTACAGAGAGGTGTAGCTATCTAAAACCTTCCAGGCGGTCAGTGAGATTACAGGGATTATTCTAATCGCTTAACGCTCATCGTAGCCTTGTGCATGGACACTTCTAGCCCCGACATCGGGCAAATTTCCTACCTCTTATACGCCTGGGCAGGACTGCCGCCGAATAGACTCCAAAGTAAAGCGTAGGCTCTAGCGTCAAATAATATCGCCAGACGATATTTTTCAGGCGAACGTCAGGGTAGCAGACTAGAATTCAGATCATAGAAAGCGCTTGCGAATCCGGACGGTGAAACTATTGATCCCCCTGTTCTATCGCCCCGCAAGCGAATCTCTATCACTATGTTGCGCCCCCCGCGAGCCTTTTATAGTGCAACATAGTGTATTTGTGTATCGGCCCGGTGCTTAGGCATTCCGGGCCTTTTTTTGCTCAGTCGCTCACGCCGAAAAGAGGCTTACAATCGGCGGGCCTCATCTTTGGTGGCGACAGCCTCGCCGCCACGGGCTACGCGCAACATTTCTATTTTCCCTTATTCAGATTCAAATTATGTGGTTTAAAAATCTTAAAGTATTCCGCCTCGCCCCTACTTGGTCGTGCACGACCGACGAACTCCAGACAGCCCTCAACAAACACGCTTTCCAACCCAGCAATTCACAAGAAATGCAAAGCTTGGGCTGGGTGCCGCCCCGCGAAAACGGCGAATTGGTGCACACGCTCAATGGTCAGCATCTCATCAGCCTGCGGGCCGATAAAAAGCTGTTGCCGACCACTGTCATCAATCAGGTGGCGCGCGCAAAAGCGTTAGACATCGAGGAGCAGCAAGGCTACAAGCCTGGCCGCAAACAAATGAAGGAAATCAAGGAACAGGTCACCGATGAACTGATACCCAAAGCCTTCAGCATTTACCGCGATACCCGTGTCTGGATCGACACGACCAACCATTGGCTGGTCGTGGATGCAGCGGCTGCCGCCAAAAGCGACGAAGTGATGAGTATGCTGAGCAAGGCGATTGATCCGTTTCCGGTCAATTTGCTGCATGTTGAGATGTCGCCCGCCTCGGCCATGACCAGTTGGCTGGTCGGTGACCAGGCCCCCGCAGGCTTCACTATCGATCAGGACACCGAACTGCGCTCGACCAGCGAAACGCGGGCCGCCGTGCGCTACGTGCGGCAAAGCATCGACATCGACGACGTGCAAAAACATGTACAGGCCGGCAAACAATGCACTCGACTGGCGCTCACCTGGGCCGACCGGGTCTCGTTCATCTTGACCGAAGGGCTGGATATCAAACGTGTAACGCCCCTGGACGTATTGCGCGAAGGCCAGGACAGCTCCTCGCACAGCGACGACGAACAGTTCGACTCGGACATGGCGTTAATGACAGGTGAACTGACACAGTTGATCAGTGCCTTGGTCGAGGCGTTGGGGGGCGAAAAGAAAACGTTCTAGGGAGGCTATGGCACCCACAAGAGGTGCCACTACAAAATCGCGGGGTGCCACTGCAAAATCGTGAAATTCAGTCCAGGCCATGAAAAACGCTGTCGTCGGGACCCAGATGCGACGGAGGGCTCCAGGTCACGTCGCGCAGCGAATGCTGCACCAGGCCCTCGACGCCCAGCAAAACGGCAAAAATGGCCATGCGCACCGGAATCCCATTGTCGGTCTGACGGAAAATTGCAAGTCGCGAATCGTGATTCAGGTCAATGCTTAAGTCATGCGCGCCTTCACGGCTGTCGCGCGGCAAAGGGTGCATTACAACGACATCGGGCCCACAGCAGTGATCGACCATCGCTTTGTTGACCTGGAAGTCGGCGGTATAGCCTTTGAGCTCCTCACCCACAAAACGTTCTTTTTGAACCCGCGTGGCGTAAATCACATCGGCGCCTGTCAGTCCCTTCGTCAAAGAATGGGTCTGCTCAATGGTATGGCCCAGCCTGCCGGTCTGCTCAATAATGTAATCGGGCATCTCCAGGCCTGGCGGCGCCACTAATGTAAAAGTCAGCCCACGGTACAAGGCCAGCAACTTGATCAGTGAATGCACCGTGCGGCCATACTTCAAGTCTCCCACCAGTGCAATATGTGCGCCGTCCAGCAGTTTCCCCAGACGTGAAAACTCGGTCAGGATGGTGTACAAATCTAGCAAAGCCTGGCTAGGATGCTCACCCGGCCCATCGCCCCCGTTGACTACCGGGATATTCGTGGCCTGGGCGAACTCGGCCACCGAACCTTTTTCGGGGTGGCGGATCACCATGGCATCGACATAGCCGCTCATCACACGGCTCGTGTCGTAAATGGACTCACCTTTGGCCATGGACGAGAAGGTAAAACCAGTGGTATCGCACACCGATCCGCCCAGGCGACAAAACGCGGCGCCGAAACTAACACGAGTACGGGTGCTGGCCTCAAAGAATAAATTACCCAGCACCGCTCCCTCAAGCACGCGCGACACCTTCTGACGTCGTGCGATGGGCTGCATTAAATCAGCCACTCGAAATAGCTCTTCCACCGATTCACGCGAAAACTGGTCCACCGACAGGAGCTGGTGCTTGCCTTCGTAAGCGATCCGATCGCGCAAGGGGCCCGACTGTGCGCTTTGCGCATATTTTTGAAGCAAGGAATCGTTTTCCACAATCTCCGTGACAAAACGGGTCACGACCTCGGGCATGGAACGAAATTCCTGCGAGCCCTCTGGCAGTAGCCAAGTATCCAGCGCGCGGCGCTTGACCCCTATGCGGGTAGCGAAAATATCGCGTGTAAGATTTAAGCGGCGCATCGCGTCGCGCAAAAAAACCTGTTGTGAAACTGACATATCACCCCACAAGCATATATACGCAAAGCGTATATTTTATTCTGGAGAAATGATGTTGGCGAGCAGAATTTGAACGATGCGTCAAAAAAACATCAGCCACCCATCGAGCCGAGGAGGTCGGCGTGGCGCCTGCGCCCGGTTTTAAATAGGGCGTTTTAAAAAAGCCGCATCCAACCGATTGGACGCATAAATCTCGGGGGTCTGACGAGACTGTTCCTGAGGCGCCAAGCTGCGTTCAGCGGACGATGAGGCCATCGAGGCGTCGTGTGACACCAGGCTGGCCGCCCCCAATACAAGCCAGCAACCCATCACAAAAGCCACCAGGCTCAAGGTATAGGCGACGAGCGCGCAAAACAGTGGCACCCAATGAGTGCGCCTGGTCTGCCCGGTAATGAGCTGAGAGAAAAGGCTGGCATGAACCAGATAGAACCAGAGCAGGGCCAAGCCGCAAAAAGCCAGCCCAGCGGTATAAGCGGTGAGCGGCAATCGCAAAACGGCGGGTGAAAAATCACCTTGCGCCAGGCCCAACGCACATAGAATGACAACCAGCACGCCCAAACCGTTGATCCAGGCCAGGAATTTGAACCCAAGCGCAAACATGCCGCTTAATGCCTGGTAGGCAGGAATTTGTCTCATTCGATCCGAATTCGTCGTGTTCTCCACAAGCCTCCACCCCTGTTGCGGCCATCCGAACCTAGGCTCGGCAGTTTACTCATAATACGCGCGTGCCCATCTAACGCACTGGTGTCGGTGTGCTGCTAAAAGAAGCCGACGGCGCAGAACTGGCTGGGTCCGGCGCCGCCGCTGGCTTTGACCCAGGACCTGCTATGGCCTGGGCAGCTGCCATTGCGTTTTGCTCGGTTCCCACCACGAAAACCAATTGAGACGCAGTTATCGGCTTTGAATATCCCGGAGCGGCCATCATGGTGCGCCCTACCACCAGAGCCAGGCGCTTGTCGGGATTCTGATTGGTGATATCCGTAATTTTTTGTTTGCCGGCGCTATTCAGTTCAAGCGCCAGCAACCCGGTTCCCTGTTTGTCTGCTCCCGCACGCACGCCAGCCAGATCAGTACGCGTAATAACGGGCTGAGGGTTGACATACAAGATGCCTTCGGAAATCTTCACCGCAGTCCAACCTGTCTGCATCTGGGTATCGGCCAGAAAAACGGCAACTGGAGCGCCCTGCGACGTAGATGGCGTTGTCGGCAGCGGAGCAGACTGCCCAGGGACCGCCTCTGGCGTTGCAACGGGTGGAGCAGAGGGTGCAACCGCCGTATCTTTTTTGGCCGGTAGGGACTGGCATGCCGCCAGCAAGACCAAACTGCCTGGCACGATAATGCGGCCCAGCATACGAACAATTTTCATAGACACCCCTCTTGATTACGCTACAGTGTAAAAGTTTAACAGGATGCCTTCTGCACCCTTGACTACAATTGTCAGTTTTTAAATGTAAATATTAAAAGACATGACACACCACCCACGCACACGCCAAAATATCCTGTGTTTCATGAGCGCGTCAGCAGAAATCTGCCATAATTAGGTGCTTTTTGAACTGCTCTGGAGAGCCTCGTGGTTGATAACAACAAACCTAAATTTTCCGCCGGATTCGTCGTGACCGTCATTGCCTTGGTGTTTGCATTGGCCTTTGGCGCCGTCATCATCCACGGGCAAAATATGATCAAGCATCAGGAAACCGGTAGCCGTTCTTAAGTTTTTTCTAATCGCCCTCTCCCGCGCGACGTGCTAAGGTCTAGCCACTTGCTTGGCTTGCGCGCCTCGCACTTCAATAAACGCCTTATCCAGCAGCCGGCCGGCCTCATCAAGCAACTCGATGCGATGCTTACCCGGCCAAGGCGCCCAAGGCAGCTCGGCACCTGCACCAATTATCTTCTCGTCGATGCGCCATTGCACCCGCGCGGGTAGCCCTCCGGCCAGATTGGCTGCGTGCAGCCAAATCTTCTGATTGACAGGAGGAATATCGGGGTCCAGAGCCACAATGGTGCCGCTCACGGGACGCGCAATATGCAAGCCAGTCGAATCAACACGCAGCTCGTCTGCGCTCAGACGCACTCGACTAACGGCCGTATCGCCCAAAAAAACGTCCTCACGAACGGGCTCGATGTTGTTGTCAAAGGTCACTGTCCGTGCGCTAACGCCAAGTGGCCGTGGCGCCTGCACACTGTCCCTGGCGCGTTGCAGATAGCTGATGACTTCCTGCCAGATGGGCCCTGCGCCCGACACTCCTGACACGTTGCGCATGCTGTCTCCGTGGCTGTTGCCCACCCAGACCCCTACCGTATAGTGCTGCGACCAGCCTATAGTCCAGTTATCGCGCATATCTTTACTGGTGCCGGTTTTAACGGCCGTCCAGAATGGCGTGGTGAGCGGGCTCTCTAGGCCAAAGGTGCGCGTCCGCGCATGGCGATCTGACAAAATATCGCCCACGATCCACGCCGCGGCCGATGAGTAAACGCGTTGCTGCGCAAGCGCCTCTATGCCTGGCACAAACTGCGGCGCCGAATACAGACCCTGATTGGCCAATGCCCGGTACGCATTGGTCAAGCTTAGCAAGGTCACGTCGGCACTGCCCAACGCCAGGCTATACCCGTAAAAATCGCCATTGCGATCCAACGGCAGACCCAGTGCCACCAGCTTTTGCTGAAATGCATCGGGCGTCACCATCACCAGCGTGCGCACTGCCGGAATATTCAGCGATGACGCCAAAGCGGTACGTACACTCACCCATCCCGAAAAATGCTTATCGTAGTTCTGCGGTATGTACATGCCATTGCCAGTTGGCAGGTTGACCGGCCCATCGTTGAGCAACGACACGGTGGTCAAACGCTCTTGCTGCAGGGCCTGCGCATATAAGAAAGGCTTCAGGGTAGAGCCGGCCTGACGCAATGAACGCGCATTGTCCACCGCAGAGGCCAATGACAAGGCTCCCGACGAGCCCAAATAGGCCAGAACCTGGCCACTACGATTGTCCAGCACGACCACGGCCGCATCGCGCACATTGCTAGCCTGCAAGGCACGCACATTGCGATCGACGCTATCGATCACAAAGCGCTGCAAAGCGCCATCAATCGAAGTCGTAACGGCCTGGCCTGGTTCAACGCGCTCTTGCCCCAGCACCAACCGGGCAAACTGCGGCGCCAAACTGTCGGTGTCGACTCTGGGCGCCGACGTGTGCAGCAGGCTGCGATATACAAAATCGGCCAACCCATCGCATTCCTGAGACACACCCATGGTTTTAAGCAGGCCGCAGGCACGTCGTGTCAGCACCTGCCGGGACGCATTGGGGCCACGCAGCAAGGCGGCCGCCACAGCGGCCTCACGCGCATCCATTCCGCTGGCATGCTTCTGAAATAACACCCTTGCCAGCGCATCCACACCTACCAGCTCGCCGCGAAACGCCGCCAGATTCAGATAGGCTTCGAGAATCTGCGGTTTGGTCCAGTGCCGCTCCAGCGTGCGCGCCTGGACAATCTGCTCGATTTTCTGCAAAACCGTGCGCCCTGAACCGCTGCGGGCGTACCCGGTATCAAGCAAAGCCACCAATTGCATGCTGATGGTTGATGCTCCGCGGCGTCCGCTATGCCACAAATTGTCCCAGGCCGCCGCACCGAACGCCTCCCAGTCGACCCCACCGTGGCTATAAAAACGACGGTCTTCAGACAAGACCACCGCGCTTTGCAGCGCAGGCGAAATATCGCTCAATTCCAACCAATCGCCGCGGCGCCCCTGATAATCGCGCCTCACCCGCTGCAACAACTCTGCATGCCGATCCAGCACCCGCACATCCGAAGCACGGTACGCCTGCCTGGCCTGCTGGTACGAAGGCAACGCTGCTAGCGACGGTGCCCACGCCAGCGTGCATAGAACCAGCGCACCGGCCTTTAACCAAGAACTTAGCCCACGCCCCCCTATCTCTCTCACAGGCTTACTCATCAAGTGACCCTTTATTGTGGCTGCTTGCCGGCCTGGACAGCCACGCCAGCGCTATTGGGCGCCACGCCAAATACGTCGGGCTGGTACATGGCTTCGATGCGTGTGGGCGGCAAATTGAACTGCCCGATGGTATTCAGACGCACGGTGTACTGGACACTGCTGGCGCCCCTGGGCAAGTATTCATAATAGGCCCGATAAGAATCGAAACTGCGCTCGACAAAGCTAGGCCAGACGTTGTCGTCAGCCGAAGGGTTGGCAGCGGCGGCCGAAATTGAAGAATCCCGCCCTAGCCCGCTGCCCAAGATGGTGGCCCCGCCTGGCACGGGATCAGTCAGCACCGCCCATGTGGTGGCGGCCTCGGCCACGATATCCAGCTTGACGCGATACACATCGCCACGCGACCAGACGCCCGGCACTGCCTGATAAACCGGGGTCACAGTACGTGTAACGCTATAACCCGCCATCAGCGGCTTGGTCAAAGGCACCGCCGCCATGGACCGGACAGTCGCCCAGCCCTGGCCCGCACCGTTTTGTTCGATGAGCAAGCTATCGGCCGGCGACCGCCAGCGATAAAACACGTTCTCGGATCGAATTCCCGCCTTTTCAGGAATAGCGCTCCAGTCAACAGTTTGCCCTTGTTTCTTAGATTCCAAACGCAATACGGTTTGCCCCGAAACAGGCGTTATTTCGTAATGCTGCGCAAATTTCTCTAACGCCAAACTGCCCATCAAATTAGCGGTAGTCGTGCGCCAGGCGCCCCGTACCTGCGCATGCAACAAGCCTTGCACCATGCGCGGCATGTCTTCGTTCCAGCTCGGCTGCCCCATGGTGGTCAATATCAAGCGAGCCATATTGACATCCGGGCCAGTCATCAACCACCACCAGTTGTTCTGAGCATCGTTCGGAAAGACTATTTCAGTGCCGCGTGCCACCATGCGCGCCTGAAGAATCTGAGTCGCCTGCGCCAGGCGGGCGGCCCGATCAGGAATAGACGGCACCCGCTGCAATAAAGACAGCCAGTCGATCACCGCCGAAGTCGGCCAGCTATTGGGTTTGATCACAATACTATCGAGCAAGCGGGCATTTACCTGACCCACGCGCGACAAGGCTTCCAGCGCCAGCAACTTGCGGACATCCAAATCTTCTTGCGGCGACCAGTAACGACGCACGATCTTTCCCTGAACAAATGCCAGCAAGCCGCGCTGCATCGATTCCTGGACTGTCGGAGGTAAAGCAAACGGCAAACCCAGCGCCTGAGCCTCGTTGCTGGCAGCCAGCACGTAGGCCGTCAGCACTTCACTGCCATGGCGCATGCCTGGAAAATACATCAGCAGGCCATCGTTATCCAGATAGTTGGGCAAGCCTTGCATCAAGGCCTGCCAGCGTTTGACGCTGCGGACTCCCAGCGCGACAGAGCTGAGCTGCTCAAGGCAGGTGTAGGGATAGTTCAGGAACCACTGTTTCACACCTGGCAAACCGCCCGCCAGGGACGACTGCAGCGTAATATCCAGGCCGCCGCGCGCATAACCGTCGGGACCTGTCAAAGCGCCTTTAGGCACGGCAACGGGCAGGCGGGTCAAAGGTTGGCGCGCATCGATGGGCAACAAGGTCGCTTGCATGGCCGTGACGGGTACGCTGGGCATCAGGATTTGATTTATCGACAAGCGGTCGGACGCGGGCGCCGCGACCACGCCGGCATCGGCCAACTCGCGCGCCTGCAGCGTCCATTTAAGCGTGCTCGACCCTTCGCTTTGACTATTGGGCGCTTGTACGGTCCAACTGGCCACTCTAGCAGCGCCAGCCGCGATTTGCAGCGTTTGTGCGGCGAGCGATTGGCCCGACAGGGCCGCAGCGCTGACGCTCGCTCCGACCTCGACCTTCATGGTGCGCGAAGTGGTATTGCGCACCGTCACCATCGCCTGGTAGCGGTCCTCAGATCGTATCAACGCCGGCAAACCGGAGATCAACTGCAGATCTTGAGTCGTCGCCACGCTGGTGCTACCCGTGCCAAAGCGCTGAACACCGTCATCGGCCACCGCCACCAGTTTAAATTGCGTAATGGAATCATTCAAAGGCACGGTTATCTGGGCACGTCCGTTCTGATCAAGCGGCACATTGGGTAGCCAGAGCAATAGCGTATCGAGCAATTCGCGCGTTGGACTTTTGCCTCCGCCGCCACCCGCCGGAAGTGCCTTGCGGCCGTAATGGCGCCGGCCTACGATCTGCATCTGCGCCGTCGATGTTTCCACGCCATAGCTGCGCAACTGACGCATGGCATTTAACAAATCCCAACTTTTATTGGGCGATAGTTCCAGCAAGGCCTGGTCAACCGCAGCAAACGCCACTTGACCATTGGCAGCAGGTTTGCCATCGGGCGTAT
>JBDTLC010000190.1:0-4758 GCA_039935015.1 Paralcaligenes sp. | reverse complement strand
GAAATGTTGGGCGCGCTGGGCGTTAATCAAGCTTGGCTGTTTACCAGTGTGTTCGCCCTGGGTGCCTTTCTCGCCGCGTTTGGCGGGGCCGTACAGATACCTCGGCAGCCGGCAACTCTGGGCCTGGACATGAGCGTGATCGGCGATGCGTTTGTTGTAGTTGTCGTCGGCGGCATGGGGTCGATTCCGGGTGCGTATTTGGCGGCGCTGATTATTGCGCAGCTCAAAGCGTTTTGTATTGCTCTGGGTGTAGTGTCTTTAGGCGGCTTTGAATTTGCTTTCCCTAAGCTTACATTGGTGGCCGAATTTGTATTTATGGCACTGGTGCTGGTGTTTCGACCCTGGGGCTTGCTGGGCAAGCCCTTGGCGGCCATCCGCAATACCGAAGTGCCTGAAGCGCCCTTGGAGCGGTCTTCAGGCTGGTTCAAGACAGCCATGCTCGCTCTGGTCTTGGCTTTAATGGCCTTGCCATTGCTGGCCCACTCCTTTCCCTATGGCCCGGTCTTGGCACTGGACATCGTCGTCGCTGTTTTGTTTGCAGCCAGTTTGCATTTCATGATGGGGCCGGGCGGCATGCCTTCTTTCGGACACGCCGCTTATTTTGGCCTGGGCGCTTACGCAGCAGCTTTGTTTTTCAAGCTGGCCGGCTGGCATGTGGTTCCTGCCCTGATAGGAGCCCCAATCGTGGCGGGTGTCGGAGCAGTGGCTTTTGGCTGGTTCTGTGTGCGCCTCTCGGGCGTATATCTGGCGATGCTGACGCTGGCCTTTGCACAAATTGTATGGTCGGTGGCGTATCAGTGGGATGCACTGACCGGAGGTTCCAATGGCATTATCGGTATTTGGCCGCCCAACTGGCTATCGGGTGACAACTACTATTATTTTGTGCTTGCTGTAGTCGTACTGGGTTTGATCGCCTTGCGGCGCATTGTCTTTTCTCCCTTTGGGCTCGCCCTTAGGGCCAGCCGTGATTCGACCTTGAGGGCCGATGCGCTGGGCATTGATGTCAAAGGTGTTCAGTGGGCGGCTTTCGTCATTGCTGGCACATGGGCCGGATTGGCGGGCGCCTTGTATGCGTTTTCCAAAGGTAGCGTCTCGCCGGACGTCATTTCCATAGAGAAATCGGTCGATGGGCTGATCATGGTGCTGCTCGGAGGCGTGCAGACGCTGGCGGGGCCTATTGTCGGCGCCGCCGCGTTTAAAATGTTGCAAGACTATTTTTCGGGTCTTACACAATATTGGCACGCTTTGCTGGGTGGTGTAATTTTGCTGCTGGTGTTGGCGTTTCCGCAGGGCATTGCGGGCTCTTGCAAACGGTTGTGGGTGTCGTGCAAGGCCCTATTGTCGCGGTCGGTTGAAGAGGGGCGGGGTTCAAGATGAGTCTGCTTGTGGTGGCGGGTCTGAAAAAAAGCTTTGGCGGAAACATCGCGGTCGACAGCGTCAGTTTCGAATTGGCAGCCGGAGAGCTGCTTGCGTTAATTGGACCCAACGGCGCTGGAAAATCAACCATATTCAATATGATCGGTGGCCAATTAGCCGCCGATTCTGGATCGATCATTTTGAGCGGCACCAAATTGCTGGGCCTGCCCTCGCGCAAGATTGCTCAAATGGGCGTAGGGCGCACATTTCAGATTGCCGCCACATTTTCGTCAATGACCGTAATGGAAAATATACAGATGGCCTTGCTGGCGCATCACGCCAAGGTCTATTCGTTTTGGCCTCCTGCACACAAGGCCTACCAATTGGATGCACGGGAGCTTCTGATCCAGGTCGGCATGCAGGAGCATGCCGACAGGCCTTGCCGCGAGCTCGCTTATGGCGATGTCAAGCGTGTTGAGCTGGCGATGGGGCTGGCCAATGATCCGAAATTATTGTTGATGGATGAACCCACCGCAGGCATGGCGCCCCAAGAGCGCCACGCTTTGTTTTCTCTGATAAGAAGCCTGGCCGCAAAGCGCAAGATGGCAATACTGTTTACTGAACATAGTATGGATGTGGTGTTTGCCTACGCTGACCGAATCATTGTTCTAGCGCGCGGAGGCTTGATTGCGCAAGGCAGTGCCCAGGAAGTGCGCAATAATTCGAAGGTTCAAGAGGTATACCTCGGCACAGGTAAGACCTTCGAAGCGCCAGTTTTGGGGGCTACATTGTGAGTGCAGCTCCGGCCGCTCTGCTGTCTGTGCACGGTCTGGATGCGTGGTATGGTGCGGCGCATATCCTCTATGGAATCAACCTCGAAGTGCGGCGCGGTGAAGTCGTTGCTTTGATGGGGCGTAATGGGGCGGGCAAATCGACCACGCTCAAAGCCATCATGAACCTGGGTCTAAGGAGGTCAGGGCAGATCAATTTCATAGGCCAATCCATCATTGCCAGTAAAGCTTTCCAGATTGCTCGCCTGGGCTTGGGCTATGTACCTGAAGACCGTCGCATTTTTACCGATCTTAGTGTCCGTCAAAACCTGGATTTGGGGCGTCAGTCGGTACGACATTGGCCTGATGGCCGACCGGTTTCGGCCTGGACCGTTGAGACGCTATTCGACTTGTTTCCGATGCTGCGCCCTCTGGAAAACCGGCAGGCGGGCACATTGAGTGGCGGTGAGCAGCAGATGTTGACGGTGGCTAGAACCTTGATGGGTAATCCTTATGTTTTGCTGCTTGATGAACCGTCCGAAGGCGTGGCCCCGATTATCGTGGAGCAGATAGTCGCTCTGATACTGGCCCTGAAGCAACAAGGAACAAGCGTTTTGCTTTCAGAGCAAAACATCCATTTTGCGCAACTCGTCGCCGATCGGGCGTATGTGCTGGAAAAAGGCATTGTGCAATATGGCGGCACGATACGAGAGATGCAGCAAAGCCCTGAGGTCGTTCAAAGTTATCTGGCCATATGATCTGGCGAGATGGCACCCACACGAGGGGCCGCTACATGTTTTACGGGCACGTTTTTGTAGCGGCAGCCCTTGTGGCTGCCACACCGCGCTACGCGATAGCAACGAAGGCCGACCGATAGCGGCACTCTATGGCACCCAGCATCACACTACGGCACCAAAGACAAGCCGATACGGATTTGTGAGCCGCTTTTTTGGTTATAGCCCAGCAGCGTTTCGCCGTAGCCGTTGAAATATTGCACATGTAGATAACCGTTCATGTTCAAGAAGGTTCGCCGTAACGGCCACGCCGCTTCGATTTGGGCCGCATGGCCCTGGCTACCTTGTCGATACAGCCCTGTGAGAACCAACCCGTTGTCTTGCGCCCAACGCAGTTTCCAGTCGACATGCCCGGTGTAGTCCGCATAATCCGGGTTTTGCTTAGTGCCAAAATAGGCTTTTATGCGTGGTGAAAAGGTAAGTGTGCTTCCGCCGTCAAGACGGTAGTTCAATTGTGGTTCGATGAAACCATCGTTTAGCGAACGTGAGTCTGCGCCACCCTTGCCGTTGGATTTATGCTCGACACCAGTGCTTATGCCCAGAAACCATTTTTTATTCTCGTTTTGCCAGAGGGCATCTTTGTGCCAGAAAAGGCTAGGGTTGTAGGTGGTGTCGATAAAAGGTTTGGAATTGCCGGCCAGATCCCATAGGACAGTTTGCGTATAGCCCAAGTACATATGGTCAATGAATGCCGGGTTTTCCGGATCGACCGGTGTAAACAGGCGGTATTTGAAGCTGAGTTGAAAGCGCGCATTGGCGCCGTCTTTATTGCCGACGTCGAAGTAAATTGGTTCGTACGGAGAAAGGGAGTTTCTGAAGGTATCGAATGGCGAGGCGGGGGTGACAGTGGTTCGTTCTGTAACGGCAGGGCCAGATCTCGCCGATGCGCCCGCAGCCGCAACGACATTGTCGGGCAACGCGGGATCGCGTGGTTGGCCGGATCGGCCTGCTCCGGCATCGACGACGGGCACATTCGCCGGTGTTCCCGCGACCGGACTTCTCTCCAAGGGACTGGTATCGAGCGCCAACAGAGTTGGCTGGCCTTCGACATTGACCGCCTGCAAACCCTTGACCCCTTTAGGAACTACGGCGCGCCAGGCAAACTGAACGAAGGTGTTGACAGGCACGTTGGCCTGGCCTGCAGCCGTATCCAGATAGGCCATGCTGCGTATAACGTGTCCCGTGCCGCTGCGCCATTGCAGCACCAAGCCTTTTGGCGGTGCCCAGTTCAGTTCGTTCTGCGTGTCGTTGAACAGTACGGCGCGCACAACAATGGTCTCGCCTGCGCTAGCGTGCGTTTGATCAAGCCGATAGACGACGCCTGCCTTCGCCGCAGTCATTGAACACAGCAATCCGGCCAGGATAATGGCTAAGGCATAAAATTGAAGAGTTAACGATCTTGCGTTGAGCGTCATGACGTGTCGATGTTGACGAAGCGGAGTTGCTTCGGACTTTAGCATTGTCGCCAAGCAAATGGGTTACCTGATGCAAGCCAGCTTCGTGTTTTTCCGAATTTTCTGGCAGCAGGGTAAAATGCCTTCCTTTAAATGCGGCAGTAGCTCAGCTGGATAGAGCACGGGCCTTCTAAGCCCGGGGTCGGGGGTTCGAGACCCTCCTGCCGCACCATCACGTTTTAGTGTAATTACTGGGTTTGCCAAGTATTGATCTAGCTGGATCATCGAGACGTAGTAATGAGTCTCAATAATAATGCCTTCTTCAACTTCAGCCTTTTCAGCCGAGTACAACGACTATCCGGATCCACTGCTTATACTGACCGTGGCTCTGGTCGGTATGTTCGCCTTTATCCAGGTATATTCGGTGCAGTCGATTTTGCCGCA
>JBDTLC010000189.1:0-6783 GCA_039935015.1 Paralcaligenes sp. | reverse complement strand
CCTATTCGTGCGGGCGGTGGCCGGAATACGGAGTCGGTGCAATCCCCGGCTCGGGATCAGGGTGTTTGCCTGCATGCTGCACCGCATACGCAAAATAACGATCATTATTGATGGCAAATTCGACCGTGTCGGCGCACACGCTAAGCACCGCCGCCGCATCATCGGCCAGCGCCGGATCGCCAGAATGCAAATTATTCAGACACAATACGAACCCAACCTTCTGATCCAGCAACGTATCGCACAGACAATCCGACAAGGCATCCAGGTTGCTGCCGAAAAACTCCGGAAAATCAACTGCACGGGCGATCGCCCGAAGCACCGCTGAACAACTGCGCGCCCGATCGCAATTGACCACAAATACAACCATTCCTAACGCGTCGGCGGCCTTGGACAGGTCTTCCGGCGACACCGAGGAAACGTCAAGCAAACCACCTTTCTGCAGTTTTTTTTGCAGCGACTGCGCTGGGGCCATGATTACGCCTCCTTAAAAAAGGCCTGGACTTCTTCAACACGGCTCAAGCTATCTGCACGCCCTAATCGGATCAGCGCCTGCGTATAGCCAGCCTCGAACAACAAATACGAAATCAATGCGCCACCGCTTGATGGTCCCGAACCAGACGATACACCGAGAACGCGAAAAAGGGTACGCGCGGCATGCGGCATTTCGTGCAGATACTCCATGGCAATGTCATCCAGAGAACGACTGGGGGTAATTGCCAATGTCCGTATCGGGCGCAACGACTGGCTTTTTAAACCATCCGAGGGTAGTTGCGCAAGCAATTCATTAAGACGATCCATGCGCTCAAGATCCATGGACAGGCTGTCGAGGAAAATATTCGACAACGCCTGCCCCCCTATTTGCGCCAGCGACGGGTATGGGGGGCGGTCATTGCGGCGCTCGGGATGGGTATCGTCACGATGGCCTGTGCCGATCACAAATATTTTTTGGGCGCCCAAATGTATCGCGGGGCTCAGCGGCGCCAACTGTCTCATCGACCCATCTCCGCACCACTCGACTTGCCCGTACAAAGGCAGCGCCTGCGCAGGAAACACAAACGGAATCGAGCTCGATGCCATGAGGTGGTCGATGCTAATGGTGCAAGGCACAGCCCGGCGCAAGATGCGCCTCCAGGGCTGTATAGTGCGATGAGATTGATAAAACGTTAAATGCTCGCCACTGGTATAGCCCGAAGCCGTAATAGCCAGCGCCTCCAGGTAGCCCTGGCTTAGATTGTGAGGCAGGCGCGCAAAATCCAGCGTCTCAGCAAGCAGCCCGGCCAGAGGCCGGTTATTAAGCAACGAACGAGGGTTTTTATTGCGTGACCCAGGAAACAACCACCCCATCGACAACATCGCGAACCAGCGCAGACCGCTATAAACCAAACCCAGCCCATCGGCCCGATAGACCATCCCGGTAGACAAGTTTTCCCAAAGGGCTCGCAAGCGGTCGACCGCACGATGTGGCGTATCGGCGCGACACGCCAAGGCGGCGGCGTTGATCGCCCCCGCAGAAGAACCGCAAATGACTTCAAATGGATTCGCAAAACCAGCGCTATGGTTGGCGTCGAGAATCTGATACACCCCATCGAGCACGCCAACCTGATAGGCGGCCCGCGCCCCGCCTCCGGTCAATACCAAACCCGTAGGAGACGCGCGGGAGCAGGAAGGCGCCGGGTCGGGCTTATCGTGGGGTATTGGCATCGACCACGGTGAGCGCTGCCATGTTGATAATCCGACGTACTGTTGAACTGGACGTCAGTATATGCACCGGCGCATCGGCTCCCAACAAAAACGGACCCACCGCAATATTGCCGCCGGCCGCCGTTTTAAGCAAGTTGTAGGCAATGTTGCCCGAATCGACATTGGGGCAGACCAGCAAATTAGCCTCGCCCTTGAGCGTGGTCGACGGTAATATGCGTTGGCGCAGCGCTTCATCCAAAGCACAATCACCATGCATTTCGCCATCGATTTCGAGCTCTGGCTCGCGTAGGCGGATAAGATCAAGCGCCGTACGCATCTTCTTGCCCGAGGCCGAACTGCCCGATCCGAAATTGGAACGCGACAGCAAAGCCACCTTGGGCACAACGTCTAGGCGGCGCATTGCGGCAGCCGCCATGATCGTGATTTCGGCAATCTGCTCGGCGCTCGGGTCGTCGTTGACATGGGTATCAACCAGAGCCACCGTACGCTCGGCCAGCAACAAGATATTCATCGCCGCATAGGTTTTAGCGCCTGGCGTCTGGCCGATTACATTATCGATAAACTGCAAATGATTGGCGTACGTGCCTACCGTGCCGCAGATCAGGCCATCGGCATCACCCAGATGCACCATCATCGCGCCGATCAGCGTCAGGCGGCGGCGCATCTCGACGCGCGCCATTTCTTTGCTGATGCCGCGACGGCACATCATTTCCCAGTAGGTTGTCCAGTAGCGATGGAAGCGCTCGTCATATTCAGGATCGGTCACTTCCACATCGACACCCAACCGGATGCGCAGACCGAATTTTTCGATGCGCGACTGCAGCACGGCCGGACGGCCGACCAGGATGGGTTTGGCGATTTTTTCGTCGATGACCACCTGCACAGCACGCAAGACACGTTCTTCTTCGCCTTCGGTAAAAACAATACGCGCCTTGCCCCCGTCACGCACCAGCCCCTTGGCAATTGAAAACAGGGGCTTCATGAAGGAGCCCGAACGATAGACGAACTGCTGTAGCTGCGCCGTGTAGGCGTCCAGATCAGCAATAGGCCGGATGGCCACGCCATCTTCCATGGCCGCGCGAGCTACCGCCACCGCAATACGCACGATCAGACGTGGGTCAAAAGGTTTGGGAATCAGGTAGTCGCGGCCAAACGAGACACCATAGGTGCCATAGGCCGCCGCCACAACTTCATTTTGTTCTTCTTGCGCCAACTTGCAGATGGCTCGTACGGCCGCTTTTTCCATTCCACGAGTAATGGTAGTGGCGCCTACATCTAGCGCTCCGCGAAAAATATACGGAAAGCACAAGACATTATTGACCTGATTTGGGTAATCGGACCGACCCGTTGCCATGACGATGTCGTCACGTACCGCATGCGCCACTTCGGGCAGGATTTCGGGAGTGGGGTTCGCCAAAGCCAGAATTAAAGGATTGGAGGCCATTTTGGCGACCATTTCGGGCTTGAGGACACCGCCCGCCGACAGGCCCAGAAACACATCGGCACCGTCGATAATTTCGCCCAATGTACGCGCCGCCGTGTCTTGCGCAAACCGTTCTTTGTCGGGGTCCATTAACACCGGGCGCCCCTTGTACACCACCCCTTCGATATCGGAGATCCAGATGTTTTTAACCGGCAACCCCATGTCGACCATGAGGTCCAGGCAGGCCAGCGCCGCGGCGCCTGCGCCCGACACCACGACCTTGACCTGATCGATGGCCTTGTGCACCACCTCCAGCCCTCCGGTGAATGCCGCCGATACACAAATTGCGGTGCCGTGCTGGTCATCGTGGAAAACCGGAATACGCATGCGTTCACGCAATTTGCGTTCAATGGTAAAACATTCAGGCGCCTTGAAGTCTTCAAGGTTGATGCCGCCAAATGTAGGCTCCAGGCTGGCAATAATATCAACCAGCTTGTCCGGATCGGTTTCATTGATTTCAATATCAAACACATCAATATCGGCAAATTTCTTAAATAGCACTGCCTTGCCTTCCATCACGGGCTTGGAGGCAAGCGGCCCGATATTGCCCAAGCCCAGCACCGCGGTGCCATTGGTAATGACCCCTACCAAATTGCCGCGCGCGGTGTAGTGGAAGGCATTGACTGGGTCGGCCACAATTTCTTCGCATGCAGCGGCCACGCCGGGCGTATAGGCCAGCGCCAGATCGCGCTGGTTGGAAAGCTGCTTGGTGGGGCTGATCGCAATTTTGCCGGGGCGGCCATGTGCGTGATAGTCCAGTGCCGCGCGACGAAGATTTTCTTCCATGATGATTATTCAGAGTTCGAAAAATAGGAGATACTCATTCTAGCCCTAAGCAGGCTTCTAATGGTAAGACTGGCCAAACACCCATGCAGCGGCGCCCACCTATATGTCCTGGCCCAAGTATGGAAAAAGGTCATTGGGATCGAACAGTGTCTTGACCTGAGCGTCCAGATCGGCGGCAAAAAACCAGGCCTCATCTTCCGAACTGTCGTGATGGGTGGAGAAAGCGGGCCGGCCGGTATCCATGTCGCAGTTCATGGTGAGTTCGTTTAACACTACCCACTCTATCCAGCCTAAAGCACCTCCATGACCCAGCAGCAGGTGCGCCAAATTAATGGTCTGCTCAGCGCTCGGGGAAAGAGCGTCCAGCCGATAGCGCGCAGCCCAGGGGGTCAATCGCTTGCACGATTGAGCGGCGGCCTTGCCCGATAGCTGGAACAAATCGGGCACCAGCCGCTGTAACATCAGATTTTCAAGTGGTTGGCGGCTGTCTTCGCCAAAAGGACCCAGCGTTGCGGTGGTGCCATCGGCCAGTAGAACCGAAGCGTGATCCAGGCCCGACTTCCAGGTTTCCCCCGTATTCCAATCGCACAGAAGGCGGTCTGCAAGCCAGGCCGCCACCGTCAGATGGCCGGGCACATCTGCAAGCGGCTGAAATCCGGCCGCGCAAAGCTCGCCCACGAAGCAGCCGGGCTGTACAAACCACTGAGGGCTGCCTTCGGACAATCGTTTGAATCCTCCCAATTCGTTGCCCGGTTCGACCCAAAGCACCGACTGCCCCAGAGGCGTAGCGGCCTGCGAAATACCACCCAGGGCCAGAACTACCCTATACTCGGCGCACAAGGCCCGCGCATGACGTACGTCGGCCGGCTCTCCGGGAACCAGGCGCGCGCTACCCGCTCCGGTGGTAGCGCCAAAATCATACAGGCTACCCTTGATATTGCGCCGCAGGCGCTCGCAGAATTTATCCCAGGGGTTACTGGAAGGGCGACGTCCCATCAGAAAGCCGCGACGAGAAGGGGACTCCATACAACGATTCCTTACGAACAAATATTTCCGTACAGACGCACCGGGCCGCATCGCCCGACGATCTACAATAACTACCTTTTTTAAGCCCGAGAAACCAGCCTATGTTGCACCTAGCCAAGCGTACCGCACAAGTGATGCCATTCTACGCTGTGGATCTCTTCAAGCAGGCCAGCGCGCTCAATGCGCAAGGCCACGACATTATCAGCCTGGGCATCGGTGAACCCGACTTTACCGCACCGGCACAAGTGCTGGAGACCTTGAACCGTGCGGCCCGTGCAGGGCTGAGCGGCTATACCCCCCCTGCGGGCATTGCGCCCTTGCGCGAAGCCATTGCCCATTATTACTCACAGAGCTTTGGCGCATCTGTGGACGCCAAACGGGTGATAGTGACTACGGGCGCTTCAGGTGCGCTGCTGCTGGCGTGCATGGCCTTGATCAATCCGGGCGACGAAATCCTCATGCCCGACCCTTCCTACCCCGCGAACCAGAATTTCATCCTTGGCGCGGGTGGCGTCCCGCGCCTGATTCCTTGTCAGGCGACACAACGATTCCAGTTAAGCGCAGCCGATATTCGAGCCCACTGGGGCCCATCGACCCGCGGCGTGCTGATCGCCTCGCCCAGCAACCCGACGGGCACCACCATCGCTCGCGAAGACCTGCGCGCCCTGATCGCCGAGGTCAGGGCGCGAGACGGCTTTATCATCATGGATGAAATCTACCTGGGCCTGTACTACGACGATGCGCCCGAAAGCGCACTGACGCTGGATGACAACATCATTATCATCAACAGCTTCTCCAAGTATTTTCATATGACCGGCTGGCGGCTGGGTTGGCTGATTGCGCCCCAATCAATGATACCAGCCATTGAAAAGCTGGCTGCCAGCCTGGCCATCTGCGCGCCGTCGCTGGCCCAACATGCCGCCCTGACCTGTTTCGAGCCCGAGGTAATGCGTATCTACGAGAACCGCCGACTATCCTTCAAACAACGCCGCGACTACCTCCTACCGGAACTCGAACGTCTGGGCCTGCACATTCCGGTAACACCCGACGGAGCGTTTTATATTTACGCCGACATCCGTGAACATAGCCAGGACAGCGACGATTTTTCGCATCGCCTGCTCCACGATGCCAGCGTCGCCGCCGTACCGGGGCGCGATTTCGGGCCTGCCCATGCACACTACACCATGCGTTTTTCTTATGCTACAGGGCTGGATCGCCTCCGGGAAGCCGTGGCCCGCATCGAACACTTTCTAGCCTGATTCAAAGTTATTTTTTATCTATTGGGATACCCGAAGCCAGCGCAATACGGCGCCTTTCGGCCAACACCTTGGCTCCGTAACCACCATCGCCCGCACCACTGGCGCCTACATAGCACGCAAGGCCGCCTTCAAGCGACCCGCGCTGCTTGATGCAATCTTTCAATATTTGCGAGCCCACGCGTATATTCGCAATCGGGTTCAAGGCTGCCACGGGTCCGCCGCCGAAACGCGCAAACTTGTCTTTATGGACATCGGTCATCACCTGCATCAATCCCTGCGCTCCCACATGGCTCTCCGCGAAGGGGTTATAGCGTGATTCGATGGCAATCACAGCCAGCAGTAATTGCGGATCAAGATGCTGTTCTTTGCCCACGAGAAAAGCCGTTTTAATGAGCACACCCGCCGCGTTATAGGCAATCTGATATTTGCGCGCGATGTAGCTGCGCAAAGCCTGGGACTGGGCCTTTGTTACGTTGGGGATCGACAGGTTGCGAGCATCTACGCCCAATGCCTGGGAGAAGAGGCCCG
>JBDTLC010000188.1:0-16455 GCA_039935015.1 Paralcaligenes sp. | reverse complement strand
CGCTGAAGGCGCAACCCCCAACTTTGGGCCATGCCAACGTCTGGACTATGAACTGGAACTGGGCGTTTTTGTGGGCGAAGGCAATCCGCAAGGCGAACGCATCCACATTGCGCAGGCCGAATCCCATGTATTTGGGCTATGCATTCTCAACGACTGGTCGGCTCGCGATATACAAGCCTGGGAGTACCAGCCGTTGGGACCGTTCCTGGCCAAGAATTTTGCCAGCACCATATCGCCGTGGATTGTCACGCTTGAAGCGCTGGCACCCTTTCGCCTCCCGTACATTCGTGCCGCCTCCGACCCGCAACCGCTCCCTTATTTGTCCTCGGCCGAAAACTCCGCCGCGGGCGCCTTCGATATAGGCCTGGAGGTGCAAATCACCACCGTGCAATCGCGCGCCGCGGGCGCCAAGCCAGCCTTGCTTGCGCACAGCAACTTCAAGGATGCCTACTGGAATATCGCCCAGCTCCTGACCCACCACACCGTTAACGGCTGCAATCTGCAAGCGGGCGATATGCTGGGCACGGGAACGCTATCAAGCCCCGGCCCTGACCGGGCAGGGTCGTTGCTGGAGCTCAATCAGGGTGGCAAGAATCCCGTTAAATTGCCATGGGGAGAAGAACGGGTCTTCTTGCAAGACAACGACGAGATTATTTTGCGAGCCAAGTGCGAAAAGCCCGGCTACCCAACCATAAGTCTGGGCGAATGCGCCGGCACCATCCTGCCCGCCAAACCTTTGTAGGGGCACTGGTGGCTTAGCTGATGAAAATGGTGTTTGACGTAGGGGGGAAATGCCTGTGGGGCATGGCACCCACAAGGGGTGGCCGCTACCAATACGTGACTGTCGCCCCTGTAGCGGGACCCCTCGTGGGTGCCACCGCGCTAACGAGAAAGCCACCTACAGCAAACGTATCAACACCGGAAACCAGCCTGCAGACTGAGCCCATTCGATCAATCCGAACAAAGGCACGGCCAGGAAATAAGGACTCGCGTCACGCACAGTGTTCCATAGGCCTGATACCGAAATAGTCAGTTCGTCGGGACCTGCCCAGTTAGAAAGCCGCGGCCCGAAACGGGGCACCTTACGGCAATATTCACTGAACTGAGCGCCGAAGACCTTGCGCAACAACCGCTCTTCTTCATCAATTACATTATTAAACACCGCGTAGACGAACAAGGCCAAAATCGGCCCTAAAAGAATGCTGCCCGACTGAGCGCCTATGCCGATCACCGCAGCCATGGAAAACCAATAAAGAGGATTGCGGCTAATCGAGTAAGGCCCCTGATCTATCAGTTCGGCGCCCTTGCGTCCGCCCAGATACAGCATGCACCAGCACCGTCCCAATAGAGCCACGAGAATCAGCGCCAGGCCCAGCCATTGAACCGTCTGGTGAAACCAGGAATTAACCGGCCAGGATGCAGCCAGAAATGGCACAAGGCACACAAACAGAACACCATAGGCGGTTAGCGTATTGCGTCGCCGAACCTGGACGATAGACAAGTGCTTCCAGATTTCGTCTAGCGTGTAATCCGTCGTATCGGTCGCCGCTTTACGATGCCGCGTCACAATTAAAGGGTAAAAAAGCACACTGCAAAGCAACCACGCAAGCGCTGCCGACCAAACGGTCTGGCTTAAAAAATGCGCCCCCTGGCTAATCCGCAAGAATCCAAACAACAACCCTGCAACAATGGCCAATGCCAGACCAGACCAGCGCAAGCGGGGCCAATTAAGCGCCCAACCGGCAAAGTACAAGCTAAAAAGAGAATACCCCACAACTGCGTGGTTGCTCGGCAAGGCCCCACCAGCGCGCACGCCATCCAAAGCCCAGAAAGAGTTAGGAAGCGGATCAAGGCCTCCGAACATGGTCAGGTTGAAGGGCCGTGGCAAAGCGGTGCCGTGCTTAAGCGCCCACACCAATAAAGGTGCCAGCAAAAATACAGCAAACAGGGTCCACAGCACGGCACGACACGTAGTCGATTTACGGCGGGAACGCCACGCCGCCACGCCGCTGGCTACAACCATTAATGGCAACAGCACTCGTACAACCAAGATATCAATAAACTCGATCAAACCTTGATTGCGCAAAGGAAACGTATGAGTGGTCGTATCGAAAAACCGTGTCGCCACCGTCATGTCAAGACTGGAATACTCAATGCTATAAGCCAGCCAACCCAGCAACAGAGAGACGCCGACAATCTGGGTGAGGACATAAAAAAAAGAATTCCGATAGTACATATCGGTCGCTTGAGGCATGAACACATTCCTTTAAAAGGCCGATGGTGCGCCAAAGCCGCAACACCCCGAACAGATATAAATCGGCAAGCGCCGTAGCATACTGCGCTTGCCGTAAATTGGACATCAAATATTACGCAATCGGAAATTAATTCAACACCTTCCCCGGATTCATCAGCCCTTCAGGGTCTAACGCGTGCTTGATCCGTTTCATCAGGGCCAATTCAATCGGATCTTTATACCGCGGCAAGAGATCACGCTTTAACTGCCCTACTCCGTGCTCGGCACTGATCGATCCGCCAAAACTATGGACGCTGTCAAATACCAGTTGGTAAAGCTCTTCTTGGCGAGCCAGCAGCTCTTCTTCGGTACATGCCTGACCACAAGAAACGTTGTAGTGAAGATTGCCATCGCCCAAATGGCCAAAAATGATGTGCTGCACACCGGGAATACGGGCCTGCAAGGCGGCGTTGGTAACCCGAACGAATTCGGCCATCTTCGAGACGGGAATTGAAACGTCGTTTTTGATGCTCTTGCCAAACGCCTTTTCCGCCAGCGGGATGCTTTCGCGCAAATGCCAGAGCGCCTTGCTCTGCGTGATACTTTCTGCAATGACGGCATCGATGACCAGATTTTCCTCGAGCGCTTGGCTGATAATGGCTTCGAAACGCTCACGGGCGTGCTCGGCGCTTTCGCTATCAGACAGTTCCAGCAAAGCATACCAAGGTAGTTGTGCCGAATCGCCTTCAAAGGGAATACGCTGCTGTGGGTAGCACTGAACTACCCCATGCAGGCACACGCCGCCGATCAACTCGAAACCGGTCAGGCTGGGGCCAAAGCCTTTGCGGGCGACCGCCAAAACCGCAACGGCATCGTCTACCGAGGACATGCCCAGCAAAGCCGTGCATTGCGCGACGGGCAAAGGGTAAAGTTTAACGGTAGCCGCCGTAATAATGCCCAGAGTGCCCTCACTGCCTATATACAAATCACGCAAATCGTAGCCGGTATTGTCTTTGCGCAAGCCGCGCAGGCCATGCCAGATTTCGCCTTGGGCCGTTACGACTTCCAGCCCCAGAACCAAGTCTCGCGTGTTGCCGTACCGCAGCACCTGAGTGCCACCGGCATTGGTGCCCAGGTTGCCACCCACCGTACAGCTTCCCTCCGCCGCCAGGCTTAGCGGAAACAGTCGGTCGGCGTTGCGTGCCGCTGTTTGCGCCGCCTGCAGTATGCAGCCCGCCTCGACCACCATCGTATCGTTGTCGGTATCGATGCCGCGCACTTGATTCATGCGAGTAAGCGACAATACGATAGCGGTACCGCTCGAGTCCGGAGTCGCACCTCCGCACAAACTGGTATTCCCGCCTTGCGGCACCATAGGCGTTTTGCTGGCCACACACCACTTGACGACATCGGCGACCTCTTGGGTCGAGCCCGGTCTGACTACAGCCAGCGCCCGTCCCTTATAACGCCCGCGCCAATCGTTCACATAGGGCTCGGCCTGGTCGTCGGTCAACACGTGAGATGCGCCCACTATCCCAATCAATTCATTCAATGCCGTCATAAAGAAAGACCTCGTCGCGCTTGGCAGCGCTTTTAAAACGCTATTTTAATCATGTTCAGGTGAACGAGGCCTATCGCGAAAATCGAACCGCCCAGCCGAAGCTCTGTGCACCGCCCGCCAATCCGCGATAAAGTGAATGATTCCTTTCTCTGATTTCCAAGGAAATACATTGGCTACGCTTTCACTTCCCACTGCGGTATTCAAAGCCTATGACATCCGCGGCACCGTGCCCGAACAGCTCAATGCCGCCTTTGCCCATAGTTTGGGCCTGGCGCTGGCGCAACAGGCGTGCGCACAAAACATCCCCACCTTGGTAGTGGGGTACGATGGGCGACTGAGCAGTCCCGAACTGGCGCAGGCGCTGCAAGCAGGCCTGATGGAGGGCGGCGTCAATACCATTGATCTCGGGATGGTGCCTACGCCACTGGTCTATTTTGCAACCCATACACAAAAAACAGGTTCAGGTGTTGCTATTACCGGCAGTCACAATCCCCCTAATTACAACGGTTTCAAAATAATGATGGGCGGAAAGACCTTGCACGGAGAGGGGGTACAAGCGCTGAGGGAAATTATGGAGGACTTGCCCGCTCCGGATATTGATTCGGGGGAGGCGGGGCAGGCGCGATGGCACCCACAAGGGGTGCCGCTACAGGGTTCCGTAGCGCCAAAAGAGTCTGTGCCGCCAAAAGGGCCGGTATCGCCGAAAGGGTCTGCGCCGCCGAACAGGCCTGTGCCGCGCGGCTCCAGGCAGGCGTTGAGCCTGATCGACGCATACATTGACCGCATTAGCGCCGACGTGAAACTGGCCAGGCCCATGAAAATCGCGATTGATTGCGGCAATGGCGTAGGCGGCGCGGTGGCGCCTCAGTTATTTGCCGCATTGGGTTGCGAGGTTGACACGCTCTTTTGCGAGGTAGACGGCCATTTCCCAAATCATCACCCCGATCCAGCCGATCCGCACAATTTACAAGACCTGATTCGCCATGTGAAAAACAGCGACTGCGAACTGGGGCTGGCGTTCGACGGCGATGCCGACCGGCTGGGGGTCGTTACCAAGAGCGGCGAAATCATCTGGCCCGACCGGCAGCTGATTCTGTATGCGTGCGATATTTTGCAGCGCGCCCCGGGATCAACCATTATCTTCGACGTGAAATGCAGCCGCCATGTTGCCCGCGCCATCGAGCAGGCAGGGGGCCATCCTCTGATGTGGCAGACTGGGCACTCGATGATCAAAGCCAAGCTAGCCGAAACTGGCGCTCCGTTGGCCGGCGAAATGAGCGGCCACATTTTCTTCAAAGAACGCTGGTTCGGGTTTGACGACGGGCTATATACCGGCGCCCGATTGCTTGAGATTCTATCGCGGCATACCAACCCTTCAGCCACGCTAGAGGCATTGCCACAGGGTATTTCCACGCCAGAGCTCAAGCTGGAGATGCGCGAAGGCGAGCCGCATGTGCTTATCAAACACCTGCAAAACGAGGGGAAATTCCCTTCGGCGCAAAGCATCAACACCATAGACGGGGTGCGCGCCGAATACACCGACGGGTTCGGACTGGCTCGGGCCTCGAACACCACCCCCGTGGTGGTGCTGCGTTTCGAAGGCGATACGCACGATGCCTTGCAGCGGATCCAGGCCGAATTTCGTCGGGCTTTATTGGCGCTCGCGCCTAATCTGACGCTGCCTTTCTAGGCGCTCAATGCCTGATAGACGTCCAGGTGGGCCTGTACGACCTTGCGTATATCGAACTCTCGCTCGGCCAATTCACGGCCTGCCGCGCCAAAACGTCGGCGCAAGTCGCCATCATCGGCCAGGCGCTGCACAGCAAAGGCCAGCGCGGCCGCATCTCGAGCCGGCACGAGCAGCCCCGTTACACCAGGCTCGATTGCATCACGGCATCCCGGCACGTCAGTCGTGACCACTGCACGCGCGCACGCCGCCGCCTCGATGAGCGATTTGGGCAGCCCTTCGCGATAGGACGGCAGCACGGCTATATGTGCATAGGCATACAACGACGCGATATCCGTTTGTTCGCCCATACACTCGACGAGGCCCTCGCGCTCCCAAAGATCGAGCTCGGCGGCACTGACGCTGGCAGGGTTTCCCGGGTCGGGGCTACCGACGAGCACCCAGCGCAAGCCATTGGCAGAACCTGCACTCGCGCGGGCAGCCGCGACGAATTCGCGCACCCCTTTGTCGTGCAGCAGACGTGACACCATGATCGCCACGGGCACCCCCTTAGGTTCGGGCGTCGCCTTAAAGCGATCGAGGTCAACGCCTGATCCGCGCACCATCACCACCTGCTGCGGCCTAATCACGCCGGCGCGGCTTAGAACCTCGCAATCATTCGCATTCTGGAAAATAACACGGCTATTCGGATGCCCCAGAGCCAGGCGATACAGAGTTACGGCCGCCATGCGTACAAAATCAAAGCCTTGCTTGCCACGGGTAAAAACAAACCCCAGGCCCGACACCGCCGCCACAAACGCCGGCACGCCCGCCAGCCGTGCGGCGATGCCGCCATACAATACAGGCTTGATCGTTACCGCATGAACCAGGGCCGGACGCAAACGGCGAAACAAGTGCCACAAGGCATAAATCGTACGCAGTTCTTGTAAGGGATTCTTGCCGCTGCGAGTCATCGGAATAACGTGATGCAACAAGCCGTGAGCCGTGATTTGCATTACCGCGGGCCCATCCATGGTCGCCACATGCACATCAAAGCCGGCTGCTTTGGCAGCCATGGCCAATGGCAGACGGTGCGACAGAAAAAAAGCAGGATTATTCACCACATACAATAAGCGCCGAGGCTCATCTGTCACCTTTTCTCGTCTGGCGCGAGAGGGGAAGTCAGTAGCCAGTCGCTGCCATACGGTTTGATAGGCAGCCACCATGTTATCCAGGCTGTATTCACGCTGCACTCGCTCACGACCACGCTGAGCACGCAAAGCAGCCTGCGGCGTACCCAGTACAGCCACGGCTTGATTCACAGCCTCAGACAGTGCCGCGGGACTGCGAGGAGGCGCAACCCAGCCCTCAGCGTTGACAATTGTTGCGGCATCGCCCACGTCGGTGACTACGCTCAGCGTGCCTATGGCCATCGCTTCGGCCACCACATTGGGAAAACCTTCGGCACAGCTGGAAAGGACATGCACATCGATCGCGCTCATAATGTCCGGAATGTCGTCGCGAGGGCCCAGCAAAATGATCTTGCCGCGCAGATTCAGCGAGGACACCAAGGCGCCAAGCTCTGCATTGGCGTCATCCACGCCGAATCCTACCAGCACACAGCGCAAATCAGGATGTGCGGTCAGGCTGAGCGCAAAGGCCTGCAATAAATTGGCATGATCCTTAAGCGGATTCCAGCGAGCCACACTACCTATCAGAGGCGTATCGAGCGCCAGTCCCCAGCTTGCCCGCAAGGCAATTCGAGCTTGTGGCCGGGCTTGCCAACGCGATAAATCATAGCCGTTGGGAATCACCAACATGCGGTCGGCGCGATAACCCCACTGCTGGTGACGCAGCAACGCGTTCTGGGCACACGACACAATGACCGCTGGCACCAGGCCTGAGATACGGCCGCAAACCCAGGCCAGCATCCGCGCGGAACGACTGCCGCGGTTCAGATTGGCGCCCGAATTGCGAATCCCCCACGATACAGCTCTGATACCCGCCAGACGGGCTACTACACCGCCCAACAGGTCGGCATGATACATCCATGTCTGCACTACATCGGGCCTCATCTGTCGCAATAGACGATACAAGCGCCAAATGCCCGCGGGCGACAGACGCCCGCGCCGCATGTTCAAGCAATAAACCGTGACTCCCGCAGCGCGCAGGCGCGCGCCAAAGACCCCCTCGTCCCCCAAAGAAATAATGGTATTGCGACTGGCTTGCGAGGGGGCTGTGACCAGCCGGTGCAACACTGTCTCGGCGCCTCCCTGGCCCAGGCCGGAAATCACGTGTACGACTCGCAAAGAGAAATCACTGTCGGCTTTCATCCGATTCATGTTTCCCGGCGCTTTACGCGCAAGGCTCCCACCTGTTCCATCAATTGATCCCAGGAGTCGAGCACCGCGGCCAGGCTATAGCGCTGGCGCACCGACCGAGAGCCCCTTTCGGCCAAAGCCCGGCGTAACGCAGCGTCTCCCAGCAAACGATCTAGCCCCTTGATCAAGGCCTGTTGATCGGCTAGAGGAACCAAGAGTGCATCCTCGCCATTACGTGTCATCTCGCGCGGGCCGCTGGGACAATCGATAGCCAGACACGGCAGGCCAACTGCCATAGCTTCCAGCAATACATTGGGAAACCCTTCTACCCGGGAAGTCAGAACAAACGCATGCGCCTGCGCCATTTGCTGCCAGGGGGTGTCGGTGCGACCCGGCAAATCTATACGCGAAGCAAGCCCCGCCGCCTCGATTTGGCGCAGCAGTACATCGCGCATTGGGCCATCGCCCCAAATGGTCAGATCCCACTCTGGATGACGAGCGGCTATCTTGCCAAAAGCATCAATGAGCAAGTCGAACTGCTTGGCAGGCACCAGACGCCCCATGGCCACTAAGCGGCAGCGGCCGTTCACTTCAGGCACGCAAGCCGCAAGCCGGGCCTCGAACAACTCGGGCGGCACCGGATTGGCAATTACAGCCAGATGCGAGATTCCAGGCAGCATGCGCTTAAAGGGTGCCACACTGGCTTCGGTCTGCACTGTGACAAGATCGGCGAACCGATAGCTCGCCTTGCGCAAGCACCTCAATACCCACCCCACGTTGTTGCTAAAAGCAGGGTTGGTGCGCTCGCAGACAATAATGGGAATGCCCAGCCCCCATGTGCTTAAGAGCGCCACGACATTGACATTGGTCAGAAACGAAACAATCAAATCTGGTTTTTTCTCCTGAATCAGGCGGCGTAACGCCAGCCATTTCTTGAATCCAGCCGGCACGGGCAGACGCAGGCGCTGGATGCGATCTGCCAGCCAAACCAAGTCGACCAGATCCGACACCGGATAAAAACACGAGCCTTTTTTTGTATAAGTGGGCACCAGCGTAACCGCCTCTCCTCTCGCCGCCCAGGCGTTGACCAGCGTTGCAGCCACCCGTTCCGCCCCACCCGCATGCATCGAGCTGACGAGAAATGCAATTTTCATTGTGGACTCGAACCCGAGCGGCTAGCCGCCTCGTCCAGCCACGCCTGCATCATCAGTACGCTCCACAAATGCGTGCTCCAATCGCGCTTGCCCGATTGATGCTCACGCCATTTGCGCAAGACCGGAGCGGCATCAAACAGCCCCTCACGATGCAATCGGGCCGGGTCCAGCAAGGCAGCACCCCAGTCTTTCAGAGGACCACGCAACCAAGTTCCGAGCGGAACGGAGAAGCCTTTTTTAGGACGATCAACCAAAGCCCTGGGCACGTGTCGATACAAAAGCTGGCGCAACAGCCATTTACCTTGCCCATCGCGAATTTTATAGTCTATAGGCAAGCGTTGCGCAAACTCGAACACACGATGATCGATCATCGGCACACGTGTCTCCAGACTAACGGCCATCGCCGCCCGATCAACCTTTACTAGAATATCGTCGGGCAAATAAGTAACTGAATCGAGCAGAGTCATTTGTTCGAAGAAGTGGTCGCTGGATTCTGCGTCAAAGGCAGTAGGAGGCACCTGGGCATCGAGCACTACCTGTGCAGGATCCTTCCAGTACGACACGAACTGCCGATAGAAGCGGCCCGAATGGGTTGTGCTGACCAATTCGGCCAGTTTGTCGAATTGATCTCGCGCATATCCGGGCGGCATTATGCGCGCGCCAAATCGGCTCAGCAGCGACACGGGGGTGCGCAACAAACCTGGCAGAGCCTCGCGCTTGTCCCACCATCGCTGGGCACGAAAATAACGCGTATAACCGCCAAACAATTCGTCGCCGCCATCGCCCGACAAAGCAACGGTGACATGCTGACGTGCCATGCGCGTCACCAACATGGTGGGAATCTGCGAAGAATCGGCAAACGGCTCGTCGTAGACCGACGAAAGGCTGGGCACCACCGCCAGTGCATCCTGCGCCGTCACATACAGCTCGGTATGAGACGTGCCCAAGTGCCGGGCAACGGCCTGCGCGTGTTCGGCTTCGTTGTAGGCTGCGTCGTCAAACCCGATGGAATATGTGTTGACAGCCTGCGAATTGTGGGCCTGCATCAGGGCCACGATGACAGAAGAATCAACCCCACCTGACAGAAAAGCTCCCAGCCTGACATCGGCCAGCATCTGCCCTTTAACAGCGTGGCTCAATACGTCTTCGAGCGCATCAACGGCTTGATCGTCGGAGGCGAAGTTCAAGGCTTGTTCGCGAGCCTGACGCCCCACGGTTTGGGCCGACCAATAGACCCGCGCGGGCGGTATTTCACGGTGCCGCAACTGCTCCTGGGTCAGCTCCAGCCAGGTACCCGGCAGCAACTTGCGCATATTGCGGTAAATGCTCCAGGGCGCTGGAATATAGTTGTGACGAACCAAGAGCGACAAGGCGCGCCGGTCAATTTCCCTGGAAAATCCGGGAATGCTGACAAGCGCCTTCAATTGCGACGCAAAGACGAAGTTGCCTGCTGCAAAGCCCATATACAACGGCTTCTCGCCCAATCGATCACGCATCAGCGAGAGAGTTTTCTTCTGTCGGTCCCAAAGCCCCATGGCAAACATACCGACGGCGTTGAGCAAAGTTTGTTCCACTCCCCAGGCGACGAAGCCGGCCAAGAGAGTTTCGGTGTCGGAATGACCGCGCCAAGCAGGCGCGCGGCCTTCAGCCTCGAGCTTGACGCGCAATTCGAGATGGTTGTAGATTTCGCCGTTGAATACCAGTGAGTAACGACCGCAGGCCGACAACATGGGCTGATGCCCTTCGACAGACAGATCAAGAATGGCCAGGCGCACATGACCCAAGGCCACACCGGCCTGCGCATCCTGCCAGAAACCCTTGCTATCGGGCCCACGCAGCCGGAGGCTGCGACAGCTGCGTTCGACAATGGCCTGCTTATTGGGCAATGCGCCCCAAATCCCAACTATTCCGCACATGATCTACTCGCTCTTCCTCAAGCCTGGCCAAGCTTGGTCAGTCGTTTTCAAAAACATGTCGCCACAACGCCATCACGCGAACCATAGAGAACCGATCGCGTACATCTACCGCTCGCCTGGCCAGAGCTTCGCGCTGACCAGGATGCGTCATCAGCTCGTACAGATGTGCGGCCAGCGCCTCGACATCTTCACAAGGTTTGACCAACACGCCATCGATACCATTGCGCACAATTTCACGAGGACCCGTTTCACAATCGAACGCCACCGCGGCCATGCCACTAGCCATGGATTCAATCAGTGTATTGGATAAACCCTCAACCCGGGAACTGAGCACATACAAATCGGATTGCGTGTACCACTGCCCGACATTGCCCGCCCGGCCAGGCATGGAGATGCGTTCACCCAAGCCACAGGCGTCAATTTGTTCTTGTAAGTCGTTGCGGCTATCGCCTTCGCCCAATATAACCAAATCCCAATCCGGCACGTAAGCGGCCAGCATCTGAAAGGCGCGTATCAGCAGGTCGAAGCCTTTGTGAGGATGCAGGCGTCCCGCGGCAAGCAAGCGGAAACGCCCGTTTTTTTCTGGCGGCGGCAGCAACGGTTCGCCGACCTCTAGTGGCCAGCGCACAGCGTTCGGAATGACGGCAACGGCCGAACCGGGCACATTTTGTTGCAACCACTGCGCGGTGCCCGCGGTCAGCGCTACGACCTTGGCAGCCCGCGGATAGGCCCAGCGCCGCAAGCGCAGCCACATCGTGCTGAGATCCTGAGACGGCGGATGAGTATGCTCTGTAGCAATCACCCGGCAAGCCGTGCCACGTGCAGCAATGACAGACAACACCGAGGCGGTCGTCATCATGCCCAGCACGATCGTTGGGCGCAGACGCCGGATCAGTCGCCGCAGACTCCAGAGGCGACGCAAATTGGCCAACACGCCGCCAATGCGCCCATTACTCGAAGCCGCAGTACCCAGAGCGACGCGTTGCACCGATCGATGCAAGGCATAGACATCACCGCTTGCATCCGTTTGCGTCACTACCGTGACCTTATAACCGTGCTCAACCCAGTAGGCGCTTAAATCGGCGGCAACCCGTTCGGCACCTCCGCCGCTGAGCGAATAAATCACAATCATCAAATGAGGGGTGGAAGCGGGGTGTTTCAAAACAGTACCTGTGTAAACATGATCAGGAGGAGACGCGATGGACATCTGGCGCGGAGCGCAGCGCCACGGCCACATAACAAGTGTAGGACAAGGCATACATCACGCTGGTCGCCAGCATGATGCCCGCCACGCCCATAACCGGCGCCAGCACCGAATTCATCACCGCCTTCAGTGCAAAGTTGGCGATCGCGATGGCCGCCATGATCCGGTAACGATTCTGGCTTGCCAGCAGCTGGACAAGGATCAACACACCAAAATAAAAAGGCAATTGCAACAAGCCCCAGCGCAGAACGTGCGCGACAGTCTGCGTATTCTCGGCCGTAAAGGCGCCGCGCTGAAATAGCAAGGCCACGCCCCATGGCGCCAGAAACCAGCCTATCAATGTTATTGCTGCGCCCGTCACCAACATCAGCACCGACCATTTCAGTGCCGTCTTGCGGGCATGCACCGCATCGCCTCGCCCCTGGATGTCGGCCAGCACCGGCAACGCAGCACGTCCTACGGACGCCGCGCCTATTCCAAGCACGAGCGACAGCAGCCTTGCGGCATACCCCAGCGTAGCATTTGCATTGGCGCCCAAATTGGCAGCGGTGTATTGGTCAATGGGCCCGACAAAGCTCATGGCAATCTGACCGAGCACCATCACTCCGGCCGCCTTGACCAAGGCGGGCCAGTGACCCGACTGCAAGCTGAACATGGGGCGCGCCCACAAGCCATCGGCGCGGGAAGCAAGCCATAGCAACCATACCGACTGGATCAGGTAGCCCACAAGCGTTCCCCACAATAAGGGACCCACATCATCGACCGACGAAGCCAGCACCCAGATCAGAATGGCCACTGCCGGAACGCTGTCGAGCAAAGTATTAATGTGCCGCTCATGCGCCCGCAGGCGCGCCGCGCTAATTCCCGTCATCAATGTCAGCAACGCAGCCGGGGCAAACGCCAGCGTAAGCTGCGAAGTCATCTGCTGTACATTGCCCGACAAACCGCGGCCAGCCACCTGCAGCACATAGGGCCAGCCGAAATAGATCAATACCGCCAGCATCAGCCCAAGCACAATCGCCCAAGCCTGTAATTCACTCAAGAACCGGGCGCGAGTGTCGGTATCTTCGTAACGCGTGCGCACCAGCACCGGGATCAACACCACTGACAGCGCGCCCACTAGAGTAATAGGAAGCCAACTGGCCATGGTCAGCGTGAACTGATAGGCATCGACCACACTGCTCACGCCGTAGCGATAAGCGACTGCCATCTCTTTGAACGCGCCCGCCGCCTTTCCCAACAGCAGGAAGAAGGCCACCCGTGCAGCCCCTTGCGCAATGCGTCGATGGTCGGGATGCAGGCCAGATAGCCGCTGGGCGAATGTTTTCAAGTCAATGCAGGAATTGCGTGTACCAAGGCATGGCTACTTCCAGACCCTGCACAATATTGTGCATGGGCTCATACCCCAGCAAGCGCTTTGCCTTGCTGATATCGGCTTGCGAGTGGCGTACATCGCCCGCGCGGAAATCGGCATGAACCGGCTGCTTGTCGTACACAACGCCTGTATTGCCCAAAGCACGAGCCAAGTGTTCGAACAACTCATTCAGACTGGTGCGTGCGTTATAGGCAACGTTGTAAACCTGGTTCACCCCTTCAGGCTGTGCCAAGGCGGCCAGTATATTGGCCTGTACGGCGTTTTCCACGAAACAGAAATCACGGCTGGTTTCACCGTCGCCGTTCACCACCACCTGCTCGCCATGTATCATGGCGGCCACCCATTTGGGAATCACCGCGGCATAAGCGCCATTAGGATCCTGGCGTTTGCCAAACACATTGAAATAACGCAGGCCAATACTTCCAAAACCGTAAGAGCGGGCAAACACATCCGCATACAACTCGTTCACAAATTTGGTGACGGCATACGGCGACAAAGGCCTGCCAATCTGGTCTTCAACCTTGGGCAAGGCCTCGTGGTCACCATAGGTAGAGCTTGACGCCGCATAGACAAAAGACTTCACGCCGGCGTCGCGGGCCGCCACAAGCATATTCAGAAAGCCGCCGATATTGACCTCGTTGGTCGTGACCGGGTCGGCCAAGGACCGGGGAACGGAGCCCAGCGCCGCCTGATGCAAGACGTAATCGACACCCTCGAGCGCAGTCCGGCACGCCGCCGGATCGCGAATGTCGCCTTGACGAAATGTAAAGCGCGCCCACTGCTCGGTCGTAACTATTTTCTGAACTTCGTCGAGGTTGTACTGGTGACCCGTAGCGAAGTTGTCTAAACCCACCACGCTCTGGTTCAAGGTCAGCAACGTCTCGAGGATATTCGATCCGATGAATCCGGCGCAGCCGGTTACCAGCCAGGTTTTGGGTTCACTGCGCAAGCTGGCCATAACTTCTTGATAACGGGTAGTCATATATCCTTCGCTACAAATTACAAACGTAAATCGGATTCGTCGGCCGCCAATATGTACTTCAAGTCGTACACCACGTGCTCTGCCTTGCCTAATCCATGTATGGCCTGCGCACCCATTTCGGCAAATTGCCGATGTGCCACAGCAATAATAATTCCGTCGTAGGCGCTCGCCTTGGGTGCGGCGACAAGCTCTAGTCCGTACTCGTGCTTGGCCTCGGCGGCATCCACCCATGGATCATACACATCAACAGCGATGTTGTATTCTCCCAGCTCGCGCACAATATCGACCACTCGCGTATTACGCAGGTCGGGGCAATTTTCTTTAAACGTCAAGCCCATCACCAACACGCGCGAGCCTTGCACCTGTATGCGCCGCTTGGTCATAGCCTTGACCAGTTGCGACACGACATAGCCGCCCATGGAATCGTTAAGCCGTCGACCCGCCAGAATAATCTCTGGGTGATAGCCGATGGATTGAGCCTTGTGAGTCAGATAGTAGGGGTCGACACTGATGCAGTGGCCACCCACCAGGCCCGGACGAAACGGCAGAAAATTCCATTTAGTGCCAGCCGCTTCAAGCACGGCAAGCGTGTCGATTCCCATCTTGTTGAAGATAAGGGCCAACTCGTTGACCAGAGCAATGTTGACGTCACGCTGCGTGTTTTCGATAACCTTGGCGGCTTCGGCCACACGTATGGAGGGTGCTTTGTGCGTACCGGCGACAATAATCTGCTTGTACAGGGTGTCGACCAGTTCGGCTATTTCGGGCGTAGACCCAGAAGTCACTTTTTTGATGGTCGATACGCGGTGTGCCTTATCGCCAGGGTTAATACGCTCGGGACTATAGCCGGCAAAAAAATCTACATTAAAGTGCAAGCCCGAGACACGCTCCAGCACAGGCACGCATACCTCTTCGGTGGCCCCAGGATAAACGGTGGACTCGTAGATCACCACATCGCCGCGCTTGAGCACTTTGCCTATGGTTTCGCTGGCGCGCACCAAAGGCGTCAGGTCGGGCTGCTTGTACTCATCGATAGGCGTGGGCACAGTCACGATAAAGACATTGGCCTGGGCCAGTTGGGCCGCGTCGCCGCTAAAGCTTAGATGGCTAGCGCTGGCAAGTTCCGGGCCATCAACCTCGAGAGTATGGTCGTGTCCAGCTTTAAGCTCGGTAATTCGGCGCGCATTGATGTCAAAACCAAGGACAGAGCGTTTCTTGCCAAATTCCACGGCTAAAGGCAGGCCCACATAACCCAGCCCCACTACCGCAAGTTTCACGTCTTGAATATGCAACTGAGTCTCCCGCATTGATCGCTGAAAAGAAAAATTTTAAAATAACCCGCGTTTTCGTGCTTGCTGCTGCGGCAGCAATGTATCGACGTCTCTGTATCGACGTCAGTGTAGCGGCACCCCTTGTGGGTGCCATCCACCCGATTACTTCCACCATGGCAGCCACAAGGGCTGCCGCTACATTTACAGCCACCGCCATAGTTACAGCCATATGTTGCCATCTGCCATAGTGACTGCGGCTGCCCTATTTCGGCTTGGCATTGCGGCCTATCGACGGCAACAAAAGCCAAGCGGGACGGCGCCACGACACCAACCTTTTATACAACCAGATATAAACCGCTGAAAAAACCACCAAGCTTGCGCATAACGCCCAGGCGTTATCCCACCAGATAGTCGCGGGCACCAGGCCGATGAGCGTCAGCACCCATAAATACGGCGAAGTCATGGCGTTGCAAAGCGCCGGCACGGCATGGCGGCTATCGCGGCTGAACGTGACACGCACAAGGCGCCGAAACACCAACTGATGCAGATGCAGGGCATCGGGCTGATCAACCGGAGTGCCACGTTTAAAACGCCTGCGCCAGATTGAAAACAGGGTTTCGAAGACGGGATAAAACAAAACCGCCAGCGCGTAGAAGGGGGACACACTGGGATTACGCACGACCAACTGCACCGCCAATTCAGCCAACATAAAGCCCAAGAAATAGGCACCACCATCACCCAGAAAAACACGTCCGAACGGAAAATTCCAGAC
>JBDTLC010000187.1:0-5068 GCA_039935015.1 Paralcaligenes sp. | reverse complement strand
CACTTGAACAATTCCAATTCGTCCTTATAATTAGCACTCGAAGGGGTTGAGTGCTAACAAACCATCCCTCACCTATTTACAAACCCATTACCATTTGAACAGGAGTTCCTCCATGGCACTGCGTCCTTTGAACGATCGCGTGATCGTCAAGCGTCTGGACAACGAGCGCACCACTGCGTCAGGCATCGTTATCCCCGAAAGCGCTGCTGAAAAACCCGATCAAGGCGAAGTCGTGGCTGTTGGCCCCGGCAAACGTTCCGACGACGGCAAAATCCAGGCTGTTGATCTGAAAGCTGGCGACAAAGTTCTGTTCGGCAAATATGCCGGCCAGGCCGTCAAAGTCGACGGCGAAGAACTGCTCGTCATCCGCGAGGACGAAATCCTCGCTGTGATCCTGTAATTACTCGAATCAAGCAAGGAATTTAATAATGGCTGCTAAGCAAGTACTATTTGGCGATGACGCTCGCGTGCGCATCGTCCGTGGCGTGAACATTCTCGCCAATGCCGTTAAAACCACTCTGGGCCCTAAGGGCCGTAACGTGGTTCTGGAGCGCTCTTTCGGCGCCCCGACCGTAACCAAAGACGGTGTATCGGTTGCTAAAGAGATCGAACTGAAAGACAAATTCGAAAACATCGGCGCTCAGCTGGTTAAAGAAGTTGCCTCCAAGACTTCGGACAACGCTGGCGACGGCACCACCACGGCAACCGTGCTGGCGCAATCAATCGTGGAAGAAGGCCTGAAGTACGTGGCCGCCGGTATCAACCCGATGGACCTCAAACGCGGTATCGACAAAGCGGTCGCCGTGGCTGTGGCCGAGTTGAAAAAACTGTCCAAGCCTTGCACCACTAGCAAGGAAATCGCTCAGGTCGGTTCTATTTCGGCCAACAGCGATAGCTCGATCGGTGAAATCATCGCCAACGCGATGGACAAGGTCGGCAAGGAAGGCGTTATTACCGTTGAAGACGGCAAATCGCTGGACAACGAACTAGACGTCGTCGAAGGTATGCAATTCGACCGTGGTTATCTGTCGCCCTATTTCATCAACAACGCCGACAAGCAAGTAGCCGTGTTGGAAGATCCTTATGTCCTGATTTACGACAAGAAAATCAGCAACATTCGCGACCTGTTGCCCATTCTTGAGCAAGTTGCCAAATCCAGCCGTCCTTTGCTGATTATTGCCGAAGACGTGGAGGGCGAGGCCCTGGCTACGCTGGTGGTCAACAATATTCGCGGCATCCTGAAGACGACTGCTGTCAAGGCTCCTGGCTTTGGCGATCGTCGCAAAGCGATGCTTGAAGACATCGCCATCCTGACGGGCGGCGTGGTTATTTCAGAAGAAACCGGCATGTCGCTTGAAAAAGCTGCCCTGACGGATCTGGGCCAAGCCAAGCGCATTGAAGTGGCTAAAGAAAACACCACCATTATCGACGGCCACGGCGACAGCAAATCGATCGAAGCCCGCGTCAAGCAAGTTCGCGTGCAAATCGAAGAAGCCACGTCGGACTACGATCGTGAAAAACTGCAAGAACGTGTTGCCAAGCTGGCAGGCGGTGTAGCAGTGATTCGTGTCGGTGCTGCGACCGAAATCGAAATGAAAGAGAAGAAAGCTCGCGTGGAAGATGCTCTGCATGCTACTCGCGCCGCAGTCGAAGAAGGCATTGTTCCTGGCGGTGGAGTAGCGTTCATCCGCATCAAGGCTGCTGTCGCTGCTGTCAAGGGCGACAACATCGACCAAGAGGCCGGTATCAAGCTGATCGTTCGTGCGATCGAATCGCCTTTGCGCACCATTGTGGCTAATGCTGGCGACGAGCCTAGCGTTGTAGCTGACAACGTGGCCAAGGGCAAGGGTAACTACGGTTACAACGCCGCAACTGGCGAGTACGGCGACCTGGTTGAACAAGGTGTGCTGGATCCTACCAAGGTGACCCGCACTGCTTTGCAAAATGCAGCGTCGGTGGCCAGCCTGTTGCTCACGACCGAAGCCGCTGTGGCTGAAATCGTGGAAGACAAGCCTGCTGGTGGTGGCGGTATGCCTGACATGGGTGGTATGGGCGGCATGGGTGGTATGGGCGGCTTCTAAGCGTCTATATGATCTGCCGGTTTTCGAACCGGCGCTCTGATAGAAAAATCCGGTCCTTGTGGCCGGATTTTTTTATGGATGGGCTGGATTGTGATTCCGCGTGACAATGACTGGGGGGTGCGGTGTGGTTCGGTATATGGCACCCACAAGGGGTGCCTCTACAAAAACGAAGGTGCCTCTACAAAATAAAGGCGCCTCTACAAAAGCGTGCCTGTCGATAATGTCATAGCAGCCCCCGTAGCTACCATTTTCATCGATCTAGCGGCGTGGGCGGTTAAGGTGGGGCGGGCGACTCGGGCCCGCCGCGCGCAGGGTCTACTTCGGGGGTGCAAGGCGTGCGTTGTCTGAGCGAGACGGTTACGAATAGCCTGGGAGGCTATTCGTCTCGCGAGTTCGCACGCCGCCCCGAAGTAGGCCCTGTGCGTGGGGAATCCTGGCGCAGCCAGGATCGGGCACGTCGGAGCCCGACCCACCTTAACCGCCCACGCCGCGGGAATAGAAGGTTTCAGGCAAAATAGCGCAATGCGAAACGAATGGCACCCACAAGACGTGCCTCTACAAAAGCAAAGCTGCATCTACCAATGCGAAGGTGCCGCTACAAAAGCAAAGGTGCCGCTACAAAAGCAAAGGTGCCGCTACAATAGCCGCCATGAGCACAACTTCTCCGTATAAAAGCCACGGCGGCTTTGGCCGCTTGCGCAACGCGCTTAAATTTTCGCTGCAAGGCTTCAAGGCGGCATTTCAGCACGAGGCGGCGTTTCGTCAAGAGCTCCTGCTCGCCGTCGTGCTCACGCCTGCAGCGTTTTGGGTGGGTAGCAGCGCCATACAAACCCTTTTACTGATCAGCGCCATCGTTTTTGTACTAATTGTCGAAATCCTGAATTCTGCTCTGGAGGCCTTAGCCGATTCCATTACGATCGAGCATCACGTTCTTGTTGGCCGTGCCAAAGACCTGGGTAGCGCAGCGGTAATGCTGTCGCTGCTATTAGCCAGCTTAATTTGGGTGACGGTGCTTTGCCTACGCTTCCATTAAAATAATTTAATAACGCCTACCCCGCTGGTGGTCCTCGTTTCGTCGCCGGCCATTCACTAGCTTTCACCCATGACATTTACCGAAAAACTCAACAACGCCTGGGCGACATCTCACTCGATGCTGATGATGGGCCTAGACCCAGACCCGCAGCGGTTTCCCGCCGAGATCGCGGGCCGCAGTGACGCCATTTACGAATTCTGCCGCGCCATGGTCGACGCCACTGCGCCCTACATTTGCGGCGTCAAGCCGCAAATCGCGTACTTCTCGGCGCAGCGGGCCGAAGCGCAGCTCGAGGCTTTATGCCAGTATATTCGTGAAACTTACCCGCACTTGCCCATCGTGCTCGACGCCAAACGGGGCGATATCGGATCAACAGCCGAACAATACGCACATGAAGCCTTCGAGCGCTACAACGCCGATGCCGTCACTGTTAACCCGTACATGGGTTTTGACACGCTGCAACCTTACCTAGCTTGGGAAGATCGTGGCATCGTCATCTTGTGCCGCACTTCGAACAAAGGCGGCTCCGATCTGCAATTCATCGAATCCAAAGACGGTGTTCCACTTTATCTGCATGTGGCGGGCCTGGTGGCCGACCACTGGAACTCTAACGGACAGTGTGCGCTAGTGGTGGGTGCAACCTTTCCCGAGGAACTTGCGCGAGTTCGGGAGCGAGTCGGCGATATGCCTTTGCTAGTACCCGGCATAGGCGCGCAAGGCGGCGATATCCCGGCTACGGTAAAGGCCGGATGTGATAGCCGCGGCACAGGAATGATGATTAATTCGTCGCGCGCGATTTTATATGCCAGTGGCGGCGACGACTGGCGCGAAGCCGCTGCCCACGCAGCGCGCGCCACGCGCAACGCGATCAATGCTGCGCGATAAGCTCGATGGCGATGTGTAAAGCGTAGGCTACGGCGCTCGTGCGCACTTGATGTCGATCACCTTCAAATACACGAATCGCTGCACGAGTGGCCACACCGTCGGGCGTACGCTGTGCAAAACCAAAGCACACCATGCCTACAGGCTTGCCGGGAGTCGCTCCGCCCGGCCCGGCGATACCTGTAGTAGAGACGGCAAACTGCACACCGTTAGCCGCTTCAAGCACGCCTGCAGCCATTTCCATGGCCGTCTCTTCGCTGACTGCACCAAACCGTTCCAGAGTATCGGCATGCACGCGTAACTGCTGCATCTTCGCTGCATTGCTGTACGTGACAAAGCCGCGATCAAACCAGAGGCTGGACCCCGCCAAATCAGTGAGCGTTGCGCTCAACAAGCCGCCTGTGCATGATTCGGCACAGGCCATTACCCAGCCTCTGTCAAGCAATTGCTGCGCCAGAGTTTGAACCAATGCAGATGAATCATCCTCGCTCATAACAGTCGCTCCAATAATACCAATATTGCCATCACCAACAAGGTATAAATGGCTGCAACGATATCGTCCCACATAACGCCAAAGCCATTTTTGAAATGGGCGTCGAAAAAATGAATGGGTGGCGGCTTCGCAATGTCGAAAGCCCTGAACAAAATAAACGCCAGCGATTGCGCTTCCCAAGTACTTGGCGTCAACCACAGTACTAGCCAGAACGCGATGATTTCGTCCCATACCATGCCGCCATGATCAGGCTGACCCATTTCCTTTCCAACCCGGCCGCAACTCCAGCAGCCATAGGCAAACGAGACAATCAGTAAGCCGGCCACGGCCACATCAGAAAACCGGGCCACGATCAGTACCCATAGGACCCAGGCCAACACGGTGCCCCAGGTGCCCGGCCCAGGGCGCAACAGGCCACTGCCAAAGCCAAACGATATGACACGGGCAGGCGAGCGAAATACCCACGCAGCCGTGGGCTTGAAAGGGAGTGTTGCAGATACGTCGGGCGCTGCAGAAGACATGGAACCCATCCTTGAAAACCCCACAGAAAACTCAAGCGAAATGATCGAAACCCACCGG
>JBDTLC010000186.1:0-15277 GCA_039935015.1 Paralcaligenes sp. | reverse complement strand
GAGATCATGGCGTAGGAGTCGCCGTCGAGCACATGCCGGTCGTGAGCGGCTTCCAGGACGGCTTTGATATCTTCCCGGTCTTCGGGCTCAGGACGTATGAGCGTGGCCAGCTTGGCGAATAGTGATTTGGATGGGGATTTCGCCGGCTGAGGTTCGGCTTCGGGGGGGTGAGATTCTGGCATTGTCCACAGGACGAGTTATGAAGTCTTTCAGCATAACCGAAATTGCGTTTTCGGTTATGGGCTTTGTGATACGTATGGGTCGGATATGCCCATGCGAGCGAGAATCCGCGTTTCCAGCGATTCCATGGCCTGCGCCTGCAAGGGGTCGATATGGTCGTATCCCAGTGAGTGTAATACACCGTGTACCGTGAGGTGGGCGCCGTGCTGCAGCAGCTTTTTTTTCTGGGCACGGGCTTCGCGCCGCAGAACTGGAACGCACAGCACGATATCGCCGCCGGCGACGCCTTGGGCGTCGATGCCGTATTCGAATGTCAGCACATTCGTGGCGTAGTCGCGCTGGCGGAAGCTTAGATTTAGGCGGCGCCCTTCGCGGGCGTCAACCAGGCGCAAGGTCAGGCTCATGACGCGGATGGCTGGATCAAGCTGGGGCGCGACGGTGTCGATCGTCTGTTGCACCCAGCGGCGTAGCCGCCAGCGCGGCAGTTCCGGCGCGTTGGCGGCGTACTGCACGGCCAGGGTCAGCTTAGGCGACACGGTCACCAGCCTGTTCGTAGGCTTCCACAATCCGCGCAACCAATGGGTGGCGCACCACGTCGCGGCTGGTGAAATGTGTGACGGCGATACCTTGTACGGCGTTGAGCACCTCGACGGCATGGGTCAGGCCGCTTGCTTGGCCGCGGGGCAGGTCAACCTGTGAGGGGTCACCATTAATGACGGCCTTGCTGCCAAACCCGATGCGTGTGAGGAACATTTTCATTTGTTCGGGTGTGGTGTTTTGCGCCTCGTCCAGAATGACGAACGCATGATTGAGCGTGCGCCCACGCATATAGGCCAGAGGCGCAACTTCAATGGTCTGCTTTTCGAACAAGCGATTGACGCGCTCGACTCCCATGAGGTCGTAGAGGGCGTCATAAAGAGGGCGCAGGTACGGGTCGACCTTTTGCACGAGATCGCCGGGCAGGAAACCCAGGCGTTCCCCCGCTTCCACCGCGGGCCGGGTCAAGACCAGGCGTTGCACGGTTTCGCGTTCCAGCGCGTCAATTGCGCAAGCGACCGCCAGCCAGGTTTTTCCTGTTCCGGCCGGTCCGAGACCGAAGGTAATGTCGTGTTGCAAAATCTGACTCAGATACTCGCGCTGGCGGGGTGTACGTGGGCGCAAATCGCTTTTGCGTGTACGCAAAACAATGCGCTCATCGGGCTCGACGGGCAATTCGGGTTCGGCCGGTTTGCTGCTCGGCTGGGCCGAACCGGCACCCAGCTCGACCAAGCCCAACTGTATGTCGTCGATCGACAAGGCACGATGGACGGCGCGCTGGTAAAACCACTCGAGCGCGCGGCCCGCAACCTGGGCCTGTTCGCCTTCGAGCGACACCCGATTGCCGCGCCTGGCCAGATTGACGTTCCAGCCGGCGGCAATCTGGTGCAGGTTTTCGTCGAGCGGCCCGCACAGATTGGCCAAGTGTGTATTGTCGCCGTCTAAAATAACGACGGTGGGCATTGAGTGGCGATGCGGGCGGTTCATGCGCCGCCTTGAAGCGGCTCGCTGATGGCAACGGCGCCTTTCAAGGTATTGGTAAGGGCCTGCACGACGCGTACATCCAGCATATGGCCAATCAGGCGTGGCTGGCCGACAAAGTTGATGATGCGATTGTTTTCGGTGCGACCCATGAGCTCGTTGGGGTCGCGCCGCGACGGGCCTTCGACCAGCACACGTTGGGTGCTGCCCACCATGGCGTGGCTGATAACGCTGGCCTGCTCATTGATCAGGGCCTGAAGGCGGTGCAGGCGTGCCAGTTTTTGCTCTTTACTTGTGTCGTCTTGTAGGTCGGCCGCAGGCGTGCCTGGACGGCGCGAATAAACGAACGAGTATGACTGGTCGAAACCCACGTCTGCGATGAGATTCATGGTCTGGTCGAAATCGTGCTCGGTTTCACCCGGAAAGCCGATAATGAAATCTGACGACAGAGATAGGCCAGGGCGCGCAGCGCGCAACCGGCGCACAATCGATTTGAACTCCAGCGAGGTATAGCCGCGCTTCATGGCTGCCAGCACACGGTCGCTGCCGGCTTGCACGGGCAGGTGCAAAAAGGGGACAAGCTTGGACAGCCGACCGTGCGCCTCGATGAGGCGGGTAGTCATTTCTTTGGGGTGCGAGGTGGTGTAGCGGATGCGTTCAATACCCGGGATTTCGTGCACATAATCGAGCAACATGGCAAAGTCGGCGATTTCGCCCGACTCGCCCGTGGGGCCGCGATAGGCATTGACGTTTTGCCCCAGCAAGGTCACTTCCTTGACGCCCTGGTCGGCCAGGTCGGCGATTTCGACCAGCACATCGTCAAATGGGCGCGAGATTTCGGCGCCGCGGGTATAGGGCACAACACAGAAACTGCAATATTTGCTGCATCCTTCCATAATCGAAACAAAGGCGCTGGGCCCTTCGACTCGCGCCGGGGGCAGGGCGTCGAATTTTTCGATTTCGGGGAAGCTAATATCGACTTGCGCATGCCCCGAGGCTTGACGTGCCGCAATCAATTCGGGCAGACGGTGCAAAGTTTGAGGGCCAAATACCACATCCACGTAGGGTGCGCGCTTGACGATTTCTGCGCCTTCCTGGCTGGCGACGCAACCACCCACGCCTATGATCAGATGCGGCTTGCTCTGTTTCAGGTGCTGAACACGCCCCAAGTCGGAAAAAACTTTTTCCTGCGCCTTTTCCCGTACCGAGCAGGTATTGAAAAGGATGACGTCGGCCTCTTCCGGATTCTGGGTCAGTTCCAGGCCTTGTTTTTCGCGCAGCACATCGGCCATTTTTTGAGAGTCGTACTCATTCATCTGGCAGCCGAAGGTGCGGATAAACAATTTGCGGGGTGCGCCGGACGTGGTCGTGGCGGGGGGGGAGAGGGTTGTTTCTTGCATGATCCTGGCCGTTGCGGGGGTTACCCCGGGGGCGATATATAAAGCCTGCTATTTTACCGGTAGCGGCAGCCCTTGTGGCTGCCGGAAACTTTAGCTGATTTCGGCGCTCGGGTCGTCTTTTTTAACGGTTTTAAGCAAATCTTCGCGTTTGACGCCCATCCACATAGCCAGCGCGGCGGCCACGAAGACTGAGGAATAAATACCGAACCAAATGCCAATGGTCAGCGCCAGCGCAAAATAATGCAGGGTGGGGCCACCGAAGAAGAACATCGACAGCACCATCATTTGCGTTGAGCCGTGAGTAATGATGGTGCGTGAAATGGTTTGGGTAATGGAACTGTTGATGGTTTCGCGCACCGACGTCTTGCGTTGCTTGCGGAAATTCTCGCGAATCCGGTCCATGATAATGACCGACTCGTTCACCGAATAGCCCAGCACGGCCAGCACGCCGGCCAGCACCGAGAGCGAAAACTCCCATTGGAAAAACGCAAAGAATCCCAGGATAATCACCACATCGTGCAAGTTGGCGAGAACCCCTGAAACGGCGAACTTCCATTCGAAGCGCACGCCCAGATAGATCATGATACCCACCACCACTGACAGCAGCGCCATCAGGCCGTTGTGTACCAGCTCTCGTCCCACCTGGGGGCCAACGAATTCGACACGGCGCAACTCTACATCGGGTTGATGGACCTTCAGCGATTTAAGCACCGCTTCGCTTTGGGTCGATGATGTTTCCCCAGCACGCAGAGGCAGCCGGATCATGACGTCGTGTGAAGTGCCGAAATTCTGCACCTGGAAATCGGTATAGCCCAGCGAATCGACCGCAGTTCGGACTTTCTCGATTTGCGCGGTCTGTGCATAATGCACTTCCATGACCGTGCCGCCGGTGAATTCGATCGACAGATGAAAGCCCCGGGTGACGATGAAAAAAACGGCGGCGATAAAGGTGACCAGGCTGATAATGTTCAGCGCCAATGCGTGGCGCATGAACGGTATGGTGCGGTGAATGCGGAAAAATTCCATGTTTCGTTTTGCCTAATTCGTGAATGTGGCGGCGCGACCCGGCAGGCCGCCACAGGGCTTAGTCTTGCTTTGGCTTCCAGATCTGGCCGATGGACACGCTTTTGAGCTTACGCCGACGGCCATAGCACAGGTTGGCGAGTGCGCGCACGCCGACGACCGAGGAAAACATCGATGTCAGGATGCCTATGCAGTGCACCACGGCAAAACCGCGTATCGGGCCTGTGCCGAAAGCCAGCAAAGACAGGCCAACGATCAGTGTGGTCAGGTTCGAGTCGAAAATGGTGTCCCAGGCGCGCTCGAACCCCAGGTGTATGGCCTGTTGCGGCGAAGCGCCGAAGCGCAGTTCTTCTCGTATTCGTTCGTTGATCAGCACGTTCGAGTCAATGGCCATGCCCAGTGTCAGGGCGATGGCAGCAATGCCTGGCAGCGTCAACGTGGCCTGCAGCATGGATAGTACGGCCAGAAGGAGCAGCACGTTGAAAGACAGGCCCAGCGTGGAGAACAAGCCAAACAGGCGGTAATACAGGATGATGAATATGGCGATGCCCATAAAGCCGTACAGGGTCGAATCGAAGCCCTTGGCGATATTGTCGGCGCCCAGACTGGGGCCGATGGTGCGTTCTTCAATGATGTTCATAGGCGCGGCCAGAGCGCCTGCACGCAGCAATAGCGCCGTGTCGGTGGCTTCTTCAGCCGTCATGCTGCCGCTGATCTGAACCTGACCGCCGGGGATTTCGCTGCGGATGACCGGCGCCGTCACGACCTGGCCCTTGCCATTTTCGAACAGCACAATAGCCATGCGTTTGCCGATATTGTTACGGGTGACATCGCGAAAGATGCGGGAGCCTTTGGCGTCGAGCGTCAGGTTGACCGATGGTTGCTGGGTTTGCTGATCGCGGCCTGGTTGCGCGTTCTGCAGGTTCTCGCCCGTCAGAATGACCTGGCGGCGCAGCAATATGGGGCGCCCGTCGCGATCGGTGTAGCGTTCCAGCCCAAAGGGCACGGTACCAGCGGTAAGCGCTGCCATGGCGGCCGGGGAGTCATCTACCATGCGAATTTGCAGCGTGGCTGTCTTGCCCAGAATTTCCTTGGCCTTGGCAATGTCTTGTACCCCCGGCAATTGCACCACAATCCGGTCGGCGCCTTGCTGTTGAATGACGGGCTCGGCCACGCCCAATTCGTTGATACGGTTGTGCAGGGTGAGAATATTCTGTTGAAGTGCGTTCGACTGAACCTCGACGATGGCCGCATCGGTAAGTTTGCCTACCAGCGGGAATTTACCTCCGTTGGTGGCCTCATTGGTGAACACCATGTCGGGCATGCGACGGCGCAGTTCCGAAGCAGCGGTATCGCGCGAATCGGCGCTGTCGAAGGTCGCAACGATAGACAAATCGGCGCGATCGACGCTGGCGTTCTTGATGTTGTTGTCGCGCAGGCTGGTGCGTACGTCGCTGGCCAGTGAATCGTAACGTCCGGTCAGGGCGCCGCGCATGTCGACTTGCAGCAGGAAGTGCACGCCACCGCGCAAGTCCAGACCCAGGTACATGGGATGAGCGCCCAGCGAAGAGAGCCAATTGGGCGAGGCCGATGCCAGATTAAGAGCTACGGTGTAGCTGGGGTCGGAGTGGTTGGTATTAAGCGTTTTTTCAAGTACATCTTTGGCTTTTAGCTGGGTGTCGGTGTTTGCAAAACGAAGTCGGACCGTGCCGTTCGGGCCATTTTGCTGAAAATAAGCACCGGTGTACTCGATATGATCGCCTTTGAGTATGCCTTCGACTTTTTCCAGTACGTTGTTATCGATCTTGACCGTTGATTTGGCGCCGGCAATTTGCACCGCTGGCGATTCGCCGAAAAAATTTGGCAACGTGTATAGCACCCCGATGATCAGTGCGGCCAGGACGGTCAGGTATTTCCAGAGAGGGTAGCGGTTCATGGTCGATCAACAGGCTAAAAGCATCAAAAACAAGCCCCGGACTGTTTTCAGTCTCGGGGTACGTACAGCGCGCTTATAGCGCCTTGATAGTGCCTTTGGGCAAAACCGCCGTGACGGCGGCTCTTTGCACAATAGTTTCTATGGGTTTGTCGGTAATCGTGGAGATGTCGACGGTAATGTAGTTGTCACCCATTTTGGTGACTTTGCCCAGCACTCCGCCCGAGGTGATGATTTCATCGCCCTTGGATAACGCTGCAACCATATTGCGGTGGTCTTTTTGTTTTTTCATCTGAGGCCGAATCATCAAGAAATACAAGATGACGAACATCAAGATGATGGGCAGCATGCCTAGTAGGGCGTTTTCCCCACCTGCGGCGCCGCCGGCGGCCTGGGCTGTAACAAGTGTAAGCGTGTCGACTGCGAGCATTCAATACTCCTGAAGGTTTCTGGTTAACTCTCTATTGTAGCGATATCTGGCTTATTCGATACCGTGGGCCCGATTTCGGGCGAATACGTCGCGCCATGCCTCGAAGTTGCCAGTAGAGATAGCAGTGCGCATTTCTTGCATCAAGGTCAGATAAAAGTGCAGATTGTGCAGGGTGTTGAGTCGCGCACCGGTGATTTCTTTGGCACGCTGCAGGTGGTGCAGATAAGCACGTGAGAAGTTTGCACAGGTATGGCAGGTGCAATTGGAGTCGAGCGGGCGGGTATCGTCTCGATAGCGCGCGTTGCGGATTTTGATGTCGCCGTGACGAGTAAATAACCAGCCGTTGCGCGCATTGCGCGTAGGCATCACACAGTCGAACATATCTACGCCCAAGGCCACGCCGGCTACCAGATCTTCGGGAGTGCCCACTCCCATCAGGTAGCGGGGCGCTTGGACTGGCAGACGCGGTGCGATGTGCGCCAGCACGCGCATCATTTCATCTTTGGGTTCGCCCACAGAGAGACCGCCAATGGCGTAGCCATGAAAACCGGTATCGACGAGTCCGGCCAGCGACTCGTCGCGCAGGTCCTCGAACATGCCGCCCTGGACGATGCCGAATAAAGCGTTGGGGTTATGCAGTTGATCAAAGGCCTGGCGCGAACGTGCGGCCCAACGCAGCGACATGCGCATCGATCGGGCTGCCTCGTCGTGTGTGGCTGGCCGATCTTCTATAAGGTAGGGCGTGCATTCGTCAAGTACCATGACAATGTCCGAATTCAGCGCCGTTTGGATGCGCATGGACTCTTCAGGAGTTAAAAATAGCCGTGCGCCGTCGATGGGCGAGGCGAACTTCACCCCTTCTTCGGTGATTTTGCGCATGCCCTTCAGACTGAAGACCTGGAATCCGCCCGAGTCGGTCAATATGGGCTTGTCCCATTGCATGAAGCCGTGCAGGCCCTGGTGCTTACCGATGACTTCGGTGCCAGGACGCAGCCACAGGTGAAAGGTATTGCCCAGCACAATCTGTGCGCCGACCTCGGTAAGTTCGTGCGGCAGCATGGCCTTGACGCTGCCGTAAGTGCCTACGGGCATGAAAACGGGGGTTTCTACAACGCCGTGATTCAGTGTGATGCGGCCACGACGCGACGCGCCATCGGTAGCGATGAGTTCGAATTGCAGGCCGGTCATGCCTGCGGTGTTTCTATGAACATCGCATCGCCGTAGCTGAAAAAGCGATAACGAGATTGGATGGCGTGTGCATAAGCGCGTCGGATGGGATCCATGCCGGCGAGCGCCGAAATGAGCATTAGCAGGGTAGATTGCGGCAAATGAAAATTCGTGATGAGCGCATCGATAACCTGGAAATGATAGCCGGGAGTAATGAACAGGCGCGTGTCTCCTTCGATAGGGCTGTCTTGGGTGGCGCCATCGTGGTTGATATGCTGAGCCGCCGACTCTAGGGCTCGCACGCTCGTCGTGCCAACGGCAACGATCCGGCCACCGGCGGCGCGTGTGGCACGAATCTGCTGCACGGTTTGGACCGAAACCGAATAATGCTCGGAATGCATGATGTGCTCGTCGAGATTTTCCACGCGCACCGGTTGGAACGTTCCAGCGCCTACATGTAGCGTTACAAAGGCTTCCCCTATGCCTTGCGCAGTAAGGCGGGCCAGCATGGCGTCGTCAAAATGCAGCCCTGCTGTGGGCGCTGCGACTGCACCCGGTTCGCGGGCGTAAACCGTCTGGTAGCGCTCTTCGTCCTGTTGCCGCGCGACGTGCGTAATGTAGGGAGGCAAGGGCGTTGAGCCATAGCGGTCAAGCAAGTCGAGCACTCTTTCGGGGAATTCAAGCTCGAACAGTTCTCCCTGCCGGCCCAAAACTTTGACGTTAAAGGCTTCGGCCATGGTCAAAACGCTGCCAGGTTTGGGAGACTTGCTGGCCCTGACATGCGCCAACGCCACGCGGGGCTGGGTAATGGATTCGATGAGAAGTTCTACTTTTCCGCCACTGTCTTTGTGCCCGCGCAACCGTGCCTTGATCACCCGGGTGTCGTTAAAGACCAGGAGATCGTTGGGTTTGAGCAGATCGGGCAGATGGGTGAATTGCCGGTCATGCAAGTTGCCGGCGGCATCCAGATGCAGCAGGCGACTGCCTGTGCGTTCGGCTGCCGGAAATTGGGCAATAAGTTCGGATGGAAGTTCGTAGTCGAACTGGGAAAGTTCAAGCCTGTGGTTCACGCGGAAATCTTGGAGTTGCGGCCGCGAGGTTAAGCGCGCCTGGGTTAGTGTCGTCGCCGGTATTTTAAGCCGATGGCGCAGATTTTTGCTTGGGTGCGGGCCAAATCGACCACGACTTTGGTTATGCTCTTAGATTTGAACCTGCAGGATTCGGTGTCATCATGGCGTTATATGTGTTGAAAAAGCAGCTGCGTCGCCTCGGATGCGGCGTCTTGCGATGGCTGGCCTGCGGCCTGGCTGCAGGATGGGCAGCGGTCGCAGCGGCGCAACCTCTTCCGGCCGATCTGAGCCGGGTCTGGCAGGCGACTCACCTGCCGCAAAGCTCTTTGTCGCTGGTGGTGCAGGAGATCAACGGGCCGCGTCTGGTCGAGATCAACGGTTCGGTGCCGCGTAACCCGGCTTCGGTGATGAAGATGGTGACCACCTGGAGTAGTCTCGCCGGCCTGGGCCCCGATTATGTCTGGCGTACAACATTTCTGGCTAAAGGCCATCCTGACGCTCAGGGCACATTGCTTGGCCCCCTGTACTTGAAGGCGGGCGGTGACCCTTTGCTTCGGATTGAAGATTTATGGGTCTTGCTGCGCGATTTACGCCTGCGCGGCATCAAGAATTTATCGGAGGTCGTTGTCGATCGATCTATCTTCGGTCAGGTGACGACCGACCCTGGCGAGTTTGACGGCGCGCCCGACCGGCCCTACAACGCCAGCCCGGACGCGTTGATGGTCGGTTTGGGGGCTGTGCGTCTGGTTTTCCAGCCCGATGAACAGGCCCACAAATGGATTCCCATTGTTGACCCGCCGATGTCCGAGGTGCGAATCAGTGGTGATGTTAAATGGAGCGCGGCAGTTTGTCCCGGGTCGCCGTCTATCGCCACCGAGGTAAGCCGCAGCGATAAAAATGTGGTGGTTCATGTCAGCGGCGCGGCGGCCGGCTCGTGTGGCGAGTTCAGTGTGTACCGGCTGGTCATGTCGCAGCCCGATTATTTTTCGGCTGTATTTCGGATGCTCTGGCAAGATCTGGGCGGTACCCTGGGCAAGGGTATTCGGGCGGGACGCGTTCCATCCGGTGCCACACCGATAGTCTGGCACGATTCGCCGACACTGGCCGACCTGATCCGCACTATTAACAAACACAGCAATAACGTCATGGCCCGAACCTTGCTGCTGACACTAGGCGCTCAAAAAATCGGGCCTGGCGCAACCATGGAGACTGGCGGGCGAGCTGCGCTGGCGCTGCTCAATAGTCAGCAGGTAGATACTCGCGGCTGGGTTATTGATAACGGCGCAGGGCTGGCGCGCGATGCACGTTTGACCGCTACGGGCCTGGCCCAGATGCTGGGAATGGTGTGGCGTTCACCTTTGATGCCTGAATTCGTTTCTTCGTTGGCTATTTCGGGTACGGATGGCACGGTCAAACGTCGTTTGCGCGACGATGAAGTTAAGGGCATGGCGCACTTGAAGACTGGCACTCTGCGTGACTCCCGTGCATTGGCGGGCTATGTGCTGGGGGCCAGCGGCAAGCGCTATATTGTTGTCAGCCTGGTCAATGACGAACACTCGGGCTCGGTGCGCAGCTTCGATGATGCGTTAATTGAGTGGCTGGCGGCCCACTGATCAGCTCCCCCTACACCGTATTTTTTCGGAAACTATGATGCCTGTACATGAAATTAGCCACCCCCTGATACGTCACAAGCTTGGATTGATGCGCCGGGCCGACCTTAGTACCAAGAATTTCCGCGAGATGGCGCAAGAGGTGGCCTCTTTGCTCACGTATGAGGCCACGCGGGATCTGCCTATGGCGCCGTGCACTATTCAAACTTGGTGCGGCGAACTGGTGGTGGAAAAAATTGCGGGCAAAAAAATCACGGTGGTGCCTATTTTGCGAGCCGGGATCGGCATGCTCGACGGTGCGCTTAGTTTGATACCCGGAGCCCGGGTGAGCGCGGTGGGCATCGCGCGCAACGAGAAAACCTTGCAGGCGCAGCCTTACCTCGAGAAACTGGTGGGTGAGCTTGACCAGCGCCTGGCCCTCATTGTCGATCCGATGCTGGCCACAGGGGGTTCGATGCTGGCCACGATCGACATGCTTAAAAAAGCTGGCTGCCGTAGCGTGCGTGCGCTGGTGCTTGTGGCTGCGCCGCAAGGTATCAAGGCGGTGCTCGCCCGCTATCCGGACGTGCATCTTTATACGGCCTGCATAGACAGCCATTTGAATGAAAACGGCTATATTATTCCGGGTTTGGGCGATGCGGGTGATCGTCTGTTTGGTACTCGGCAGAAAGACGTCTAAATATGTTTACTTACGTCTTCTTGTGTTTTGTCCAAGATGCGAACGGCAGAGGGTGTAGTATGAAATCTGGGTGTTTGTAACGGATGGACTGTATGCGTTTGATTTTTGCAGCAGGTGCAGCGACGGTGGCGTGGGCACTCGGCCTGACACCGGCCGTGGCAGGTATTTGCGAAGTACCCTTTATGCATGATGGCGGCGCGGTTACCCTGACGGGTTCTGGCGGCATCCAACTGGGTGCAGATTTAAGCTTTTCGAACGTTAAAAAATTGTCTGCCGATGCCTGTGATGCCAGAGTACAGGGTAATGCGACGTTTGGTCTGGGGGGCTTGCCTGCGGGCAATTCCAAGATTGATTATTGGATGTCAGTGAAAAATGGTAAAGCCAGCTTCGAGCGCGACGACGGTGCGGGCAGGCGTGTGCCGGTCAATGGCAAATTCGATTTGCGCATGCTGGGGCTGTTCGCATACGGCCAGCCGATTACTCATAGTGGGCAGACCTTTCCAGCCCTGAAGTTCCAGATCAATATTGATAAACACGCCGTTCAGACACAGCCTTTGGTGGTGCATACTGGCGAAAAAACGGTGGGTTCGCGCCAGTCGATACAAACCGCGGCTGGGGTAGAGGCCTGCTGGCCGATTCGCTATACGCGGGTGATCGACCCAACCCAGGCTTCGTTCAATGGGCTCGTCCTGCCGGTTCCAGGTATGACATCGTCGGTGACTGATTGGTTTTGCCCCAAGGTAAATATGGTGATGAAGCAAGAAAGCCAGCAGCAAGGTATGACGTCGCTGCTTGAAGTATCTAGCCTGCGCTAGCGCGGGCATGTTTCAGACGCGGTATTTCCACCAAAAGGCGGTAATCTCGTTCGTGTATTATTTCAGTTAGCGTTTAGTTCAATTTAGTACTAGGAGTTCGTAATGCCAGCAAAAAATACTGCTAAAGACATTGAATCTCGCGAAGATCAATTTATCGAAACCGTTAAAGATAGTCTGGACGATGCCGAGAAGCTGCTGCTCGAAGCGGCCGAAGCTACGGGCGACAAGGCCGCCGAGTTACGCGAGCGGGCCATGCGTTCGTTGCGCCGCACGCGCGAAGCACTCTACGAAACCCAAGATGCATTGGTGGACAAGGGACGTCGCGCCGCACGTGCAACCGACGATTATGTGCACGATAATCCGTGGCAAGCGATCGGGATTGGAGGCCTGACAGGTTTGTTGGTGGGCATGCTGATCAGCCGCCGCTAAATGCGCCTCGAACCCGGCCGCGCGCGCCGTCCGGCGCGCCGCCTTTAAAAGGCATACATGGCAATCCGACAATCCTTAGGCGAGTTGGCCAGCACCTTGCTGTCTATTGTGTGCACGCGCATTGAGCTTTTTGGGCTTGAGGCTGCAAGCCAGAAATCGCGCCTGTTCAAATTGCTGGGCATGATGTTTGCGGCGCTGTTGTTTTCGACGCTGGCGCTGTTGGTATTTTCGCTGTTGCTGGCCTTATATTTCTGGCCGACCGATTATCGCTATTGGGCGCTTGGTGTGTTGGTCGTGGTATATGGCGCGGCGGGCCTGGGGTTCTTCTGGGCGATACGGCGTGCTTTGTTAGAAGACCCAATGCCGTTTAACGCCACGCTTGATGAACTGCGGCGCGACTTTATCGCTGTGCGGCGCTTATGTGAGCCTTCTGAAAGCGCGGGTGCAAGCACCGAGGATAGGCCATGAGAACTCTGCCTTCCGAAAATACGTTGCGCATCGAAGTGTTGAGAGCGCAGGCGGCGCTGCAACGTCGGGCGCTGGGTCGTCAAGTTGGTCAGGTTGGCCAGGCGTTAAGCCCTGCGACATTGTTGCATGAGGCGCTTCCGATGGTATCGAGATGGAGCAGCTGGCGCTTACTGCAAGGCTTGGGCCTCGCGCAGCGCTACCCCTTGCTCATCACCGCGGCATCCGCCCTATTGACAGGTCGCGGCAGACGCCGCAACTGGCTGCGCATCGGTGTTGGCGTATTGCTGGGCTGGCAGGCCCTGCGTGCAGCGAAGTCTTCGCGCAAAAAATAGCGGTCCCCGACTGTAAGCGTTGCACTTGTATTGGGTGTCCAATCGATCAACGGTAAGGGTCGCCTGATTTATAGCCCCAATTTCTGCCACATTTCGTCTACCCTGGCTTTTACGGTGGCGTCCATCTGAATGGGCGTGCCCCATTCCCGTTGGGTCTCGCCGGGCCACTTATTGGTGGCGTCCAGGCCCATTTTGCCGCCCAGCCCAGATACCGGTGAGGCGAAGTCCAGGTAGTCGATAGGCGTATTTTCGACCAGAACCGTATCGCGTACAGGATCCATGCGCGTGGTCATGGCCCATATCACTTCCTGCCAGTTGCGCGGATCGATGTCCTGGTCTACGACGACAATGAATTTGGTGTACATGAATTGGCGCAGCACACTCCACAGGCCGAACATGACGCGTTTGGCGTGGCCTGGGTATTGCTTGCGCATCGAGACCACGGCCAGCCGGTAGCTGCAACCTTCGGGAGGCAGATAAAAATCCACAATTTCCGGCAACTGACGTTTCAGCAGCGGCACGAATACTTCGTTTAGCGCCAGACCCAGAATGGCCGGCTCGTCTGGCGGCTTGCCCGTATATGTGCTGTGGTACATGGGCTGGCGACGCATAGTGATGCGATCAACCGTGAAGACCGGAAACCAGTCCTTTTCATTGTAATAACCCGTGTGGTCGCCATAAGGCCCTTCCAGCGCCATTTCGTACTGGGAGTCGGCCGGGCCCGCGATGCCCTCAGGCGCCACGGGTTGAATGGCGCGTGGGTCGTCCGACGGCAGCAAATGGCCTTCGAGCACGATCTCGGCATAGGCGGGCACGGAAAGATCGCTGCCCAGTGCTTTGGCCACTTCGGTTCGCGAACCACGCAGCAAGCCGGCAAACTGATATTCCGACAGGCTATCGGGGACCGGGGTTACGGCTCCCAAAATCGTGGCCGGGTCGGCGCCAAGAGCCACCGCAACTGGAAAAGGCGTGCCAGGATGAGCCAGCATGTGGTCTCTGAAGTCGAGTGCGCCGCCGCGGTGCGACAGCCAGCGCATGATGAGCTTGTTGCGGCCCAGTAGTTGCTGTCGATAGATACCCAGATTCTGGCGGCGCGCGTTGGGGCCGCGCGTGATGACAAGCCCCCAGGTAAGTAAAGGGGCAATATCGCCGGGCCAGCAGCGCTGCAAGGGAATTTGATTCAGATCTACGTCCTTGCCTTCGATCACAATTTCCTGGCAGGCAGGATTTTTGACATTTTTGGGACTCATGTCCCATAGGGCAGCCTTCAGCATGGCTACTTTGGCTAGCGCATCGCGCAAGCCCTTGGGCGCTTCGGGTTCACGTAGCGAGGCCAGCAGCTCGCCCGTTTCGCGCAGTGCGCCCACGTCTTGCGCGCCCATGCCCCAGGCAACTCGTTTGGGGGTGCCAAATAGATTGGTCAGCACTGGCATGGTGGCCGGCGCGGATTGGTGCACCGCGTGCTCAAACAATAGCGCCGGTCCGCCGGCGCGCAGCACTCGGTCGCTGATTTCGGTCATTTCCAGGTCGGTTGATACCGGATGTGTGACACGCTTGAGTTCGCCTGCCTTTTCAAGCTGCGCTAAAAAGTCTCTGAGGTCACGATATTTCACGGCAATCCTGTTAATTTGGTTACATTTAAGCGGTTGGTCTAAGGTTAACATCGGCTTTGATTATTTTATCCGGTGGCAGAAGGATGTCCGACTCGGGTTCGGGAAACCTATTCAGCCGTTCTGCTCGCGGACTCGTGAATCAGCTGGGCGAGTTTGTTCACGTATCGGCGATCTATCTCGGCATTGCAGTGTTGGTGACGCTGGCGCTTAGCGTGACCGTGCCGTCCTTGCGCCTGCAGTCGCAGCAAATACATACTGCCTTGGTGGCGAGTTTGCGCCCTGATGCTATACAGAACTCAAGTTCGTTTGCCCAGGTCAATGATGCGATATTAGCGGCGGCGATGCCGCCTGAATCGACGTCAGCAGCATCGCCCGACCAATCTCTTGGCGAGTCAGCAATGCGTGGTGCGACCCCTTCTACGGCTGCGCCTGCCACTGATTTACCGGCCTCTAAAGCAACACCAGAGCTAGAGGCGAACCCATCGGGCCTCTTCTCCCAGGCATTGGGCGTAGATGCTCGCAACCTGTCGATCCCCAACGTAACAAAGGCCCAGTCCCAGGCTTTGCGCAGCTACATCGCGCGCAAATATCAGATTGCCTATAACGCGGC
>JBDTLC010000185.1:0-2785 GCA_039935015.1 Paralcaligenes sp. | reverse complement strand
TGCACGTGTTGGGTCAGGAACAGGTAACTCAAGGGCGTGCGTTGGCTGCCGCGCGCGAGTCTTTGCGCTTGACCGAGAACCAATATAAGGCTGGATTGATTGATTACCTGAGTGTGTCTCAGGTCGAAGCCACAGCGCTTAGCACTGAGCGGTCTGCTTTGTCGCTGCAGTCGAGTCGCTTAGTGGCCAGTGTGCGATTAATTGCGGCGCTGGGCGGCGGCTGGAAGGCTCCGCAGCCCTCCGACAGCGAACCCATCGATAGTCAGCCGGCCAACAGATAACGCATCCCCGCAACGCCATGAGCCCCGTGGTGTTGTGCCTCGCCCAGGGTTTGCCTAGATTGTCCGCCTATGGCGAATACCGGCCGGCCGGCTTGTTCGGCCAACTGTGAAAATCGTGCCCAACCCATGCCCGGTTGGCCGGGATGCGAGGGGGTTGCCAGTACGTGTCCGAGCACAACAAAGTCGGCATTCAATCGGCGTGCTGCGGCCAGATCTTCTGACGTATGGGCCGATACGCCTACCAGGCCTTGGGTGGGCGACGCCGGAGTTGCTTGCGCCCTGGCATCACAGGCGCGCCAGTGCACGCCGTCGGCCAGATCACGCCACCGTTGCGGGTGAACGCTATTGAGGAGGCACTGCGCACCGCCTTGGTGACATCGTTGCAGGACTTGTCGAAACCCTTCGTTGACCTCGTCTGTGCTCGCATCGTCCGACCAGAAAGGTTCACGAAATTGCACCAGTTTCACGCCATTTTGAAGAGCGTGATCCAGTTGCTCCAGGAATCCGGCTAGGTTCGATGTGCGTTCGATTGACGTGATCAGATACTGGTCGGGCAGCCGCAGCCAGCGCAATGGCGGCTCGGTGGCGGGTAAAAGTGTGCCTACGGTAATGGGTTTGTGCGGGTCGACCCAGGCCAACCGTTGGCCTTCTATCCCCGCAGGTTCACCCTTCCAGCCCGTGACACGACAAAAGGACAAGCGCACCATGTTTTTGGGATATTCGTGTGTATACGTGACCCAGGGCGTGGCGTTGGTCACATCAATATCGAGCTCTTCTTTCAGTTCGCGCGCCAGAGCTTGCAGCACGGTTTCGCCCGCTTCTATTTTGCCGCCAGGCAATTCCCACCAGCCAGACCAGGGTTTGCCGGCAGGGCGTTCGGCCAGCAGGAGCCAGCCATCGGCGCGTAGAATCAAGCCGGCGGCTACTTCTATCAACGGTTTAGACATGCCTGGCGGACCAGTCGCGTGCGAACTGGCGAGCCACCCGCCCCGAACGTGAACCGCGTTCCAGGGCCCACTGCAGTCCTTCGGTGCGTGAAGCCTCGATGTCGGCGGGTGTGCAGCCCGATTTTTGAAGCCAGTAATACACGATATCCAAGTAATCGTCCTGCTTAAATGGATAGAACGACAGCCACAAGCCGAATCGTTCGGAGAGCGAAATTTTTTCTTCGACCGTTTCGCCAGGGTGGATTTCGCCGTCGGCTTGATGCTGAGCGCTTAAATTTTCGCTCATGTATTCGGGCATAAGATGGCGACGGTTGGACGTGGCGTAAATCAGGACATTGTCGCCCGCCGAGCTGACCGAGCCATCCAGCACCGATTTAAGGGCCTTGTACCCGGGCTCGCCTTCATCAAACGACAGATCGTCGCAAAACACGATAAAACGCTCGGGGCGTGCGCCAACCAGGTCGACGATATCGCCCAGATCACCCATATCGGCTTTGTCCACTTCAATAAGCCGTAGCCCATCATCACCGTACGCAGCCAGCATGGCTTTGACCAACGAGCTCTTGCCGGTACCGCGTGCGCCTGTCATCAACACATTGTTCGCGGGTTTCTTGTGCAGGAAATGTTGCGTGTTGCGGTCAATGACGCCTTTCTGGCGTTCAATATGCTGCAGATCGTCGGGGTTGATCATCGATATGTGCTGGACTGCGTCGAGCCAGCCGCGGTTGGCGCGCTTGCGCCAGCGGAACGCATGGGCGGACCAATCGGTGGCGGGCGGGGCGGGAGGCAACCAGGCCTCGAGCTGGGTTAATACACGTTCGGCGCGCTGAATAAGCGAGCCCAAGTCAGTGGCACTCAATGATTTCTCCGGAAAACTTGTGGCAAAGCGCTATTATCGCCAATTTGTCGACTTTCTTGCAGCGCGGTGCGCCCGTATAATCCAAGCCTTGTCTTAACGCTTACTTTTGAATCCAGGCTACGTTTTGAATCTTGCCGAGTTGATGGCACCTATTGCGGACGATATGAAGGCGGTCGATGCGGTGATACGCGCCCGGCTGAATTCCGATGTGGTCTTGATCCGTACGATAGGCGACTATATTGTGGGCGCTGGGGGTAAACGCATGCGTCCGGCCTTGTTACTGATGATGGCTAAGGCGCTGGGTTATCAGGGCATTCATCATCATCTGCTGGCCGCCGTGGTCGAGTTCATTCACACGGCGACACTGCTGCACGACGATGTAGTGGATGAGTCCGACATGCGCCGCGGCCGACAAACTGCTAACGCTGTATTTGGCAATGCCGCCAGCGTATTGGTAGGCGATTATCTGTATTCGCGCTCGTTTGAAATGATGGTTGAAACCAATACGATGGAGGTCATGTCGATTTTATCGGAGGCCACTACCGTCATCGCCGAGGGCGAAGTGCTGCAATTGATGAATGTGCACGACCCCGATATTTCGCTGGATCGCTATCTGCAGGTGGTACGCTACAAAACGGCGAAGCTGTTCGAGGCCTCGGCGCAGGTCGGCGCAGTCATTGGCGACGCTACTGCCCAGC
>JBDTLC010000184.1:0-21311 GCA_039935015.1 Paralcaligenes sp. | reverse complement strand
ATGATTGTTACCGCTCAGCAAGCAGAAGAAATTCTCGTCTCGGGTGCGGCCGATGCAGTGACCTTGGCACGTGCCTTTATTGATAATCCTCATTGGCCTTATGAAGCAGCTCGTGTGTTAGGAGAAGACTTGGTCTATCCCGTTCAGTATGCCCGCGCTGCCCCCAAATTGTGGCCGGGCAGTGCATTTAAGAATTGACCGTCAGCTCTTTGCGAATCGATAGCAATTTGTCACGGGTTGGCCTGTATTATTGTGGCGGCATCGCAAAGCGAGGCAAACTGATGGTGAATACGCAGCCCGTGCCCGAAATGCTCCGAACAGTTAGATGGCCGGCGCTTGCTTCGATATTTCGCTGGGCAATCGAAAGCCCCAGGCCGAGTCCAGTTCGGTCAACGCCGTTTTGACGAAAAGGCTGGAACATGGTTTCAGCGTCGTCGGCCGATAAGCCGCCGCAGTGATCCTTAACGTCGATCAAGATTCGATCCCCTGCCGCGTAGGCATCCAACCTTACTTCTGTGCGGTGGTGGGTGAACTTGAATGCGTTTTGTAGCAGGTTTCCGAGAGCCGAAAATAGAAGGTCGCGTCTTGCAGAGACGGCAAGTCGGGTGTCGACGTCGGACACGGTGAAGACGCATCCGTTAGTTCGTACGGCCAGATCCGCCACCCCTTTGATTTCAGCAATAAAATCAGCAAGGGAGAAAATTAGACGTGATCGAACAACGCCAGCAGTCAGACGCACGTCTGCTAGAGAATGGTCGATCAAGTCGCGCAATCCCGTCAAACTGTGATCTAGAACCGACCCAGTCGCTCCCGATAAACTCAGGTTTCCCGTCTTCACAGCAGAGAAGGCGAGCATCGCTGTCTGGAGAAAATTACGCAGCTCGTGTGCGAAAAAGCCTAGCCGTTCATTCATCTCCAGCGCCTGCTTGTCGACGTAGACCGTGTCGCGTTGATAGCTAAACTCGGTTACTGCGTCGGCGATCGCATTGTCCAGACAGCGGTTGAGCGTCCGGAACTCGTCTATTTCGAATGGCACGTCATTTTCATAGGCTAGATCGGTGACCGCCTGGCATAGGTCGCCATAGTCGTGAACAACTTGATCAACCGAGAATCCAAGTTCGAGAAGTTGGCGTCCGTGTTGCGCGGCCGACATGCCCATCGCCGAAAATGCTATTTCACCACTGGCCGGGCCTGAGATTTTCTGGCTGTCCATGGGCTTGGTTGTCTGTTCGACACGCAGCGTCTGGATCAGTTGATCCAGGAACAGCGGGACGCCGTTTTGCAATTGATTGCTCGTGGCACCACGGGCGGCCCGGTGAGCCACTTTTACCCGACATCTGTTAATAAGATCGTCGCGGTTGTTCGAAAGAAAATCGTGCATCATGAGTAAAATTCTCGTTTGACGGCGGCCCGTGGCAAAGCGTACATAGAACTCTCGTTCACGTCATTTGGCTTGGAAAAGACTCACGGGCGGAGTGTGTGATTATTTTGGCAGGTCGGTAGATTCGACGTATAGCTTTGAAACTATCGCACCGACGGTGGCTGCCGTCTGTTCGGCACCGAACAGAGTGCAATGCATCCCGGCTAAAGCTTGTTTTATTGGGCCGACTCGGGCAAGCGCATCACCGGATGTCTGAACACGGACAAGCCCGTCACGCTGGTAGGCTGGGGCAATGTCTTTCATTTCTTCCTGATAGGTATGGCTTAACCAACTTGGTGTTGGCGAGTTCCATCGGACTGCAAAACTTGTAACGGATTCAGTCTTTTCTCCCTGAAATAGAGAGCGCCAGACATAATATGTCAATAATTTTGTGGGGATGGCCGGATGCCGCGTCCACATAGGCGGGGATCAGTTTGCGTTTTCGTGGGGCGGTACGCGAACAGGAGAGGGATGTGCACCGAGCGAATTTTCTATGGCTGGATTTTCGACAGGACGCGTCGACTTCGGGGCTGTTCTATTCACTTGCGCCTTCGTGCGACGCGCACATTTTGCCTCATCCCTGTGATCCCAGCTCTGACATTGACACTTGGCGGCCCCATTTCCTATGCTTTGAGTTCGATACGCCGCTTTCGAGTGATCTGATCGTTTTGGGCCAAACCAGGTTGCGGCACCCGGACTTGCCGCTGCTAATGATCACAGAAGGCCATTCAGAGCCGCTTGCCGTCTGGGCCTTTCGCTCAGGAGTGTGGGACTACTTAGTCAAGCCATTGGCCACAGATGAACTGGACACGTGTATTGCGTCTTTATGCCGGTTTTGTCTTGAGCGCAAGCGCACTGGGCCGTTGATACCATGGTCTTCGCCCAGTTCTGTGTTTACACAGTCGTCAGGCGACGGATCGCGAGTGTACAAAACCCTTTCGGCACGCGAGTTCGTAAAAACGCATTTTGCGGAAACGATACGGCTGTCGGTCGTTGCCGCGCATTGCCACATGAGCGAATCGGAATTCAGCCGGGTATTCAAGAAAGAGCACGGTCACACGTTTTATGAGCATTTGCTGAAATTTCGTATCGGCCGGGCCTGTGAATTGCTGGCTGACGCATCGGTTCAGGTCAAGTCGGTTGCTTTCGCCGTGGGCTTTAACGACCTTTCCTATTTTGCTCGTACATTTCGGCGCTACACAGGCGTGACGCCATCGACTTATCAACAAGCCCGTGCTGCGAACGGTTTGTGAATGCGTTTGCCTGGGCAGAATGTTTGCGCAAGATAGTTTTAGTGTTGCGCGATATTCTCCTACCTCTGCGCGGCTTGCTTTTTATACACTGAGAACAATATGTCGGTTGGAGATAACCGACGGCGAGAGTTGTGGAAAGTATCCTTGTATGCGAAACACCCACTCAGGAGTTTACCGCCATGGCCACCAAAGAAAGAGAATCAGGAAGTGACAACTCGCGTGGCGGATTCGTTCTCGATGGCAACATTGTTTTGCAAGAGTCGGAAGACGAGCATCAGGAGCTGGAGGTCAAGGTTTTTGCCTTTGATCGACTCGGTGAGCTGCTAGGTGGTGGCGAACTGGATGGCAAGGGTAATTTCAGGCTGACACTGCGCTTGGCTGCCCCAGCGGATATTCAGATCGTGGCGGGACCCGGAACAGACGCGATGAGTGTGCGCCAGTCGTCCGCCTACCTTCAGGCCTTCACAGCAAAAGATTGGAAAAAAGAAGGGGCTGGTTACGTTATTAACCCCAGGCTCGTTATTCCGCGATCCATCTGGTGGCCGTGGCGGCCGGTGCGCATTTGCGTCACGGGCCACATCCGCAAAATAGACCGTTACGAGGGCCATGTGCAAACCTGTCCCGTACCCTTTGTGAAGGTGGAAATTTTTGACGTTGATCGGGAAGCTTGTTGGTGGCCGCCCATCCGCAACTGGTGGGATACACTTTTGGATAGACCGGTTGTTCGTGTTCCAGACCTGCTCCGGCCACGACCTTTTCCACCCAAGCCATTTCCGGGTCTCGATCCGGCGCCAGATCTGCGGCTTGATCCGCGCGTAATCAATACGGCAGCCGGCTTTTCTCCGCGTGACGGGGCCAGTCTGGATCTGCGGCCCTTGCCGCCACGTATCAGTGGTGTGCAAAGCACGATGAATGCAGTCGAGACCCCCGCCATCGCCTCATCACCAGAAATCATGGCGCTGGCTGATGTCGGCCGAGTCGGCGAGGCGCGCCTGATGGATGCTGCCATCGCCTCGCGACTGGACCGGCTCACGTTGACTTCCAAAATTCCACCGTGGGCCATTTTTCCACACTGTTTCTACAGCAAACAGATGGTGTGTGAAACCTTCACCGATTGCAACGGCTATTTCCGTTGTTGTTTTCGCTGGTCGCCGATCCATTTTCGCAATGGCAGATTGCGCTTCGATGCTCGTCCCGACATCATCGTGCGCGTGACTCAGATCATCAACGGCGTGTCAACGGTGATCTATATGGACCCCTACACCAGCACGCGCTGGGATGTCACCAATGCGCACATTGACCTTTATCTGGATAATGAGGAAGTGCGTTGCGGCCGGGGTTGTGAGCCGCACGCGGAAGGCTCGCCTGCATTTTTTACCCGCATTGGCAATGACGAGGTCTACCAGATCAACCAGGGCACAGGTTTATACGCCGACGCCACTTATTCGAAAATGGCCTATGGCGGCAACCTTCGGGTATTTGCCTTGTTCGGCGATGCGCTGGCCACGGGTACGCCCGTGCGTTACTACCGCCTGTCGTACGCCACGCAAGGCAGTGCCGACGCCGACTTCAAGTTCATTGATGCCAACTTAAGTGACACGCGGGTCGACAAACTGACACTGACGAGTTCAGACTATTTCCTGGGCCCAAAGCTGGTAAATGGCACGACGACACTTTATGAAGTGCGAAATCGCAGTGCATATTACTGGTATAACCCAGACTGGATTGGCAGTTGGTGGACCCCGCCGGTCGAAGCCGACACAGGCACCTATATTCTGCGGCTGGAAGTCTTCGACGAGAACGGCATCTACCTGAAAACAGCTTCCGGGATGGTGGATTATCGCGACGGTACGGTGACCCCGCCCGCCACCCTGCCTGCGATGGTGGATCATTGTGATTTGGTCATCACGCTGGACAACAAACCAGCGGTGGTCAATCTGGATATTCCTGCCGTGGTCAATGAGTGTGGAGTCATACCGTGGAGCCCGGCGTTGACGCTTACTTTCAATGTAAGTGCCACGCAAGAAAACAACCGTCTGCAAAGCTGGACTCTGCAGTACACGAAGGGCGTCAACCCTACAGTAACGGTATTGGGCAGCGCTATATCGAACTCTGGTGGCCTGAATGCAGTGGGATTACCGGTTAGTGGTGCACCTTTGCTGGTTGGACTTGGCAGCACGTGCGCTTTCGCGCTCAAGCTGTATTCCTGGGCGCATATTCGCAATGGTTACGGCTTTGTCTATTACACGGAGCAAATCAAGGCGATCGCCATAGAGAAATGCGGTCCCTGTCCAGAGTGCGCCGACAGTGTAATTTTGTGAATTGGACAGCGGTAGACACAATCAGTCTCTGCGAGGATGGATGAGGTTAAAGTGAAAATAGTTATTGAGATCAGTGGTGGCTTCGCCGCCATCCCCAAATTAAGTGCGCCGTCGACGATTGATACGGATAAGATTGACGCGCGCCTCGCAGGCGAACTGAAATCTTTGCTGGATCAAGCAAATTTCTTCGATCAACCGGAAGTCGTCAATACACCATTGCCGGGTTCGGCTGACCTGATGACTTACATTGTGACGGTTCAGGCGGAAGGCCGGGTTCATACAGTACGTATTACCGACCCGATTACCGACCCTTCCCTGCAGAACTTGGTCGAGCGAATTCGAGCCATCGGAAGCTCGGAGCGTCGCTAACTTTGGCGGGAATTGTACCTTTTGCTCCATTTTCAAGTGTTTTACTTCAACTCAACAGGAGACACTATGAAACATCCACATACCCATGGCAGCGGCGGGTGCGCGTGCTTCATCATTCCACCTTACATGCTAGAAAAAATCGCGGAAAACGGTACCGCTGATCAGCGCGAAAAAGCGAAGCAGATGTTGTCGCTTGACCACGCGCTTCGGGCGCAACGAGTGGCCCAGTCATCATCGGCGCCCGATACAGTGCAGAGTGCCGGCGCGCTGCACAAGAACCGGCGCGCCTATACCGCTAACCACGGCACCGGCCTACCCGGTACCCTGATACGCTCCGAAGGCCAGGGCGCCAGTGGTGATGTTGCTGTCGATGAGGCGTTTGACGGGCTTGGGGCGACATTCGACCTATATGCGCAAGTCTATGGGCGCAATTCGATCGACGACAACGGCATGGATTTGATCGCGACAGTCCACTACGGTAATGCGTACAACAACGCATTCTGGAACGGCGCCCAAATGGTGTTCGGCGATGGCGACGGAAGAATCTTCAACCGCTTCACCATAGCGATCGACGTCGAGGGGCACGAGTTGACCCACGGGGTGACGGGTGCCACGGCAGGCCTCGAATACCACGACCAGCCTGGGGCGCTTAACGAGTCAATATCGGATTGCTTCGGCTCACTTGTCAAGCAGCGCTCTTTAGGACAGACAGCGGCGCAGGCAGACTGGCTGATTGGCGCGGGCCTGCTTGCCGCAGGCATTCACGGAGTAGCGCTGCGTTCGATGAAGGCGCCGGGAACCGCTTACGATGACCCGTTGCTCGGTAAGGACCCGCAACCCGACCACATGAGCAAATACGTTCACACATCTTCGGATAACGGCGGGGTACACACCAATTCAGGAATCCCCAATAAGGCATTTTATCTTGCCGCGACAGCGATCGGCGGGAACTCTTGGGATGGCGCCGGCAAGGTCTGGTACAAAACGCTGCTCGACAGTCGTTTGACGAAAACGGCACAGTTCGTGGATTTCGCGAATCTGACCGTCAATAACGCTAATTCCCTCTTTGGCGCGGTAGTCCGGGACAAAGTGATAAAGGCCTGGCACGATGTCGGCATCGATGTCGCGGCCGTGCTGTCTTGGCAATATAACAAGACGGTACTCTCGACCTTTACAAGCCCGCACTCCATGAACGCTTGGGCTTATATCCAGGACAGTGGCTGGCGCAAGGTTCAAACGCTGACTCCCGACGGAGTCCATAACATGTTCACCTTGCTGACCGAATCGCAATCTTCAAGCACCAGAGTACACGTATACGTTGACGCAACCATGATCTACCAAGCATACGCAGCCTAAGCGAAACAACACAGCATGACATTCGTCTGTTTTAACCATCTCTTGTCCAGGAAGACTACCATGGCCTACGTAAATTTCTCCAACGCCCGCGTTCTCCTTACCTTCACCAGCCCGCACTCCATGAACGCCTGGGCAAATATCGAAACCCAACCTTGGCGCAAGGTGCAGCCGATCAGCACCGATGGAGTGGGCAACATGTTCACGCTGCTGAACGCGGCAAAGGCGGGCGGGCGCACGGTGTCTGGGTCATACGACGACAGCAACAACATGCTCTACACGCTTTATATGAACTGAACCTGTCGATCCGAGCCTGAGCGCGGCGGAACATTTGTGCTCAGGTTCATATTTTGTAATCAACTCAAGGAGCGTTCGATGTCGATTACCTCCATTACGATCCGCCTGGATATTGGCGACGGCAATGCAAGCGCGATGGCCGGTGGCGTTTCGATACAGGGTCAGGCGCCATCCCCGATGGATTTCGGGTCCGGTGCAGCGACGATATCTCAAGCGGACGCGCCAGCGCCCTCGACGAGCATCGCGCTATCTTCCGGCCAAGACATGCCTCCGACTCCGATGTCCGGAACCGGTGGCCCGGCAGTTTTGATCTCGGAGCCACCGGCGCCCTCCCACGACATTGCGAGTGCCATTTCGGCGGCGTCAAGTAACGAGGACCCGCCGAAACCCGAAGGAGATCCGGCTGGCGCAAAGAAAGCTACGGTCAAGCGCTGATCGCCTGCCAGCAGCGACGAGAGACGAAGTTTCAAGATGAAAGCGTATCAAACCTTGAGCCATACAAGGTGGAATTGCAAACATCACGTCGTATTTATCTCAAAACGACGCAAGATGGCGATATACGGAGCATTACGCAGAAATTTTGGTGAAATATTTCGGAAACTGCCGCTGCAATGGCAATGTAAATTTGGCGATTGGCAGAAGAATTTCACTGTCGAGGTATTCTGGGCCGGAGGATATTCTGTCTTGGCAAACTTGTACCTTAATCTGCACAAAGTTCAGTCAAAAGAAAAGGCTCCCTCTCGGGAGCCTTGATTTTATTGGTCGGGGCGAAAGGATTCGAACCTTCGACCCTCTGGTTTCAAACCAGAGGGTTATGCTCTTTCCCTGACATTGATCGGCGTTGCATTACGGCCTAAAACCAATAAATAAGACATTCTACGTTAGATCAGATAGCTTTTCGCGTTGATCAAAATAGATAGATATTGCATAATTTGGAGTACACAAGGGGTACACAAATTATGAGCAACATCAAAAAAAACCAAAGTTGATAACCGGATCAAGCTAGGGAACGCGGTCATCAAAGGGGCGATCTTAAAAGAAGGCGCGCGGCAAAAAATTCTACGTGATACCGAACAGCCGAGCTTAGGATTACGTGTGACTGCCGGGAGCAAGTCTTATATTTTTCAAGGCAAGTTAAACGGCAATGTCATTCGCATGACGTTGGCCGACATCGAGACAATGAGTCTTGCTGAAGCCAGGGATCGGGCCGCGCAGCTGCGGGTGCAAATCCGGGAAGGTTGTGATCCCCGACAGGTGAAGGCCGACGTGACGGCCGCCGATGCGTCCAAACGAGCAAAGGCGCAGTCCGGTAAGGCCCCTGCAATGGATGCGTGGTGTGAGTATGTAGATATCCGGCGTAGTGCCTGGGGGACGCGATACCTTGAACAGCACGAGTACATGATGGCTAAAGGAGGCGAGGACAAGGCCCTCCACTGCACGCCAGGCCTTTATTTGTTTGCGTGCCTTTCTGAATTGGTGCACGGAACGCAAGGAATATAAATCGCTTGTCGCGCTTGGCGCGTGCTCGACGCGGGAGGTGAGAAGGTCGGCTCTAAAAAACAAAGCGAAGAAGGACGTATTGGGGCGCCAACACCTGAAGTTGTGGTTTAAATACGCTCGTGAGTTCGAAAGCCCTGTTCAGTCGGCCTATCTGCAAGCCGTATTGCTGACCGTTGCGCGCCGCCGCGAACTGTCAGCGTTGAAATGGACGGATGTTGATGTTAAATGGCATCGCATGGAATTAAGCGACAACGTAGAGGAGCGTCGCACTATCTCCCTGCCGCCTTATCTGGCTGGCCAATTGCGAGAGTTACACCGGCTAAATAACACGCGTCCTAATGTTCGCCAGCTAAGGCGCCTCAAGCGAGAAGATAAAGAGTGGACCCCGTCAATATGGGTGTTTCGAAGCCTAGTGTCTGCCAGTGGCCACCTTGAAGAGCCTAAAAAGGCGCACATTAAGATATTGGAGTTAGCGGGCAGCCGCCATGTATCGATTCATGACCTGCGCCGCTCGTTCGGGTCTTTGTCGCAATGGTGCGAGATACCGAGCGGCGTCATCCCGTAAATTCAAGGCCATAAGCCCAGCGCGACCGCCGAGAAGCATTATCGCGTGCGTGAAATTGATATGCTACTGAGATGGCATACCGCATACGAAGCCTGGATATTGGAGCAGGCCGGCATCGAGCCGCCGACATCAGACGTGCAGTTCAAGCTGAAAACGGTGGATATTCGCAATGTCGCGTAGTACTGGGCGTGTATATCGAAAAAGAAGGGCAAAAGCATCGGAGTGCGGCATGTATGCAGACTGCTTGATAAGCGAAACGCTACGCTATACAATCATCTTATGATAAAGACATTCCGGCACAAGGGGCTGCAAGCCTTTTTCAACACTGGCACCAAGAAAGGCATACAGCCTCACCACGCGCGGCGATTAAACCGTCAATTGGCACGCCTTGACTTGGCCAAAGATGCCGACGATATGGACGCGCCTGGATGGCGTTTGCACGCATTGGAAGGCGAACTGGCCGGGCACTATGCGGTCACAGTGAACGGCAATTGGCGTATGACCTTTATGTTTGATGATGGGGACGCAGTATTGGTGGACTATCAGGATTATCACTAAGGATACTTTCATGAATCGACAATTTAACCCGCCGCACCCCGGCGAAACCTTGCGGGAAGATATATTGCCCGCTTTGGGCCTGACGGTGACTCAAGCCGCTGCACAGCTTAACGTGACGCGTGCGGCATTGTCCCGTGTGCTCAATGGCCGGGCCGCCATATCCCCCGAGATGGCGCTACGTCTTGAAGGCTGGCTAGGTGTGAAGAATGGGGGGCGCGCCGATCTATGGCTGGGACAGCAAGCCGCTTATGATTTATGGAAGGCACGCGAGGCAGGGGCGCCCAAGGTACAACGAGCGCATGTAAAACATGACCTAGTTCCCGCCTGACGGCTTCAGCTAAAGACGGGGACGAGTGGTATTAGAGGTACTAGCGTCCCGTGACCGAGACCCTGCTCCGTAGGGGTAGAAATTATGGCCGTAGCTTCGTCTGATTTGAAATCACGCCAAGATTGAAAGGTGGGCATGGCGACGAAAGTGTCGAATTTGATACGGACCCAAGGATGGACGCTACAAAACCTACGAAACCCTCTGGAAGGGAAGCGCATGGATAATTCAAAGCCCGAGCGTGCGGCCGTTATCGCCAGCGACGCTCTGCTATGGGTGTCTTTGGATGTATATGAATTTTCTCTTGACGTAGATCGTTTATTTATGCGCGTTTCAGACGAAGATATGCCACCCCGGCGACCGTCTCCCATATTTTCGGGGGAGGATCGGTAAGCGGTTCGACCCTCCGTAAAATCGTTTCGGTGGGATTGTTTCGCGTTGACCATCAAGGCGTACATAGAGGGTACATTCTCGCTAAAAAGCAAAACGCCAATCCCGAAGAATTGGCGTAAGTCTTTAATTATATTGGTCGGGGCGAAAGGATTCGAACCTTCGACCCTCTGGTCCCAAACCAGATGCGCTACCAGGCTGCGCTACGCCCCGACGGCCTAGTTCCGCGTGTCGCGAAACTGGGCAGATCGAGATTCTAGCATGGATGGAAAACTCGGCTTCTCAAGACTTGAAATACCCTCATGTACTAATGTATCTATTTGTTGGATTGCCCGTATTACCTGATGTTTACAATTTTTGCTGAGAGTTAACAAGTTGCTGCTATAAACCATATTTCAAATAGTATCTAAATAAATTAAGCTATAAGTATAGTAGAGATAATCTTTAATTCGTGATCCCTATTACGGGATTTATAAAATTTTTTACTCATATTTATATGGCCCCACAGCGGTTGATCTTCCAATCTCCAATACCTCGATGGTTGGTCTCATGCCAGTTTTCTTTGAAAATGACCGTAGCGGCCCTGTCGTTAGTTGTGGTATTTGGGTTGACGAGCGTTGTCCTCTTTCCTGTGGCGGCGTGGGCGCAGTCCATGGGTGCTGGTGGTGGCGGCAACGGGGGAGCTAACGGAAGCACTTCGGATTCTTCAGGTGGTTCGGGTAGTGGCCCGAGCTTGGCAGATGGCAGCGGCGGCGGCGGCGGCGGTGGCGGGGGCACCAATCATACCAGCGCGGCTGGCGGGCTTGGAGGTCATGGCGGCAGCGGTGTGAAGGCGAAAGGCGGCGGCCCGGGCGGAGGGTCACGGTGGCTAGGGTATATCGGAGACGATATCCCGCGGGGCAAAAATCTTATTGGGTGGAGCGGCAACGCTGGCGGCACCGGGCAGAACGGCGGCGGCTATTTTACGACAGGTGATGCGGGTAGCGGCGGCGGCGGCGGCGGTGGGGCGAATGGGGTCTTGCTCAATGCGGGGACGGGCTCGGTATCGGTGGGCGGGGCGTGGCAGATTACGGGCGGGGATGGCGGGGCGGGTGGAAACAGCGGCCAGGCGGGGAGTTGTTTTAATGGCTGTGGCAATGGTGGAGGTGGCGGTGGAGGTGGCGGTGGAGGCGCTGGTTTTAGTCTGCTTGCCAATCGTAATCTCATATTTATGCCGGGCTTGGTCGTCGCGGGCGGGTCAGGCGGAAGGGGCGGCGATGGCGGCAATGGTGCGGCAAATGAAAGTTTTCCTGGGTATGCGGGCAACGGCGGTGGTGGTGGCGCAGGTGTTTTCACCAATGTGGGTAGCATTACCGCCTCACAGGTAACGGTGCGAGCAGGTGCGGGGGGCGGCGGCGGCAATGGAGCGTCTTTTTCGGAAGCGGCAAATCCAGGAGGAGACTATCAAAGCAATCCTGCCGCCTACAATCCTGGGACGCCCGGAGGTGCAGCGGGCACTGGAGGGCCAGGTTTGATCATGACGAATAACCTCGCCAGCTTGGTGCTTGGGTCTGGCGTGACCGCCATTGGTGGGGGCGGCGGCGTCGGCGGCCTGGGTGGCAATGGCGCCTCGGTATTGGGAGATAGTTGGGAGGCTTCGTGGCCTGGTGCAGCCGGTGTGGGTGGGGCGGGCGGCAATGGCGGCAACGCGGTCGGTTTGTATGGCCAATCTCCCCAATTGCAGGTGGCCGGATCCAATGGTTTGATGGTCGGTGGCAATGGGGGAGGTGGTGGCAACGGAGGGCTGGGCGCCGCGGGTGGCGTGCCTACTGGCAATCTTGGCTCTTACGATGGCGGCAATGGCGGCAACGGTGGCAATGGCGGAGGCGGAGGAGCAGGGCTCGTGTTGGGATCAAACGGGTCGGCCGTCATTGCGGGTGTATCGATTACGGGCGGCAATGGCGGCAATGGCGGCAACGGAGGTAACGGCGGCAATGGTTCTGATACCTCCTCGATTCAAAACGCAGGCAATGGCGGTGACGGTGCCAATGGCGGCAACGGCGGCAACGGCGCAGTCGGAATAGCCCTGTCAGGCGGGGAGTTGTCGCTTAAGACGGGAACCTCCGTCAGCGGTGGGAACGGCGGGAGCCCGGGAAACGCAGGCACGTATGGAGCGGGCGGCGTTAATCATTGGGATCACCTGAACGACGGTTCCAGCGGCAGCAGTGGGCAAAATGGGCAGTCAGGCGTGGGCGGCGTGGGTATATCCGCCACGGGCTCGGTCAATACTATTGTTAGCGCCGGCACGATCCAGGGCGGCTTAAATGGCAATGGTTCCAGAGCCGCCGCTGTATCAATGAGCGGCAGCACAAATAGTCTGGAGTTGCAGGCGGGGTTCAATATTGTGGGTACGGTCACTGCTTCTGGCGCCGGGACGGGTACGGTGCAGAACAGTCTGATTTTGGGCGGCGCTTTAGATAGCAGCTTTAATCTTTCAAGCATAGGCGATCAGTATCAAGGGTTTGGCCTTTTTGAAAAGGACGGCACAAGCAACTGGACGGTTTCGGGCACGCCGGCCGCCTTTACTGGAGACGTCCATGTGGTCAGCGGCGCCTTGGTCGTTGCCGGCAATACGAAGTTGTCCGGCGCGGCGGGCATCATCGGCATGACCCCGGGTTCTTCGGCCTCCGTGCGGGTGTCTGGATCAGGGTCTGTCTGGTCCAGCTCCAAGTCTCTGGTTGTTGGCTCTGACGGGTCGGGCACGTTAACCATTGCCAATGGCGGCGTGGTCAATGTTCCGCAAGGGTCGGATGGAATTTTTTTAGGCCAGTCCAATGGCATTAGTACTGGAACACTGACTATGGGTGCGTTGACGGGTTCCAGTGCAGAAGCGCCCGGGACGCTCAACGCGTCCCAAGTCAACTTCAGCAATGACTCCGCTTACGGATCAAGCGCCAATCTTATTTTCAATCACACCAGCGGCGACTATATCTTTGCGCCGGTATTGTCGGGTTGGGGCACGGTAGATGTCTTATCGGGTATAACCCAACTTTCGGGCGCGAGTTCGGGTTTTAGTGGCCAGACTAAGATTTCGGGGGGCACTCTGTCGGTGACGGGCAGCTTGGGTGGAACGGTTGACGTTGCGGCGGGTGGCACGCTGCAAGGCAATGGCTCGGTGGGTAGTACGGTTGTCCGGTCAGGTGCCAACGTGGCTCCGGGCGCGCCGTTAGGTCCACTTGCGGTCAACGGCGATTTGACATTGGCCAGCGGTTCGGCCTTAGATTATCAGTTGATTGATCCGTCTTCCACTCTCGCACGATCGGACGAGGCGGATCTTATCCGGGTGACTGGCAATGCAGCGTTAAGCGGTAAAGTGAACGTGGAAGGGTCGGATGGTTTTGCGCCGGTCGGCTTTTATCGGCTGATGACCTATGGTGGAGCACTCAGCGGTTCTGGCCTACAGATCGGTACTGTACCGCCTGGAACTAATTCGACGTTATTTTCGATATATACGGGCGCGAGTCACGCCATTGATCTGGTGGTTTTGCCCAATGGGACAGATCAGTTGCAGATATGGAATGGGGGTTCGGGTACTTGGAACAGCACGAATACGAACTGGAACAACCTGGCGGGAATTGCACCTGCGCACTGGGGCGACAGTTACGGCGTTTTTCTGGGAACATCGGGCACGGTTACCGTCGATGGCGTGCAGTCCTTCAAAGGCCTGCAGTTTGTGTCCGATGGATTTGATCTGGCCCCCGGCTCCTTTGGGACACTGCAGTTGGATGACTCAAGCGGATCCCCTGAAATTCGCGTGCTCGATGGCGTGACTGCGACGATAAGTGCGTCTATTGGTGGGGCGGGCGGTCTGGATAAAACCCAGCAGGGCACCTTGATTCTGTCAGGCATCAACACTTATCAAGGCGGCACCCGGATAGGAGCAGGCACGTTGCAAATCGCGGAGGATGACAATCTGAGCACTCATGCGACCGACGCCTTGAGTTTCGGCCGGGGCACCTTGCACACGACTGGCAGCTTTTCCACGACGCGCGCGATAAGCCTGGATACTTCAGGGACATTCCAAACCGACGCTGCTACGCAACTGACCGTTTCGGGAAATATCACCGGAGCAGGCGCTTTGATTAAAGCCGGCAATGGCACGTTGGCGCTGTCGGGAATCAATACCTACCAAGGCGGCACGACGGTATCTGCTGGAGAGCTGCGTGCGAACAGCGGCACGTCCTTGCCTGCGGGGACGACATATACCATCGATGGCGGCGTTCTGGATTTGAACGGCCACAATCTTACGATGGGGGTTCTGAGCGGTGCGGGTGGAGAATTGGCTTTGGGCTCGGCAGCGTTGACGCTAAGCCAGTCCACCGACAGCAATTTTGCCGGTGTCATTTCGGGCACCGGGTCGCTGGTGAAAGCGGGCAACGGGGCATTGACGCTTTCCGGAGCCAACACCTATCAGGGCGGTACTACGCTTAACGCCGGTACCTTGGCAATAGCGTCGGACGCCAGCCTGGGTGCGGCGAGCGGGTCGCTGACCATGAATAGCGCCACGCTGCGAGCGACATCGAATGTAGCAATGAGCCGTAACATCGGCCTCACCGGTGCCGACACTTTCAACACCGACAGCGCAGTAACGTTGACGACTTCCGGGGTCATTTCTGGATCCGGTTCCCTATCCAAAACTGGAACGGGCACGCTGGTGCTTTCGGGCAGCAATACGTATTCGGGCGGCACAACTCTTGGCGCGGGCACGTTGTCGGTCTCGTCGGATGCCAGTCTGGGCACTTCCGGTACCGCCTTGAGTTTTAGCGGAGGATCGCTGCAGATCACCGGTACAAGCTTTGCCGCAAACAGCCGACCAGTTATCTGGGGCACAGCCGGCGGCAGCTTTGACATTGCTGATGCAGGCAATAGTTTTACGGTGCCTCAGAATCTCGTTGGAACAGGCAGCCTGATCAAGACCGGCGCAGGCACCCTGGTCTTGACCGGCAGTAATCAATACGGCAATACGATGGTTCAAGCGGGTGCGCTGGTTGGCGACAGCAGTTCGATCAGCAGCAATCTTACCGATAATGGCAGTGTGATCTTCGATCAGGCGAGCAATGCGAGTTATGCGGGGACGATCTCGGGCGCAGGCACTCTTGCCAAAGAAGGGGTGGGGCTACTGCGGTACACCGGTAATGGTCTGGGGTTCACCGGCCAGACTACGGTGTCATCGGGCACCTTGTCGGTCAATGGTCAGTTGGGTGGCACGCTGACAGTGGCCTCGGGAGGCCGTTTGCAGGGCAGTGGCGCAATAGGTAGCACAACGGTCACTTCGGGCGCGACGGTGGCACCGGGCAATTCGATCGGAACCCTGACCGTCAATGGCAGCATCACTCTTGCGTCGGGCTCTACTTATGAGGTGGAAACCAATCCGTCGGGCAACAACAGCGATCTGATTCATGCGACGGGCGTGGCGTATCTGAACGGCGGATCCGTATTGCATACGGGCTTGACCGGAACCTATAAGCCATCTTCTATCTATACTATTTTGACCGCTGATCAGGGAGTACGGGGCCGGTTTGGAACGGTAGCGTCAGACTTTGCGTTTCTCAGTCCCTTTCTGGTCTACGACACGCCCAATACCGTTCAACTCAAATTGGTGCGTAATGATCTGCCCTTTGGGGCTGTCGGCTCTACTTTCAATCAGCGTGCTACGGGCGCAGGGGCCGAGAGTACAGGAGAAGGCAATCTGATCTGGGGAGCGGTGGCGCCGCTTGGGGCGAGTGATGCGCGCGCTGCGTTTGATCGGTTGTCGGGCGAAATTCATGCCCAGGCCGAATCAGTTTTGATTCAAGAGAGTCATTTCGTGCGTGATGTGGCTAACAATCGATTGCGTGCGGCCTTCGATACGGCGGATTCTTCCAACGCACCGGTAATGGTGGCCTCGGCCGGCATTGTCCATGTGCCGCCCGATCCGGTCCGCTCGGTCTGGAGCCAGGCTTTTGGCTCTTGGAGTCATGCTGCGGGTGATGGCAACGCCGCAGCACTTGATCGTTCAACAGGGGGCTTTCTTATTGGAGCCGATACGCGGATTGCGCGCCATTGGCGTTTGGGAGCGATGGTGGGATATAGCCGTACGAGTTTCGACGAAGCGGATCGCATGTCGACCGGGCGCAGTGATGATTACCACGTCGGCCTATATGGCGGTGCGCAATGGGGCGCTGTGGGGTTGCGGCTGGGGGCGGCCTATACATGGCACAGCCTTGACATAGGTCGATCCATTGCGTTTAAAGGGTTTGGAGACCAGGTGAGGCGACAGAGCAACGCCGGCACGGCGCAGCTTTTTGGTGAGCTGGGGTATGGCATTAATGCCGGATCGTTCAAGTTTGAGCCGTTTGCTGGCATTGCGTATGTGAAGCTGCATTCTGATGGCTTTACTGAACAGGGCGGCGCGGCGGCTTTGACAAGCAGTGCTCGAAATATGTCAGCGACTTTCAGCACTGTTGGCGTTCATGCGTCGACGCATTTTACGACCTGCAATGGCATGGACGTGATGGCTCGAGTCATGCTGGGCTGGCGCCATGCGTTTGGCAACGTCACCCCATTTTCTACCGTGGCCTTCAATGGTGGATCGTCTTTTACGGTGGCTGGGACGCCGATGGCGCGCGATGCACTGGCTATGGAAGCGGGGGTGGATGTGGCTTTGACCGACACGGTAAGTGTAGGCATATCCTACAGTGGACAGATCGCGCGAGGTGTTCAGGATCACGGTATAAGTGGTCATCTGAGGATACGTTTTTGATCTTTTATTGCGAAATTCGCTTGTGTTTGTGGCTTCAGGATGAGCGTATTCTCTTGCGCTTGCGCAATAATTTTCGATAAACGCTATACCAGCGTAAGCGGCCAAGGCCAAATCCGATAGTCATGAAAAAAATGGCGTTTGATAAAAACGTCCACATGTGCGATACCTCCGTTGGGCGCGTCAGTTCTTTTCTTTTCCAACAACGTAAGTCTGGCCAATGTCTTACCCTGTTGTGGGTCTGGTTCGCAGCTGTGGCAACGTATAAAGTCGGTTTTCGTACATCCAGGCGGGCCACAGTACATGAGCCAGCGCTTCGCTTGCCAAGGCCGGATCTACCGTCATAGGTGTATAGGTTTCTGGCGCCGTATAACGGTACTGCGTGGGCTCCCGGTGCGGCTCCAGTACCAGCAGGGCGTCGCCTTTCAAGTAGCCGTAGTTGTCGCTGTATTGCATCATGGCTCGGCCCCCGCCCGCCACGGTCAGGTCGTGTCCTATCATGGGGTGTTCGGTGCACAAGCCCATAATCGAGAGCAGTGTGGGCGGTAGATCGACTTGGCTCACCAGGCGGTCGTCGCGTCGGGCGGTTACGTCTGCGCCCAGAATCAGGGCGGGGATATGGAAATGCCGCAGCGGTACCAGGTTGGCGCCAAAGACTCGTGAATCGTGGTCAGCCACAATTAAAAAGACCGTGTTTTCCCAATAGGCGGATTGCCGGGCCTTTTCAAAGAACTGGCCTATGGCCCAGTCGGCATAGCGAACGCTGTTTTCCACAGTGGCCGGGTCGCCGGAGGTTTCAATGCGGCCGCTGGGATATTCCCATGGCGAATGGTTGGTGACCGAAAACGCCAGCGTAAAAGTGGGTTGTTCGGGCGGGTAGGAAAGTAGTCGATCCAGTTGCGCGAACATATCTTCGTCGCAGGCGCCCCAGGTACCTACGAAAGCGGGGTTCTTGAAGGTGGGGCGGTCGTATAGATCGTCAAAGCCATTGCCGAAAAAGAAACTTTTCATGTTGTCAAAATGTGCTTCGCCGCCGTAGATGAAACGTGACCGGTAGCCCTGCTGTTTAAGCACCTGGGCCAGGGTGAAGAAATTGCTTTGGGCTTCCGATAAACGTAGTGCGGCATCGGACACGGTGGGTGGAAAGCCCGCAACGACGGCCTCGAGCCCGCGCACCGACCGTGTGCCTGTGGCATAGGCCCGGCTGAAGTTCCAGGCCTGTGCTGCCAGCTTGTCGAGTTCGGGGGTGAGGTTGGCGCCGCCCAGATTGTGAATGTATTGCGCCCCCAGACTTTCTTCAACGATCATCACCAGATTAAGCGGTCGCTTGCGCCGCGCGCTGGGCCTTTGCAAATGAAGCGACGGGATGTCGGTGGTGGCGGTATCGAGCCCGGCACAGGCGTTGACAATGCGGTGCATATCGTCCGGCGGCATGTCGCCGTATACGTCAGCGGCCGAGCGTTCGTTTTTCATACTGTAGATTGCGTAGGCCACGTTGTAGAGCGAATTGAGCGGCAGAGTGTTGAGCATGCTGTCGCCGCAGTAGGCGACGGTCGAGGGGTTGATAGGACGATGCCCTAACGTACCACGTATGGCCAAAAATATGATTGCACCAGCGGCCACGGTAAATAGCGGGCGCAGCCACCACGTCATGGCTGTGTCCGGGTAAGCGACGCCGAATAGCCTGTAGCCTATCCACGAGGATATCGCCAGAACTAGCACTCCGCCGACGATCACCGCCTTGTAGCCCTTCCAGAGCATGCCGAATACTTCCTGTGGGTGTTTGAGGTACTCGACATACAGACGGTTTGGCCGTGTGTCGTATTCGTAGATGAATTGCGGTGTCGAGACTTCCAGCAGCACCAGCAGAAACCAGGCGAACTGGAACCATGCGCCGGTGACTGCAACGCCTCCTGGCCAATGGCCCATCCAGGGGCTCAGCAAAGCCGGGATGCCTGCAAGAATAGCGATTTGATTGGCATCAATACGCAGGCCTCCCCTTAGTATGGGAAGCAGCCCGCCCGCCTGACGCACCCGCGGCCATTGCCATGCCGCCAGCAGACAGCGGCTAAGCGTCAAAAGACAAAAGCTAGAAACGATAAAAATCCAGATCTGCGCGCGCATAAGATGTGGGCAAGTGGTGTTTAAACTACCTTAGTGTATATGTATATATTTAGTCAGTTGACTCTTATATAGCTATATTGCGTACAATTTATCGGCGAAACCCACTTAGTTGCTAAAAACAGGAAGCATCCATAATGTACCGAACAGGATATTACGCCAGATTGCTGGGCGCCTGCGCCTTGAGCGTCGTTGCTTTTCCCTCGTCCGCCCAGGGGACCATTACCATAGGCGAACTTAATAGTTATAAAACGCAGCCTGGGTTTCTGGGCCCATATAAACACGGCATGGAACTGGCGATAGAGCAGGTCAATGCAGCGGGTGGAGTCAATGGCAAAAAATTGGCGCTGGTCACGCGTGACGATAACTCCAATCCGGGCGATGCCGTGCGCGCTGCGCAAGAACTTCTTACGCGCGATAAAGCTGACGTGTTGTGCGGTACATTCCTGTCTAATATCGGCTTGGCAGTTACGGATTTTGCCCGGCATAAAAAGGTTTTCTTCCTGGCCAGCGAGCCGCTCACCGATAAAATCGTTTGGGCCGATGGCAATCATTACACCTATCGCCTGAGGGCCTCTACCTACATGCAGGTAGCGATGCTAATTCCGGCCGCAGTCAAAATGAACAAGAAGCGCTGGGCGGTGGTGTATCCCAATTACGAGTATGGGCAGTCGGCCGTTGCAACCTTCAAGACGTTGCTCAAGGCCGCGCAGCCCGATGTCGAATTCGTAGCCGAACAGGCCGCGCCTTTGGGCAAGATTGATGCGGGTAATGTGGTGCAGGCGCTGTCCGACGCCAAGCCCCAGGCGCTGTTCAATGTCTTGTTTGCGGGCGACCTCGCCAAATTCGTACGTGCCGGCACACAGCGCAACTTTTTCAAAAACCTGTCCGTGGTCAGCCTGTTGACCGGCGAGCCCGAATATCTCGATCCGCTGGGTAAAGAGACTCCGGTCGGTTGGGTGGTAACGGGCTACCCCTGGTATGCCATTAACACACCCGAACACAAAAAGTTTCTGGACGCGTATGAGGCCAAATTTCACGACTATCCGCGCCTGGGCTCGGTCGTGGGCTACAACACGATTATGTCGCTGGCCGCGGGCATCGCCCGCGCGGGGTCAACTGATACTGAGGCGCTGGTGAAGGCCTTTAAAAACCTGCCGGTCAATACACCTTTTGGTCCCATCGTGTATCGCGGCATCGACCATCAGTCAACCATGGGTGCTTATGTCGGAACCCTGGCGCTGAAGGATGGCAAAGGGGTTATGGAGAACTTCAAGTACGTGGATGGTGCCCAGGTTCAGCCCAGCGACGCGCAAGTCAGAAAGTGGCGCCCCGCCAGCGCTGATTAATTGTGAATAAGCGCGCTGCCCGTAACGGTAGAGCCCGACTCTATGCCTCTTAGCGGCTTTATCGTTCAGTTTCTGAATGGTCTGGCAGAAGCATCCTCGCTTTTTTTAGTGGCGGCGGGTCTGTCGCTTATTTTCGGTGTCACGCGTATTGTCAACTTTGCGCATGGCTCGTTGTATATGCTGGGCATATATATTGCGTATACGTTCACGCAGCACTGGGGACAGGGGCCATTGGGTTTCTGGCTAAGTCTGATCGGTGCAGCGCTGTGTGTGGGGGCGCTGGGCGCGGCGCTGGAAATCAGCTTACTGCGGCGCATCTACCGGGCGCCTGAAATGTTCCAGTTGCTGGCGACCTTCGCGCTAGTACTGGTCATCAACGACGCCACGCTCTGGTTGTGGGGCCCCGACGATTTGCTGGGGCCTCTGGCCCCGGGCCTGAGCGGTGCGATTTCTGTTTTTGATCGTTATCTCCCAGTCTACGACCTTGCGCTGATTGTTTTGGGTCCGCTTGTGCTGGTGTGCCTTTGGTTGCTGTTGACACGCACGCGCTGGGGCGCGCTGATTCGCGCAGCCACCCAGGATCGCGAAATGTTGGGCGCGCTGGGCGTTAATCAAGCTTGGCTGTTTACCAGTGTGTTCGCCCTGGGTGCCTTTCTCGCCGCGTTTGGCGGGGCCGTACAGATACCTCGGCAGCCGGCAACTCTGGGCCTGG
>JBDTLC010000183.1:0-9844 GCA_039935015.1 Paralcaligenes sp. | reverse complement strand
CGCCCAGAAGCAATTGATTCAAGACGCGATTAAGGCGGGCGATGCCGATTTCGCGGCTGTGGCCCGAGCCATACACGATACCGATGCGCTTGACTACACGCGCCAGGCTGCGGTCGCCGAAGCGGGGTTGGCTCGTCAGGCTATCGCCGACTACCCGCCGTCTGCCTATCGGGAAACCCTGTTGAAATTTTGCACTTTTGCGGTCGAAAGGGATCACTAGAGCGCAGTGCGTCGAGCCTGCCTGGTCGTTGTTGGAATGGCGCGGTGCGTCGCCCGGGAACGAGTCCGCCAGAATTTGCTAAAATCATTCGTTCTTTGGGGCGCCAATTCCGAATATGTAGCGGCACCCCTTGTGGGTGCCATGTATCGAAGTAGGCCGGATTAGCAATGCATAATCCAACTCATAGTCAGTCTTAAGTCGGGGCGTAGCTCAGCCTGGTAGAGTACTGCGTTCGGGACGCAGGAGTCGCATGTTCAAATCATGTCGCCCCGACCATCATCCAAATGTAAAACCCTGATTATTCAGGGTTTTTGTTTTCTACCGCGGGCTATTGGAGCATAAGAATCTCTTTATAGGCTCTTTCCCATTAACGGTGGAGGTACTCAATCGGTCAGGGTATTCTTGTCGGTTATCGGTTTTTGGGTTAATGCGATAAGTGCAGCTGCCATCAATATACCAACCGATACCCCCAGGCCCGCGCTAAGCGAGCCTGACAGGTCGCTGATCCATCCGGTGGCGACTGGCCCGATGGCCTGGCCCACGGCAAACAGCGTCGTCGCAACGGCCATGGCGTGTCCCCAGGCGGGCCGGGCAAAGCTTATTTTGACGAAGCTGGTGACTGCGGAGGGGACCATGAATACGCTCGCGCCCATCAATAACGCCGAGCACCACGCTCCGCCTATATTTGGAATCAGCAGCGGGATTCCCGCGCCTAGGGCGACCGTAGCCAGCGCAAGGCCCATCGGCTTGCCGTCGCGGCGGCCATTAAATACCCTGCGCCATAGCCTGGGTGATGCGAGGGTCGCGGCACCCAGAATGCTCCACATTACAGAGGTCGCGCTTGCCAGGCTGATTGCTATGGTTTTGTCGGCCTTGAGCCATGCAACGATGAATGTCATATAGGCGATATAACCCAGACCGAATAAGAAGTAGGCGCTTAAGGTGGCCACGCTGCGACGCCAATCCCAGGCTGCCGAAGTCTGCACACTGGACGGTTCGGTGATCTGTCGTGCGGCCCAAACGGACGCAACGGAGAGCGGTACGCAAACGCTGCCAATCGCCAGCCACGCCAAGGGCCACGCGGTGGCTCCTGCGGAGTCGAACAACCAGGGGAGCGTGGCGCCGGCCAGCAACATTCCTACCCCACCGCCGCTGAAAAAAATCACGATGGAGCGCATGCCCAGCACACCAGCGAGCACTCCGCCGCAAATGAACGTGCCTGCGCCACCCAGCCCCGAAAGGAATCGGAACAAGGCCAGAAGATGGAAGTCTCGCGTTAATCCACAGGCCAGCACGGTCAGCGTAGTCAGCACGATCCCGCCGACGAACAAGTTCCGGTTTCCCAGGCGCGCGACGAAATAGATCGTCAGCAAAGCGCCCAACAGATAGCCGATTGAGTTGGTGGTATTGAGCCAGCCGGCTTGCGCATAGTTCAGGTGCATATCCGTTTGCATCGCAGGCAGGATCAGCGCATACCCGAATCGCGCAAAGCCCACGGCTACGGCCGAGCCACCCGCCAGCGCCCAGGGTATGTGTGTAGCCTTCATCTTTGGGGCCTCCGATTCCCCGACGGCCATCCCACGAGATTTTTAATTCGACGCGTACACCAAGTTGCTGGGGCGCGTGAATGGAGGTGCAGGGAGAGCGCTATTTTAGGGAAAGTGGCCATGTATTTTCTGTTGATGTGCGGTTTCCCATGCAAAACGCAGGATTTGCCGCCCATTATATTGTTCAGGGACTGATTTCACGCGATGACGATGAATAAGATCACTTCCTTTCAACTTGCCGATTTCCTCTAGAGAAACGCGTCCACAGTATTAATTGGCAAGAATTGTCAGCGTTGTAACGTCAGGCCATTAAAAATGGCTGAGATATTTCGCCGTGTTTCAAGGCTGTGAACGAAACCGTGACCCTACAGTCGTACTGGCAAGAGTTGAAGTTCCTGATTTAAAGCGTTCGGTTCTGGAGTCGAAAAATATGACTATGTGCTTCCCAAAAACCGTCGGCCTCGCCAAGCAGATGTGGTTGCTGGCGGTATGGCGCAAGCTGGTTTCCGTGACGTCGGTCTGTGCCTATTTGCTAGCGACGTTCGCCTTTGCCGCAGTACCGGCGCGGGCGGCCCCACTGCTAAGTCCTCCGCAACTTGAGCAGTTGGTCGCTCCCGTGGCCTTGTATCCGGACTCTCTGCTATCGCAGGTGCTGATGGCATCGACTTACCCCTTAGAAGTGGTGGATGCCGCCCGTTGGCGGTCTGCGCAGCCCCGAGCGATGTCCGATTCGCGGTTGTCGCAGGCTTTGTACAACGAGCCCTGGGATGCTAGCGTCAAGTCGCTTGCCGCATTCCCCGATGTATTGCAAATGATGAACGACAAGATTGACTGGACCCAACAATTGGGCGATGCTTTTCTGGATCAGCAGCCAGATGTAATGGATGCGGTGCAGCGCCTGCGCATCCGTGCCCGAGCGGCTGGAAACTTGAGGACAAGCCCGCAACAAACGGTGCTGGTCAGCAACGACGGATCTCCCATTATTCAGATTGTTCCTGTTCAGCCAGACGTAGTCTATGTGCCGATCTACAATCCGCTGGTGGTATTTGGCCCCTGGATGTACCCCGTCTACAGGCCTTTTTATTGGCATCCCGCAACTTACTATCCGGCCGCTGGCGTGTTCTTTTCGTTTGGCGCGGGCTTGGTGGTCGGTCCCGCCTTGTGGGGTCATGTAGATTGGCGTCGGCACGACGTAAGCATTAATGTGGTTCGCTACAACAGATTTAACAACACACGTATTACCAACAACCGGTGGGTCTATAACGCCGACCGTCGGCATGGGGCGGATTACCGTGGCCCGGCTGCGGCGGGGCGCTTTCAGCATGCCGAGCCGTCCGGTGCCCGTTCGGCGGTACGCGAACAGTACCGCGGGACGGCCAATATGCAGCGCCAGCAGCTCGCTGACCCCACGCAAAGACAGGCGGCAGAGCGTGCCGTCTTGCGAGAACAGGGTCGCAGTCCGTCGAGGCCCGATACGGTGCTGCGTGAATCGCAACAGCGGCCTGCCGCAGTTCGTCCGCAGTCCTTTAATGAGCGCCCCCAGGCACAGCAGCCTGAGCCGCAACGGCCTGCGTCTGAGCAACGACGAGCACCGCGACAACCTATCACTGAACGCCCACAAGCACAGCAACAGCGACTTGCGCCGCAACAGCGGCCAGAAACGCAGCAGCGGCCTGGACCGCAGCAACAGCGGCTCGCACCACAGCAGCAGCCAGCGCCACAGCAACAGCGGCCAGTACCACAGCAGCGGCCAGCACCACAGCAGCAGCCAGCGCCACAGCAACAGCGGCCAGTACCGCAACAGCGGCCAGCACCACAGCAGCCCGCTACTGAGCGTCCGCAAGCGCAGCAGCATCGCCAAGCCGCGCAGCCCCATACTGGCGAAGAACGCGGCTCGGACGGCGGAAAAGAGCGTCGCCGCGTGGAGCCCGGTCGTTAATGTCGCTGGAATTCTTTGTCGGACTACGCCAATGCGCCGGGAAAATAGGTCTTGGTCAGTAGAATCACGGCGACTATGGCCGTGAGAATTGAAAATGTGATCTGTAGCAGCTGTGCTGGCACGTGCGCCGCCGTGAGGCGGCCCAGCACCATCCCCGCGATTGCTGCGGCAACGAATACTTGGCCAGTCCTTGAAATGTGAGCACCTGCGAGCAATATGCCGGCGACGGTACTGATGGATATCAAGGCAATTACCATCAGCGAGGTGGCCACAATACTGTGCATTTCGATATTGGTGTAGCGTTTGAAGGCGGGCACGACGATAAACCCTCCGCCCACACCCAGCAGACCAGCAAATAACCCCGTGGTGGCGCCGATACCGGCCATGGTGATGGTGCAGCGTCGCGTCCAGTGCAGCTTGCCGGTAGCAGGGTTAAGCATGCAGTGTTTCTGGTCTGGCGCGTTTTCATGGAGTGAGCCTGATGCCTGTCGTGCTTTTAGCATCATGCGGTAGGCCACCAAAAACATAATGATGCTAAAGAGCGTCATCAGCAGCGTTTCGGGAACGATCTGGGCCAGCCTGACTCCCAAATGGGAGACCAATGAACCAATAACCGCCATAAGCAGGGCTGCTTTGTAGCGGACAATTTTTTTCGCTAACCCGTCCATGGCGCCGACCATGGCAGCGGCGCCAACGGCCAGCAGCGCCACCGGAGTAGCTGCTGTCATGCTGAATCCTAAACCCACCACCAGTGCCGGTACCGCTAGAATACCGCCGCCGGCCCCCGTCAGGCCTAACACCAGGCCGATAAGGCCACCCAAAAAAATTACCAGCAGCATGGCCCCTCCGTACAGTCAGAACGCCCGCTATTGATCGCAGACTCGTTGGGCAACACCAAACGAAGCAACTGATCCAGCCAAGCGTGTTAGATACATGGCCATATTATAATTATTTATAGTTATAAATATATACCTAATTTATATATAAGACTTGATGTACAAGAATCGCCCAGACAAGGGCTGCTACTACAGTAGCGGAGAGCGCGTTTTGCTAGCGGCAACCCGGGTGGCTGCCATTTTCTAACCAGAATTTCGCAAGCCTGCAGCAATTCCGTTAATGGTCATGTGGATGGCGCGCTGGCTACTGCTCTCTTCGCCGGTTTGGCCCACTGCCGTGCGGTGGGCGCGATGCCGTCGCAATAGCTCCACCTGCAAGTGATTAAGCGGATCAATGTAGGCGAAACGTTCGCCCAGTGAGACGCGCAATGGCAGGTTGTCGTCCAGTAGTTCGCGTTGTGTCACTTGCTTGAACATTGCCAGCGTCAAGGCGTGTTCTTGTTGTATGCAATCAAACACGTGCTCACGCAGTGACTTGTCTGGGACCAGTTTTGAATAGCGTTTGGCAATGGCCAGATCGGTTTTGGCCAGAACCATTTCCGTATTGGAAAGCAGGGTGTAGAAGAAGGGCCAGTCGCGTGCCATGCTGCGTAATTGATCCAGCCGTTCGTCGCGATGAGTGGGGCAGTCCGGCCCGCCTTGCTCCAGATAAGACTGCATGGCGGTGCCCAGACCGAACCAGCCGGTCAACATAAGCCGACATTGCGCCCACGAAAACCCCCACGGTATGGCGCGCAGGTCTTCGATGCGCTGGCTGGGCTTGCGCGCGGCGGGCCGTGAGCCAATATTGAGACCGGCGATTTCAAGGATGGGCGTCGAGGCAAAGAAGTAATCGGCGAAGCCTGGAGTCTGATACACCAGTTTCCGGTAGGTTTTTTGCGCTGTGGCCGACATCAGATTTAGCACAGCGCCGTAACGTGCCATGTTTTCATCTTCTGTTTGAGACGCCGACTGGTGCGGCGTCAGGCTGGCCTCAAGCGTGGCGGCGGCCAACAGTTCCAGGTGCCAGCGCCCGACATCTGCATCCTTGTACTTGCTTTGTATGACTTCACCTTGTTCTGTAAGGCGGATCTGGCCATTCACGGTGCCTGGCGGCTGCGCCAATATGGCATCAAAACTCGAGCCACCGCCGCGTCCGACCGAGCCGCCACGGCCGTGAAACAGGCGCAAGCGCGTCTTGTGATTCTTAAATACCTCCACCAGTTGGCGCTCGGCATGATAAAGCGTCCAGGTTGAGGTCAGAAAACCGCCGTCTTTGTTGCTGTCGGAATAGCCCAGCATGACTTCCTGGATTCCGCCATGAGTGTGGCGTATGCGTGCAGCCACTTCGGGCAAGTCTAGCCAGGCGGCCATGATTTCGGGTCCACGTTCCAGATCGGGGATGGTCTCAAACAGCGGCACGACCATCAAGCCCTGATCGGGCTGGGCCGAGACCTGAACTGATGGTGGGACGATGAGTCCCGTCTCTTGCTGTAGCACTAGCACTTCAAGCAGATCGCTCAGGGTTTCGGTGTGAGACACAATAGTTTGTTGTATGGCTTGCGGGCCATAGCGACGGCGTCCTGCAGCGGCGGCCCGAAGTATCGCCAGTTCTTTTTCGGTTTCGGCGGAATAGGTGATCCACGGCGATACGAGTGGCCGGGTTTCCTGGATTTCGCGGCGCAGCAACACAACGCGGTCTTCTTCTGAAAGCGCTGTATAGTCTACCGCCTCGCCGTTTACGCGTGCTCGGGCCGCTTTGAACAACTCGGTCAGCACGCGCTCGTGCACGTCGGAGCTTTGGCGCAGATCGATGGTGGCCAAATGGAAACCGAACACGCTGACGGCCTGGATCAGGCTATTGAGATGCAATAAGCCGACAAGGCCACTGTGGTGACCGGCGAGCGAGTCGGAGATGATTTGCAGGTCGGCCTGGAACTCGGCCGCCGTGCGGTAGGCAGGCGCCGGGTAAGTGGGATGCAAGGCCAGCGGTCGGTCTGTCAGCGCGTGGGCCGTAGCGGCCAGCCGCGCGTACAGGTGAATGCAGGCGCGGCGATAAGGCTCATCGACGCGGTGCGGTGACGGATCTTGGCTGGCGGCAGAAAGTGCGACCATTTCTGGGCTCACTACGCCAAGTGTTTGCGATATTGAAAGCTCGGTACCAAGGTCTTTGACCTCTTGCAGATAATGCTGCAGCACGGCGCCTGCTTGGCGCAACAACGCGTGTTCCAGCGTGGCTGCGTTGACATTGGGATTGCCGTCGCGATCCCCGCCTATCCAGCTGCCCATGCGCAGAAAAGGCGGCAAGGGGGTTGCGTTAACCTGGAAGATCGAGTGTCCGGGGCGTTTCAGCCAGTGGGCCAGATCTTGATACAGTCGTGGGATGGCTCTGAAGAACGTGCTTTGATAAAAGCCCAGAGCGTTGTCGATTTCGTCGTCTACAGTCAGCTTCTGTCGGCGCAGTAGCCGAGTTTGCCAAAGCGTTTCGACCAGGCCGGTGAGCCGTTGCTGCAGCCATGCTTCCTCGGTCGAGGTGAGCGTGGCGTCACGATGGCTTAATTGGATGGCGATTTCACGATGCACGTCCAGCGTGCTTTTGCGCTGCACTTCGGTAGGATGCGCTGTCAATACCGGAACAATGCAAGCGTCTTCCAGGTAGCGCCGAATCTTCCGGCTGCCCACGCCCTGGTCTTTCAGCAGCTCAATGGCGTGCTGCAGGCTACCGCGCCGGGGCTTTCTTTCGGTCAGTGCGTAGCTTCTTTTGCGCCGGTTCTGATCACGATCTTCGGCAATATTAGAGAGATGCAAAAAATAAGTGAATGCGCGAATGACCGAAGTGGCTTCTTCATTGTCCAGGCCCTTGATCTGTTTCTCGAGCAGCTCACTGTCTTTGGTCTTACCCTCGCGCCTGAAGGCCACGGCCGCGCGGCGCAGCCGCTCAATGGTGTTGTATATCGCCTTGCCCTCGCATTCCCTGATAACCTCACCCAGCGTTTTTCCCAGCAAGCGGATATCATTGCGCAAATCGGAGGATAGTTCGGCAGGACAACGGGCGGACACGTTCACGGGGATTCCTTGGCGAAAATAGACACAGCGCTCACTATACGACACCGATCCGTTATACGACATCGGTTCGGTATCCGACAGCGTTCCGTTTACGATACCGATCCGTTTTTGTAGTGGCGCCCCTTGTGGGTGCCATTTTTCTGCATATATAGCACCGACAAGGGGTGCCATTACATAACTCGTAGCGGATTGCGGTCGACACATCATTCGGCAGTAAACTGCAAAGTGGTGCATGGCCGCATAAAATACCGTGCACGAGCCTGAAACCATCTAGAGAGGAAAGTAATGAGCACAAGCAAACGCCTGCGTTCGGCAAACATCACGCAGGGCAAGGCGAGGGCGCCGAACCGTTCCATGTATTACGCCTTGGGTTACAAGGAAGAAGATTTCGATAAACCGATGGTGGGCATCGCTAACGGCCAAAGCACTATTACGCCTTGCAATAGCGGCTTGCAGCCGCTGGCCGATGCAGCCGCAGCGGCCATTGAAGAGGCTGGCGGCAATGCGCAGATGTTCGGCACGCCCACGATTTCCGACGGTATGGCCATGGGCACTGAGGGAATGAAGTATTCCCTGATCTCGCGCGAGGTCATTGCCGATTGTGTAGAAACCTGTGTACAGGGTCAGTGGATGGATGGCGTGCTGGTTATTGGCGGCTGTGACAAAAATATGCCAGGTGGCATGATGGGCATGCTGCGCGCCAACGTACCGTCTATCTACGTTTATGGCGGAACGATTCTGGCAGGTCACTACAACAATCAGGATTTGAATATCGTCAGCGTGTTTGAAGCCGTGGGTGAAAACGCCGCCGGTCGCATGTCCGATCATGATCTGAAGCAAATTGAATTGCATGCCATCCCATGCAGTGGTTCATGCGGTGGCATGTACACCGCCAACACCATGAGCTCAGCCTTCGAGGCTCTGGGCATGAGCCTTCCGTATTCCTCCACGATGGCCAATGTGCATCGTGAGAAGCTCGAATCCGCCGCCGAATCGGCACGCGTTCTGATTAGTGCGATTAAGCAGGACATCAAGCCGCGCGACGTGGTGACCCGTGCGTCCATCGAGAACGCGGTCAGTGTCGTGATGGCCACCGGTGGCTCGACCAATGCGGTGCTGCATATCCTGGCCATCGCCCATGCGGCCGACGTGGAGTGGACTATTGACGATTTCGAGCGCGTGCGCCAGCGCGTGCCCGTCATCTGCGATTTGAAGCCCAGCGGCCAGTATCTGGTGGTTGATTTCCATAAGGCAGGCGGTGTGCCTCAGGTCATGAAAATGTTGCTCAACGCCGGCCTGCTCAACGGCGATTGCGTCACTATTTCCGGCCAGACTATTGCAGAAGTCTTGAAAGATGTTCCCGATGCTCCGCCAGCCGACCAGCACGTCATTCACACCATAGACAAGGCGCTTTATCCGCAAGGTCATCTGGCCATACTCAAAGGCAATCTCGCACCCGAGGGGGCCGTGGCCAAGATCACTGGCTTGAAGAACCCGGTCATGACTGGCCCTGCCAAGGTGTTTGAGGATGAGCAGTCTGGCCTTGAAGCCATTCTAAATGGCAAGGTCAAGGCGGGCGATGTGATGGTGTTGCGCTATTTGGGTCCCAAAGGGGGCCCGGGCATGCCGGAAATGCTGGCGCCTACCGGCGCTCTGGTGGGCGCTGGGCTGGGGGATTCGGTCGGTTTGATTACCGATGGCCGGTTTTCTGGAGGTACTTGGGGCATGGTCGTAGGCCATGTGTCGCCCGAGGCCGCGGTGGGCGGCTGTATAGCTTTGGTTCAGGAAGGTGATTCCATCACTATCGACTCGCGCCATCATTTGCTGCAATTGAATGTGCCTGACGAAGAAATTGCCCGCCGCCGCGCCGCTTGGCGTGCTCCGGTGCCACGTTACACCCGGGGTGTGCAGGCCAAGTTTGCGTTCAATTGTTCGAATGCCAGCACGGGGGCAGTACTGGATAATTTTTAAAGCAGATGCAGTCTTCGTCATCGATCTGGCCGCCACAGGGGCGGCCAGATCGATGACATGTACGTTGTGAATGTAGTGGCCGTCCTTGTCGCTGCCACCGGTTTTCCATATGTTCGTTTGTCGTACCCCGTTTATTCGCCACGTCGCGCCTGTGCATGGTGTGATGGCCGGTGGCCTTTCATAGCAGGTCGCTTGCCTTATATTCGAATTTGGTTTTCAGCATCTC
>JBDTLC010000182.1:0-10436 GCA_039935015.1 Paralcaligenes sp. | reverse complement strand
CCTACTGCGCGGATACTGGAAGCAGTCTCCCGACGTCATCACCGACTTGGAATATGCGCCTAGTGCACAGTTGCGTGCGGCCGTTCTCGATGGCTCGATTGATATTGGTTTTGTTATAGGCAAGGTTCAGAACAGCAGAATTTGCAACGCGCTGCTCGAAACCAACGATTTCGTTGCACTATTGCCCGACACGCATCGACTCGCGTCACTTCCGCAGCTGCGCCTTGCCGATCTTGCCCAAGAGCCATTCGTCCTGGGAACAGAAGACTCATTCAGTACCTTTCGCAAGCTGTTGTTCAATGTGTGTTACGAAGCAGGTTTCTATCCCAATATAGTGCAGGAAGCGTCAAACACTTCGGGGATTTTCGGAATGGTGGCAGCCGGCATAGGGGTGAGCGTATATGCAGGCTGCGCACGCAATGATTTCCGCGCCGGTGTTGTGGTGAAGCCTATTTCCGATATCACCGAAGTCATACCCACTTTCGCCATCTGGGAAGTGAATAACGCTTCGAGGGTTTTGCAGCAATTCACCGAGTTTCTCAAGAGCTATACGGCTGTGACAGATGGCGGCGCGGCGTCTGGGGCAACGTAAGGGAAAACCTGCCCTGCGACTTGAATCGTTCGCTCCTGCTGGTCGTGCACTGCGACCGATTTGCGGATAAACAAGATCTACAGCAGCGTCTTCATTAGGAGCGTTGATGGGCAATCACGACGCGCACTGCGCAGTGGCAGCGGTACACTGGAAAGTAGCTCGAATCCAAGGCGCCCGCCGAATTTTGGAAATCGGTACGCTAGGCAGATACAGCACGATCTGGGTCGCGCAGGTGCTGCCTCTCACACATCACAACTGTGACACCCACCATGCCATCTATACGCAACTGGTTCAGGATTTCGCCTATTTCCACTGGCTTCATCACCGTATTGGTCGGCTACACCAGTTCAGTAGCCATTATCTTTCAGGCTGCGAGCGCCGCCGGCGCAACGCCCGCAGAACTGGACTCGTGGATGTGGGCTTTGGGGATAGGCATGGGGGCAAGCTGCATAGGGCTGTCGCTGTATTACCGCAGTCCGGTGCTAACCGCTTGGTCCACGCCCGGAGCGGCGCTACTGGTCACGGGCTTGTCAGGCCTGAACATGCATCAGGCGATAGCGGTATTTCTATTCTCCTCTTTGCTGATTACCATTAGCGGCATAACAGGTTGGTTTCAGAAAATCATGCTCTACGTTCCGCGGCACATCGCGGCAGCCATGCTGGCGGGGATTCTGACGCGCTTCGGGATAGATCTTTTCACCGCGCTGCAGACCCAGTGGCTGATGGTTGGGCTGATGTTCATCACCTATTTACTGGCACGAATATGGGTGCCACGCTACACAGTGCCGCTTGCATTGGTGGTGGGCATTGCAAGCGCCGGCGCATTAGGATTGCTGCATCTGGAGATGCTGGCCTGGACACCGGCCAAGCCGCTTTTCATGATGCCCGAATTTTCTCCTTCTGCCCTTATAGGCGTGGGCATTCCTTTGTTTATTGTCACCATGACATCGCAGAATGTTCCAGGGTTGGCAGTACTGCGGGCCAATGGCTACGACACACCGGCCACACCGCTTATTAGCTGGACCGGAGGGACTGGCTTGCTGCTGGGATCTTTCGGCGGTTTTTCCTTCAACCTTGCCGCCATTACCGCGGCCATCTGCATGAGCAAGGATGCCGACCCCGATCCTGCCAAACGATATATGGCTTCAGTATGGGCCGGGGTCTTTTACCTGGCCACCGGCATTTTCGGAGCGACTGTCGTTGGCTTGTTCACGGCGTTTCCGGTGCAGCTAGTTGCAGCCATTGCCGGATTAGCCTTGCTCGGCACGATAGGCAATAGTCTTGCAGGCGCGCTAGGTAACGAAAAGGGTCGGGAAGCTGCGCTGGTTACATACATATGCACAGCATCAGGGCTGACCATTATGGGAATCGGCAGTGCCTTCTGGGGTCTGGTATTTGGCCTTTGCGTGCATGGGCTGGCGCGACGCCAATCGTTGACAATTTAGAAATGATCGCTTTCCTAAACCATCAGGGCAACTTATCGAGTCGTGCGGCCAACTGCGGAAGACTGGCTAAAGAAATGCCGAAATCGTCTTCAAGCACTCGCATGATTTCCTGGCGGGTTTCCAGCCGGCGCCGGGTAGATCCGCCGTCAAGGGTATAGACGGCATAATCACGATTTTGCAAGGCTAGGCGCGCAGTGGGCGTGGCTCGCGCGGTGATCAGGTTTTGCGTGAAATGCGAGCGGGGAGAAGTGGAAAGATAGTAATTACAAATTTCATAGTCCACCGCATATTGCGGTGAAAAGTCGAAACGATAAAGGCTACGCCATTCGTGCGCAATCTGGCTCTGCATACGCCATTGATCGCCATCGCGCAATAGCCGGAATTCGCCATGCGGCGTCGCCTGAGGCGTATCGGCCCGCAAAGCCAACACGCCGGTCAGGGTCTGGCCCCCAAATCCAACATCCACAATATGGCAGTTGCCATCCAGTGTCACGGCCAGAAGCATATGAGTACGCGCGGTGTGGGCATCGTCGGGCCGGCTCCAAAGAACGCGCGCCGCCAAATCGACGACATTGAAGCCGATGCAGCGCAAGGCCTGGCCGAACAACAGGTTCTGTTCAAAACAGTAGCCGCCACGCCCTTCGTGAACCAGCTTGCGCTCGACATCGGCCAGATCCAGGCTAACCGGTAGCCCGAGAAACGGGTTGAGGTTTTCGAACGCGATACTCTCCGCGTGAAGCAGTGCCAGCCTGCGCAAGGACGGCAAGGTTGCCTGCGCTGCGCCGGTATAGCCTATACGCGTCAAGTAGGAATTCAAGTCCAAAACGTCGTTCATAGCGGGCATCTTTTAGGCAATTCCTTCACGCGTCTTTGGCCCGTTCGGCGACCAGATCGGCCATGACGCGGCTGGAATCACCTTGGGCGCGCAGACCCTGCACTACTCCCAGACGATCGACTTGTGGGCGATTCTGGCTAACTTTCCATTTGCCTTCGATACGGCTGACCTCAATTTCCAGGCCAATAATCGCCTTCATTTGCGTGGCAATAAAATCCGCTGGCGCATCTTCAATTTTCCAGGGTGGAACGCGTGCATGCTCTTGGGAATACGTCAAATCATGGAGATGGCTGTTTAACCATCCCGAATCTTCTTTCATACAGGGTGCACCCCAAGCATGGACAGTGACGAAATTCCAGGTTGGAACCACTTTTCCTGTTTCTTTTTTGGTTTGATACCAGGAAGGCGTGATATAGCCGTTCGCTCCCTGAAACACCACCATGCATTCATCGGCCCGATCCAGCTCTTTCCATTGAGGGTTGCCGCGCGACAAATGGGCGCGCAAGGTGCCGTGCTCACCTTCATTGGGGTAAAACAGGAACGGGATCAGATTGGCCATCAAGCCGCCGGGGCCGGCTGTAACAAGCGTGGCCAAGGGGTGCGCGCGAATCAAATCATGTAAAAGGCCAATCTGGTCTTCTCGAAAAACAGGCGGCAAATACATTCCGGCTCCTAAAAAAGAAAAAATAATGGAAGCAAATACTGCTTATGATATGGGGTAAATCTTACTAATGCCAAACTGGAGAACCGCATGGCTTCATCCTCGGACAATGTCAGCATGGCGCTATTTTGCGACTTTGAAAACGTCGCACTCGGCGTACGTGAAACTCAGCACGAAAAGTTCGACATCACGCCGGTGCTCGAACGCCTGCTTTTAAAAGGCAGCATTGTTGTCAAGAAAGCATACTGCGATTGGGAGCGCTACAAGGGTTTCAAAGCGACCATGCACGAAGCCAACTTCGAACTGATCGAAATTCCGCACGTTCGCCAATCCGGTAAAAACTCCGCCGATATCCGCCTTGTCGTCGACGCGCTTGATTTGTGCTATACCAAAGCCCATGTCAATACTTTCGTCATTATCAGCGGCGACTCCGACTTCTCACCGCTGGTCTCGAAACTGCGCGAGAACGCCAAACAGGTGATAGGCGTAGGTGTTAAACACTCCACGTCCGACCTTCTGGTCGCCAACTGCGACGAATTCATTTTTTACGACGACCTGGTGCGCGAGATTCAGCATGCGGCAGCCAAACACGACACACGGCATACCCATACGGCTGCCAAGCGTTCGCCTGAAGATGAAAGTAGCCGCAGGGACGAGCTCGAGGCCCGCAGAAGCAAGGCAGTTGAAATGGCGGTAGAGACTTTCGACGCACTGCTCGCCGAAAAGGGTGACAGCGGAAAAATTTGGGCATCAGCGCTTAAACAAGCAATCAAGCGCCGCAAACCCGATTTCAGCGAGTCCTACTACGGTTTCCGTGCTTTCGGCAATTTGCTTGAAGAAGCGCAGACGCGCGGACTGCTTGAATCCGGTCGCGACGAGAAATCAGGGACTTATGTTTATCGCAGCAACGGCGAAATAGCGGGTAATAAACCTGCAGTCGATGCGCCCACGAACGTGCCAGCACCGCGCGACGCCGTGAACATTGCGCATGCCAACGACGAGGCCAAGCCCGCAACACGCCGCAATGGGCGTGGCGTGCGTAAACCCGCGGCGAAAAAGGCCGAAACCGCAGCGCCGCCCGTGTCGGACCAAGTGGTACTAGAACAGGCGTCTACGGAAACCTTGGTGCAAACAGCACCGGAAGCGGCTGTAGCCAAGAAAACACGCAAACCGGCTACCCGCACAAGCCGCAAATAATGTCGGATGTCAAATTAAGCAAGGCATGAAGTGCTCAAGCTATCGATCTTACTTTTTGTTCCGACTTTTTTTCTGGCAGTGGCGCATGCCACCGATTCGTCTTGGACCGACACTCATACCAGCCGAGCGATCAGCACTTTGAATACCAGCGTAGCCGTCACCTATTCACATATAAAGTTTGGCACAGTCATACCACCGGGCTCGATCATCACCACGGCTAGCGCAAACCAGTCTTATAAGGGAAACGCGATAGTACAGACGACACTTTGCTGGAACGGAACGGAAAAGTGCATACCGATGTTGGGCAGCCATCTTGATACCCATGCTTTTGACGGACTTGATCCCGGCAAGCCGATGCGGCTGGTGCACCGTGTCTTGAGCTGGGGCTCATCACTTCCTCCATTGTTTATTACAGGCAATGTAAACATTTGGTTTAATGCAAAATAATCAGCCGGACGGAACGTACCAGGAAAATCTCAACAGGGAGATCTTATATACGCCCGCATCGGCAGCCAGATATCCTTAGCGCTCGAATGTCGATTATTTGGCAGCCACAAGGGCTGCCACTACATTCTTGCTATCCGCAATTCAGTCTACAATCATCGCACAGTCTGATTCACAACTAACCATGACATTTCCAAGCCGTCCCGCTCCGACGACCCCAGCGGGATCCGCTATCGCTGAAAAAAATCCCACCGCACGATCCTTGAACGAAACGGCCTCCATTTCACGGCACTCAATTAAACTTGGCACGACCAACCCGGTCATTGGCATCATCGTGCTGGTGCTGTCGACGTGGGCCTTGTCGGGGTTGGACGCCAGCGGCAAATGGGTAATGGGGGTAGGCGTGCCGCTGCTGTTTCTGTGCTGGGTTCGCTACGTCGTCCATCTCGCTCTGGTACTGGCACTAGTGCTGCCATCGCGTGGCCTGCGGGCACTGCGCAGCCTGCGCACTCGCGACCAAATACTACGTGGCTCAATTATGCTGGTGGCAACTTTGTCGTTTTTTGCAACGCTTCGCCACCTGCCTCAAGCCGAAGCCACCGCCATTAACTTCCTGGCGCCTCTAATCGTTCTGGCGTTGGCCCCATGGGTTCTACGTGAGCCGTCACGTATGTCACGCTGGATTGCCGCGGGTGTGGGCTTTGCAGGTGTCCTTATTATAATTCGTCCCAGTAGCGGCCTGGACCCTGTGGGGACAATTCTCGGGCTTATCACGGCCTTTATCTTCGCCGCCCAATACATCGCGACCCGACGCGTAGCGATCGACGATCCATTCACTACCCTGATATGGAGCGGCGCGGTGGGTAGTGTATGCCTGACCCTGGCCCTACCCTTAATACTACCCACGGCGCTACCGGCGCTAGCATCACTGACCACCGTGCAATGGGTCGTGCTGCTATCCACAGGATTTTGGGGCTGCGCCGGACAGTTGTTGCAGATTCAGGCTTACCGAAACGCCTCAGCTTCTTTGCTGGCGCCATTTATCTACTTCCAGATCATCAGCGCCAGCACGCTGGGCTGGCTGATCTGGGGCCAATTCCCCGACGCGCTGACCTGGCTAGGCATAGCCATCATCTGCACGAGCGGTATCACCATAGGGGCTGTAGAATGGCGCGCCGGGCATAAACGCGGATAGCCCCCTGAACCAGCCCCTGATTTCTTAATAAGCGGCCAACCTCGGGCCAACGGTTAAAACTATACCGGTGCGAGCGTTGCAAACGCACTCACCAAAGCCAACACACCGATACCGAGCAGCGTTTCCAGAGCTACCGTCCGGCCAAACATTCTGTTGGCCCGCTCTGAATTGCGATCCATTGCAGGCATCAACACGTGGCGGTTCATCAACGCCAGCAAAATCATTAGAGCCACCAGCATTATTTTTATCAGTAACAGACGCTGATAAATCGAGGCCCAATCAAACGGCCACGTGCCCAACACTAGGCCAACATTAACGATGCCGCTCACAATGACGCCCGCAACCGCAATATGGCCGAACGTTGAAAACGTGATGTGCGTGCGGACGACTGCCGAGCGATAATCTGTTTTCAGGTAGCCCAGTGTCAACCATAGCGGAACTAAACAGCCTAGCCAATACGCACCCGTATACAGATGCACAGCCTGATTGAACCGGGCAAGGACACCAAGGGTTCCCTGATGAATCGCCGCATGCCCGACGAAAGCCATGCATAGCAAAATCAATGGGGAGAGCAGGAGCAGCGCCGTATGCACGTATCGTTGTGGCCCGAATAGCGCAACCCCTGCGGCGAGGCCGGACAGAACCAACTGCCACCGCCAGACATGCCCGAACTCGGTGCCCAGTACGGCCAACCAAGTAGCGGGCTTGCATACATCGGACCAACCATTGCCCATTTGCCCAGCCTGCAGCAACAGCAGCGCCACTGCCCCCAAAGCCGCAATAACGCTGCTGAATAAAAGCCAGGCGCGTGTTCTGTCTCTGCACTGTTCGCGAAACGAAACTGGCGTCAGCCATTCGGTATAAACAGACAGGCCAAACAACAGGTATATTGCGCTGAAATGAATCAGGCGCACTAGCACATAGGCGGCATGTACGCTCACGTTTTACTTGACGTTGAAGGTGTAGTCGCCCTTCGACTTGTGGCCATCGACCGAAACGGCGTGCCAGTTCACCTGATAGGAGCCCGCAGGCATTGTCCCCTTAACCGGTATGATCAAATGCGCAGGGTCTTTCGAATCGACCTTCGGTGCGCCCAGTTGGATCGACGCATTTTTGGCCCCTGTAAGAACGATTCCGCTGAATGCAGGTTCAACATCTTCGGTAAATTTAAGCTCTATCATCTTAGGTGCTACGTCGACGGTAGTGCCAGCGGTAGGATCCTGGGCTTTAAGATGTGCATGCGCAAAAACGGGCTGCGCCAACAGGGCCGATACAGCCAGCAAAGCAATACGACCTAATTTTGATACGGAAAGAATAGACGACATAGCGCAGACCCTAGCTCATAAGTTTAAACGCATCATTGTAAACCGTGGCTATGGCCCTGCCCGCTGTCACGCCAACGGCAAACGGTGCTAGCATAAGAGGCAAGATAAGGGACGACAAAATGCTTAACGCTCAACACAACTACGACGCTACCGTTCAGGCTTTTAAATGGAATATTCCCGAGTATTACAACATTGGCCTCGACGCTTGCGATAAGTGGGCCGATGGCTCTGGACGTCTAGCGTTAATTACCGAAAAATCCCCTACGGAGCAAACGCGCTATACCTTTGATGAGCTAAAAGCGCTCTCAAACCAGTTCGCGCACGTGCTAGTCAAACAAGGCCTTCAACAAGGTGATCGCGTCGGCATTTTTCTGCCTCAAGCGTTGGAAACCGCCATTGCGCATCTGGCGATTTACAAAATCGGCGCTATCGCAGTTCCCCTATTCACTCTGTTCGGAACCGAGGCGCTGCAGTTTCGCATCAGCAACTCGGGTGCGCGCGCGCTTATTACCCATCAGGAAGGGCGTGGGAAACTGGCGGAAGTACGAAGCACCTTGCCCGAACTGAAGGTTCTGTTCGACATAGAAGCCGCCCAGTCAACTCAGGACTGTCTGTCATTCTGGCGCGAACTGGAACGAGAACCGGCCGACTTCACGCCAATCAACACGCGGGCAGAGGATCCGGCGGTTATTATTTATACCTCGGGCACGACAGGCAAGCCCAAAGGCGCACTGCACGCCCATCGCGTGCTGCTGGGCCATCTGCCGGGAGTAGAAATATCACATAATTTTTTCCCTCGCCAGGCGGAGCTAATGTGGACCCCAGCCGACTGGGCCTGGATCGGCGGCTTGTTCGACGTGCTGCTGCCTGCCTGGCATCACGGCGTGCCCGTGCTGGCATGCCGCTTCGCGAAATTTGATGCGGCCTCCGCCTACGACCTGATGTCCCGTCATGGGGTGACTCATACATTTTTACCCCCCACCGCCCTGAAAATGCTCAGGTCAGCCGAAAACCCCGGCAAGCGTTGGCCTTTGAAATTGGTGTCCGTCGCCAGCGGCGGCGAATCGCTGGGACTGGAATTGATCGAATGGGGAAAGAAGACTCTGGGCTTGACCATCAATGAATTCTATGGACAGACCGAGTGCAATATGATTGTGTCGGCCTGTTCGGCGCTGTTCGACCCGCTGATAGGCACCATGGGTCGCGCAGTGCCGGGGCATACCGTTGATATGGTCGATGATAACGGCCAACCTGTGCCCAATGGCATTGAAGGTCATATCGGCGTGCGGTCACCCGACCCGGTAATGTTCCTGAATTATTGGCAAAACCCACTGGCCACCAAAGAAAAATTTGCGGGCGACTATCTGATCACCGGTGACCGCGGAATTCGCGACGACCAGGGTTTCATACAGTTTGTGGGTCGCAACGACGACGTCATCACCAGTGCCGGCTATCGAATTGGCCCCGGCCCCATCGAAGACTGCCTGCTGGGACACCCCGCCGTGAAAATGGCAGCCGTGGTCGGTGTGCCGGACAAAGACCGCACCGAGGTGGTCAAGGCTTTCATTATTCTGAACGATGGCTATAGCGCCAGCGACTCCTTGGTTCTGGAACTTCAAAATCACGTCAGACGCAAAGCGGCGGCCCACGAGTATCCTCGTCAAATTCGCTTTGTCGACTCGCTGCCCATGACAGCCACAGGCAAGGTGATTCGCAAAGAACTGCGTCACGCCTGACACGCAAGCGTCAGCCACGAAACGCGTTGAAATAACTTAGCGCACAGGTGAAAGCGTTTGAAACAGACAGGCTGACCGAATTGATGCAACATCGCTTCACACCATCATCTGAAGCGATCGATGAATACCAGTCGAGCAAAAATCGTGGCAAGCGCCCTGTGCCTGTTGGGTGCCTGGGGCGTAGCGCGCGCGCAAGCGACGATCAGCGCTGCCGACTTGCAATTGATGCAACGCATCACCTATGGCCCCACCACGCAAACACTGCAAAGCTTCGCCCAAGAGGGCCGCAACAAATGGGTTGATGATCAACTGCATTACGTAGGCGACCGTTGTTTGCCCGCCAACGTCCAGACACGCATCGATCAGCTGGGTATCGAGCACCAGAATCCTGTACAAATATGGCAAGAACGTCAAGACGCGCTGAAAGCCGCACGTGCCAGTGGCCAGGTAGACGCAGCTAAGGCAGTACGTCGGCAATACGACCAGCAAAGCCTGTCGCAGACCTTCGAACGGCGCACCTTACGAGCGCTTTACTGTAGCAATCAACTACAGGAAAAGCTCGTCTGGTTCTGGTACAACCATTTCAATGTATACGGCCATAAAGGCATCACCCCCATCTTCATTGCAGACTATGAAGAACAGGCCATACGTCCGCACGTGCTGGGAAAATTCCAGGACTTGCTCATGGCGACACTCATGCACCCGGCGATGCTGCAGTACCTGGATAACGCGCGCAACGCCAAGGGCAAGCCCAACGAAAACTACGCCCGTGAAATCATGGAGCTGCACACCATGGGAGCTGATAGTGGCTATACGCAAGGCGATGTGCAGGAACTGGCGCGCATTCTAAGTGGCGCAGGACTCCACATTAATGGCCGGCCGATTCGCCCCGCCCGGCGCTTTGCACCCTATTTTGTTGCAAAAGGCGCCTTTCTCTTTAACCCCGCGCGGCACGACTCAGACAACAAGGTATTTTTGGGCAAGCCATTTACAGGCTCACCCGGAT
>JBDTLC010000181.1:0-3639 GCA_039935015.1 Paralcaligenes sp. | reverse complement strand
CAGCATTAAGCTCAACGAGGAGAAATATGAACAAACCCTCCAAACTCGCACTAGCGCTTGCCCTTGCAGCCGTTTCGGTTTCTGGTGCAGTATCCGCGCAAACAGTCGATAATTGGCGTAATCCGTTTGGCGACGTATGGAAAAACGGCACCAGAGAATTGTGCTGGCGCGACAATTTCTGGACACCTGCTACCGGCATCGCTGGTTGTGATGGTGTTGCAACGGTTGCTCAGGCTCCCGTGGCAGCTCCCACATCAACCAAAGTTGTCCTGAACGCAGATGCCTTCTTCGACTTCGATAAATCCACACTGAAACCGGCAGGCCGTCAAATGCTTGATCAAGTGGCTTCGCAAGCCAGCTCGATCAATCTGGAAACGCTTATTGCCACGGGCTACACCGACTCGATCGGTACCGTTGCCTACAACTTGAAACTTTCCCAACGTCGTGCCAATGCGGTCAAGACTTACCTGATCAGCAAGGGCGTTGACGCCAACCATATCTACGCCGAAGGTAAGGGCAAATCGAATCCTGTTGCCAGCAACAAGACTCGTGAAGGCCGCGCTAAAAACCGTCGCGTCGAGATTGAAATCGTCGGTACCCGCAAATAGTCTACTATTTGCGATAACGGCTACAATAGAGGCCCCGCCTAGCGGGGCCTCTATTCATTCTGGTGCTTACAATTATGTCTGTTGCACAATCCGCCGCTCCTGCCCAGGCTGCCAACGTCGATCAGGCCGAAATCGACAAATTCAGTGCTCTGGCGGCACACTGGTGGGATCCCGAAGGTGATTTCAAACCGCTGCATGTCATCAACCCGCTGCGATTGAACTGGATACAAGAACAACTGGGTTCCTTAAGCGGTAAAAAAGTAGTCGACGTCGGTTGCGGCGGCGGCATACTTGCCGAAAGTATGGCCATCGCAGGTGCCGAGGTTACAGGCATCGATCTGGCCGAAAAATCGCTTAAGGTAGCCAAGCTGCATGGGCTTGAATCGGGCGTTGCCATCCACTATCAAGCCATCAGCGCAGAACAATTCGCCCTTGAACAGGCCGGCCAATTCGATGCCGTTACCTGCATGGAAATGCTCGAGCATGTTCCCGACCCGGCCTCCATCATTCGCGCGTGCGCACAGCTTGCCAAACCCGACGGCTGGGTGTTTTTTTCGACACTTAACCGCAACCCAAAGTCTTTTTTATTCGCCATTATCGGCGCCGAATACGTACTGCGGCTACTACCGCGCGGCACACACAACTACGAAAACTTCATCAAACCCAGCGAACTCGCTCAGTCGGCACGCCAGGCCGGACTGAGCGTTGTAGAACTCGCTGGCATGGAATACAACCCCGTGACCAAACTCTACAAACTCTCACGGGACACTTCAGTCAATTATCTGGTCGCCACTCGCCGCCAGAAATAGAAAAACCAAACCGCCCCTGCAGGAATCTTCAATGAAAAAGCTCGTACTATTTGACTTCGACGGCACGCTTGCCGACACCGCCCCCGATCTGGCCGTGGCCGCCAACAAACAGCGCGCTCGCCAGGGGCTCGAGCCCTTACCCTACGAAGTTTTCCGGCCCATGGCCTCACAGGGTGCCCGGGGTCTGCTCAAGGCGGGCCTAAACATCAGTCCCGGCCATCCCGATTACGAGCAACATCGGCTGCAATTTCTGGATGATTACGAGCACGACATGACGTCGCTGACCCAATTGTTTAGCGGTATTCAGGTGTTGTTGAACACCTTAAAGCAAAATGGCTATGCTTGGGGCATTGTCACCAATAAAGCAAAATACCTGGCCACTCCGCTGGTGGCTCATCTGGGCCTGGAAAAAGACTGCGCCATTACGGTGGGCGGTGACACGACCAGTCATACCAAGCCCCATCCCGCGCCGCTGCTGTATGCCGCCGAACAAACCGGCTATAAGCCTGCACAATGCGTCTATGTAGGCGACGACGAGCGCGACATTATGGCCGGGCGTGCAGCCGGCATGCGCACCATCGCGGCCGCCTATGGGTATTGCGGCGACAATCTGGCCGTGTCGTCGTGGAACGCCGACGCCATTGCCCAAACCCCGCAAGATATCTGGCCAGCCATAGAGCGATTGACCGCAATGGGTCAGGCTGCGTAGCGCCACCCCTTGTGGGTGGCATATCCCAACGCGTAGCGGCACCCCTTGTGGGTGCCACCGCCCAACCACAGCAGATACACCCGTATTACATGCCTTAAACCAGGACCACTTCACGCACCTTGGCGGCCAATTCCTTGTAGCCTTCCTGGTCAACCGCCCGCGCGTTGGTGACCAATAAATCGATGCGGCCAGCCGCGCAATAACTGATACGGCTGCATAAGCCAACCTTGCGGTAGTCAGCCAGAATTACCGTTCTTTTGGCATTTTTCACCATGGCCTGCGCAATGGCTGCCTCTTCCGGATCGAAGCTGGTAGCGCCATGGACAGCGTCGACCGCCACCGGCGAAAGCACGGCCATATCTACACTATAACGACCGATCTCCAACACAGTTGCCGCACCCGACGTCGCCGCTATACGGCTGCTTAAATCGCCGCCCAGCACAATCACCCGATTGCCCGGCGTGACCTGTCCCGCATTAAAGCCCAGAGCCACATCAAACGAATTGGTGACAATTACCAGATCGGATAATTGTGATAGCTCCTTAGCCAGCAACGTAGTCGTGCTGCCGGCATCGAGAAACAAGGTCAGGCTACGATCAATCCGTTGAGCTACCGCACGGGCAATCGCCTGTTTGAATTTGACGCGTGTGGCAAGCCGCTTATCGATGGAGGGTTCGGAGGAAATTCGAATTGCCCCGCCATGCACCCGCTTCAATACCCCTAGCGCTTCGAGCTCAAGCAGATCGCGACGTACGGTTTCCCGAGATACGTCCAGCTCGTCGACGATCTGTTCGGTGGTAACCCGATCGAGCCGATCCAATAAAGATTGAATTCGCTGATGCCTCGCCTCAAGCCACATTCATTTGCCCTCCACACCCATTCTGGGGGTCACACGCGACAGAAAAACTTTCATCATCAACAAGGCCAATGCAACGACCAGCATAATAATGGTTGAAAATGCGGCAGCTTGGGAAACAAACCCTGCCTCATTCAAATGCATGACCGACACCGCAGCTAGGTCCAACTGCGGAGTCACCAGGAAAATAACGGCTGACAAGGTCACCATCGAACGCATGAATAGAAAAAAGAAAACCGATAGCATGGTCGGCGCCAAAAACGGCAATACTGCGTCGGTCAGGATGCGGCGCATGCTCCCTCCCAGACAGCTGATGGCCTCTTCCAGCGCTTGCGGCACAGCGCGCATACCGGTCATCATCGTCAGGAAGCCCTGCGTATGGTAGTGATAGAAATTACACAGTGCGATCAAGACGGCAGTGCCATACAGCAAAGATAAAGGCGTACTGGGGTCATTGAACGCAAAAATATATGACAGGCCCAACACCAGGCCTGGCACGCCCACTGGCAAAACGGCCAGCAAATAAACCGCCTTGGCCAGGCGCCCTTCCATATGCTTGGTGCCAAAGGCCAACGCAAAAAGCATCACCGCTCCGATCGCCGCAGCAATGACGGATACGTACAAGCTGGTCCAGATCGGTTGATAGCCATTGCTGAT
>JBDTLC010000180.1:0-10372 GCA_039935015.1 Paralcaligenes sp. | reverse complement strand
GCGCGCAGTCACTAAAGTAGTGAAATCTGGTGTGGCGCTCGAATTTGAAAACAATCAGGGTTAATCAAACCTGGCAAAGCCTTATATGGGTGCAGTGATAAGTTGGCCCACAAATCCTTAGCGTGACCTTATGGTTACCGTAACCTTGCCGTTAAAAAAACCAGTGAAAAACCAAACTGTGTACCCCAAGATTACCCTAAGGTAACAGCAAGATTGCAGCAAGGGTATAGCCGGATACTAAGTAATGCTAAGGTTTCTGGGAGAAGTTGACGAAGCGCCAATTTGTAGCGGAGATTACCCGGCATTTATCAAAAGTGTTTACAAGGTGCTTACATGAAGGCAGAAAACAAAAACGCCAACCCGAAGGATTGGCGTAAGTGTTTGATTCTATTGGTGGGCTGTGAGCGGCTCGAACGCTCGACCTACGGATTAAGAGTCCGCTGCTCTACCAACTGAGCTAACAACCCATGTATGGCTAAACGTGTGCTTTCCGAGAAGCAGAAACTTAACCAAGGCCGAAATTATATTACAGATTTGAACATCGCTTTTTTCAAACAAATAAAATACCTGCCTTTTCCTCGGAATACGAATACCGGTAACGCTTACGACATTCATTCGTCCGGCAGAAATGATCGCCACGGCATCGGCTAATAACCCAGTCGGTTATCGTACGATATTCAGCGTCAACCATTCCGCATGCCGACAACGATCGGCCGGCGAACCTATAAAAGGCAACAAACATGTTGGACTCCCACTTGCGTGCTGCAAACAACCCGCCTCGTTTAGACGGGGGCGAAGCGCGTCTGGACGAACACGGCCTGAATCTCCTATTCCGCGAGGCGCGCACCCATCGGGCCTGGGAAACCCGTTCTATTCCCGAGCCTTTGTTGCACGAACTATATGCCTTGATGATCATGGGACCAACGTCGGCCAACTGCTTGCCCGCGCGTATCGTCTTTGTATACAGCCCACAGGCCAAGGCGCGGCTGGTGCCATTAATGAACGCGGGCAACCGCGAACAGACGCGACTAGCACCAGTTACCGCCATCATTGCTTATGACCTGGAGTTTTACGAGCAAATGCCCAAGCTGTACCCTCATCAGCCCGACGCGCGCTCGTGGTTCAATTCGACGCCAGAAGCGGCACGCGAAACGGCGCTACGCAATGGCAGTCTGCAAGGGGGTTACTTCATTATGGCTGCGCGGTCGTTAGGGCTGGACTGCGGGCCAATGGGAGGGTTTGATGCCGCCGCAGTCGCCCAGGCCTTTTTTCCAACAAAACCTTATGAGGTCAACTTCATATGCAACCTGGGTTATGGCCTGCCCGAACGCCTGCACCCGCGACTGCCCAGGCTGGATTTCGACGAAGCCTGCTCAGTCGTATGAATTCAACACCGGCCTGCGGCCAACGATTAACACTGTCTGGCCAATTCGGCGGCCAGGCCTACATATGAACGTGGGGTCATGGCCAACAAGCGGGCCTTGGGCTCGGGGGGCAGATCCAGCCCTGAAATGAATTCCCGCAAGCGCTCCTGATTGATGCCCTTGCCACGAGTCAAGGCCTTAAGCTGCTCATAGGGTTGAGGTAAACCGTAGCGGCGCATGACTGTCTGCACGGGCTCGGCCAACACTTCCCAGCAGCCGTCGATCTCAGCATCAATGACCGCGGCGTTCAGTTCAAGTTTACCTATGCCGCGCAGGCAGGCATCCCAAGCTACTGCGCAGTAGCCGAAAGCCACGCCCAGATTGCGCAATACGGTGGAATCGGTCAGGTCGCGCTGCCAGCGCGAGATGGGCAGCTTTTCCGATAGATGACGCAAGACCGCATTGGCCAAGCCCAGATTGCCCTCGGAATTTTCAAAATCAATAGGGTTGACCTTGTGCGGCATGGTGGACGAGCCCACCTCACCGTCCTTCAGGTGTTGCTTAAAATAGCCAAGTGAAATGTAGCCCCAAAGATCACGATCCAGATCCAGAACGATTGTGTTGGCGCGCGCTACAGCGTCAAATAGCGCCGCCATCCAGTCATGCGGTTCGATTTGTATAGTGTGAGGGTTTTGAGTCAAACCCAGGCCATTTAAAACCTTGAAACTGAACGCGGGCCAATCCACTTCGGGGTAGGCCGCCAGATGCGCATTGTAATTGCCGGTAGCCCCATTAAGCTTGGCCAGAGGCTCGACTGCCTCTATGGCGACAATCGCACGCGCCAGTCGCGCCGCGACATTGGCAAATTCTTTACCGACGGTGGTGGGACTGGCGGGCTGCCCATGGGTGCGTGAAAGCATGGGCTGATCGGCAAACCGGTGCGCCAGGGCCTGCAATTGCTCGCGCACTTCGTTTAAGCGCGGCACAATAAAAACCGAGCGCGCCCGGGTCAGCATAAGGGCATGCGACGTATTATTGATGTCTTCTGAAGTGCAGGCAAAATGGATGAACTCGCTGGCGCGGGCCAGCTCGTCGTTGTCAGCCACCCGCTCTTTCAGCCAGTACTCCACGGCTTTGACATCATGATTGGTAGTTTTTTCAATTTCCTTGATAAGGGCCGCATCACGCTCGGAAAAATTGTCGACCAGTTCTCGCAATTCGGTGCGCGACGCCCGAGAGAAAGGCGCCAGTTCGGGCAAACCTGCCTCCGACAACCCAATCAGCCACGCGACCTCGACCTCAACACGGTGGGCCATGAATGCGGCTTCCGACAGCACTGCCCGTAGCGCCTTCCCGCGGGAGGCGTAGCGCCCGTCCAGAGGAGAGAGGGCATTCAAATGGCTAAGTTGTTCGTCTATCTGCATCAAGAACTCGCGTAAGAAAAAAAGGCAATCGGAAATTTTAACATCGCGCTATAGGTGCGCTCTCGGGGCATTGCCCCGCAAACTCGCATATAAACCACACATTAACCTCTTCCGACATACACACGGCGGTTTCGCCCTTGCTCAGCCACAAACCAACGGCGTTATCCTGTTATACTTTTCTGCCTGTAACCATCCTACACCTCCCATGAAACTGATTGGTTCGCTGACTAGCCCCTATGTACGTAAGGTACGCATCGTCATGGCGGAAAAAAAGCTCGATTACGAATTTGTACTCGAAGACGTTTGGGCTGGCGACACAAAGATCCAGGAATCCAACCCTTTAGGCAAAGTACCCTGCCTGATCATGGACGATGGGGGTAGTTTGTTCGATTCCCGCGTTATTGTTGAATACCTCGATACGCTCTCTCCGGTCGGCCGTTTAATTCCCCAGCCAGGCCGAGATCGCACCGCAAGCAAGTGCTGGGAGGCGATTGCCGATGGCGTACTCGACGCCGCCGTAGCCATCAATATAGAAGTGAACAAACGGCCCGCCAATCTGCGCAGCAACGACTGGATCGAGCGTCAACACAAGAAGATATCTGCAGCGCTCGATTTCATGGACGAAGGCGTGAACACGCAAGCTTTCTGCATGGGTACCAATTTTGGCCTGGCCGACATCGCGGTAGGCTGCGCACTAGGCTACCTCGACCTGCGTTTCGATCAGTTGAACTGGCGCAATCAATGCGGCCATTTGGCGCGTCTGGAAGAAAAGCTGGCCAGCCGTCCCTCGTTTGTCGGCAGCCTCCCAGCCAAGAAATAGCCGGAAGCAACGCCGCGGCTAGTAGCCTGAAAACCTAGACCTATTGAATAAAGCCGCCACCCAAGCATACGTCACCTGCATAAAGCACGGCAGACTGCCCGGGCGTGACCGCCCATTGCGCCTGATCAAAGCCAAGACAAAATTCATCCGCCGCCCGTTCATGCAGCAGGCAAGCCGCGTCGGCCTGCCTGTAGCGCGTCTTGGCGGCGTATGCGCCGGGTTCAGGCGCAGCCCCCGAGACCCAGCTTGCCTCCCGAGCTTGCAATTGCCGGGCCAATAACCAAGGGTGATCGTGACCCTGCACGACATACAAGGTATTTTTTTCGAGATCTTTACGGGCCGTATACCACGCGTCGGCCGTACCATCATCGCGTTGCCGCCCTTTTACGCCGCCAATGCCCAGCCCTTTACGTTGGCCCAAAGTATAAAAAGACAGGCCGTGGTGCTGACCTACCACGACCGAATCGGGCGTCTTGATGGGGCCCGGCCGCGTAGGCAGATAACGGTTCAAAAACTCGCGAAATGGCCTTTCTCCGATAAAACAGATCCCGGTAGAATCTTTTTTGGCGGCATTGGGCAGTTTTAAAGACTGAGCCATGCGGCGGACTTCGGACTTTAGAATTTCACCCAATGGAAACAACGTACGAGACAATTGGGCTTGATTTAGCCTATGCAAAAAATAGCTTTGGTCTTTAGTCAGGTCCACTGCCTTGAGCAGTTCATACCGCACCCCGCCACCGGTTTCACTAGTTCGAACTCGCGCGTAATGGCCGGTGGCGATCAGGTCTGCGCCTAAAGACATCGCATGATCAAGGAAAGCCTTGAACTTAATTTCGGCGTTACAAAGCACATCGGGATTGGGAGTCCGCCCTGCCGCATATTCACGTAAAAAATCGGCAAATACCCGGTCTTTATATTCAGCCGCAAAATTCACCGCTTCGATGTCGACACCAATTAGATCAGCCACACTGGCCGCATCGAGCCAATCTTGCCGGCTAGAACAATACTCGGAATCGTCATCGTCTTCCCAGTTTTTCATGAACAGCCCAAGCACTTCATAGCCTTGCTGCTTAAGCAGCCAAGCCGTCACCGAGGAATCCACGCCCCCCGACATCCCAACCACCACACGCCCTTTCGAAGAAGATAACTTAGCCATGGACGTATTTTAATCTGATCAAGCTAAAGCGTGACCGGCCGCGACAAACAATACCGATACACCTTCAGCACAAGCGGCCGCAACATGGATCACACCGTTGCCTGGTTTCACAAACTCAACCCGGCTACTCAACAACGTCTGCTCGGTTTCGGCCAAGTCTGCAACCCGAAAGCACACCCCTACCCCACAAGGCAGCGGGTGAGCCGGCGCGCTGGCGATTCCAGGATACAAATTATTCAAGCGAGCAGGCGAGCCCACACAAATCGCCGCCCCCTGGTTTTTGATCTGGTACAGGCCTTCCTTCTTCCTAACCACGCAATCCAGCAAACGTGCGTAGGCGTCAATGGTTTGCTTGGGATCGGCCGAGCACAACAAAATTGAATCGATACCTTGAACCCCATTGGGGTGAACGTCCGAACCCGGCGTCCAAACCAATTCGCGGGTGTAGTGCTGGCAACAAAACACATGCAGGCCCGGAGTTAATTGCGCCGGTATGTCCAGCGTGCGAAAGCGTGCCGTGCCTGACACGCCAGCCAGATTGACCTGCCTCGAGAATTTGCGCAGTTCGCCCGATGGCAGGCTGTCGCGCGCGAGTTCCTCCTGAGCCATCAGGGCATCGTCGGTGCTTAATACGGCAGACACCAACCCCGGGCCGTGGGCCAAGAACTGATTAAAGGCCGGCGCTACGTGCGCCGACGCAGGCACCCCAAACAATTCGAAATAGTCGCCACCGCCAAACATGATGCAATGGTTTTCCGACCCCACGGTATGCACGCCACGCGGCATCAACTGAAAACCCAAGTCTGCGTATTGACGGGCCGCCCGGGCCAGATCGGGCGTCGCCACCACCACATGATCAACGCCAGTCAAATGTTGCCGCATTTACGTTCTCTTGTGACTCAGGGCCTCGTCAAGCACCTCGACCCAATGCCGCACAGGCGTAGATGTTCCGCTTTGCAGATGGGTAATGCAACCGATATTGGACGAAACAATGCAATCGGGGCTTGCTGCCTGTAACGCTTCCAGTTTGCGGTCTCGCAGCGTCAGTGCCAATTCAGGCTGGGTAACCGAGTAAGTGCCCGCCGATCCGCAGCATAAATGCGAGTCGGCAAACGTCTGCAATTCGAAACCCAGGTCGGCCAGCAACTGCTCAGTCAGGCCACGTAAGTTCTGCCAATGTTGAAGAGTACACGGCGGATGAAATGTCACACGCTTGGGCAGGTTTGAGATTAAAGGCTTTAACTGCGCGGCGTGCGGTGCCACGATTTCGGCAATATCGCGTACTTTGTCCACCAACCTTGAAGCGCGCTCGACGTAATCGGGGTCAAAGCGCAAATGATGCGCATAGTCTTTAACCATCCCGCCGCAACCCGAGGCGTTGATGACTACTGCCTCGACGGCTCCACTATCGAGCAAAGGCAACCAAGCATCAATATTAGCCCGCATCTGCGTCAAAGCCGCCTCTTGCGCATTGAGGTGAAAATTAATAGCACCGCAGCATCCGGCATTTGCAGCGATCTGCGTGCCTATCCCAAGGGCGTCGAGCACGCGTATGGTTGCCGCATTAATGCTGGGCATCATGGCCGGCTGGACGCAACCAGCCAGCATCAAAACCTGACGCGCGTGCCCTCTTCCGTCGGGCAAGGCTCCAGCCGGCCGCGCCTGGGGAATCTTGTTCTTGAGCGACTGAGGCAACACACCGCGTACCAACCGGCCCAGCTTATAGGCGGGTGCGAAGAGCGGCGAAGTCAGCGTATGACGCAGCACCGAGCGCTTGATCTCTTGGGCAAAAGGACGCTCAACCCGCTCGTCGACCAGTTTGCGCCCGATATCGATCAGTGCGCCATACTCTACCCCCGACGGACAGGTAGTTTCGCAATTGCGGCAAGTAAGACACCGGTCCAGATGCTGTTGAGTTGCCACAGTGGGCTCAACACCCTCAAGCACCTGTTTGATTAAATAGATGCGCCCGCGTGGGCTATCGAGCTCGTCACCCAGAATCTGGTAGGTCGGACATGTGGCCAGGCAGAAGCCGCAATGCACGCAACGGCGCAAAATCTCTTCGGCCTCCTTGCCCAAGGCGCTATCGCGCGCCCACTCTGCTAAATTAGTTTGCACAGCCTTACCTCAAAATTCGGAAAACAAGCGTTTGGGGTTAAAAATACCAAACGGATCCAACGCCTGCTTCAGGCGACGGGAGATATCCATCAGGCCATCAGCGAGCGGGTGAAACACCGGAATGCCCGCGGGCTTTGCATCGTAACGAAACAGGGTGGCATGCCCGCCACCCTGGGCAACCCGTGCACGCAACTCGGCCGCCGGCAGGGTAGCGCCTAGCCAGCGTTGCCCGCCATTCCATTCAATAAGTGTGGGTCCCAGATCCAACGGTGGCGTCTTGGGTGGCACCGCTATGCGCCATAACGGACGCGACCGGAAGAACGCATGTGTCTGATCACGCAGACTGCTCCAGAACGCACTGGCGCGTACCTCATCAATGGCAGACCCTTCTATTTTCTTCACGGCGTTCGTGACAGCGGATTGGCTGCCCGACACACGCACCCACAGTTCGCCCCCCTGATCTTTAGCCAGCCAGCAAGAAGCTGAAATTGGCAACGGCTGGCCGCGCCACTGATTAAATAGAGCCAGAGCATCTGCCTCACTAGCCTCCAATACTACCGTAACCTCCTCAAACGGCTTGGGCGCCACCTTGAGCGACACCTCGACCAGTGGCCCGAATATCCCCATCGATCCGGCCAACAAGCGGGAAACATCGTAACCGGCCACATTCTTCATGACCTCGCCGCCAAACTCCAGCACAGACCCCGACGAGTCGAGCAATTTGGCTCCCAGCACAAAGTCCCGCAAACTACCGGCCGCCATACGCCGCGGCCCCGACAGACCCGACGCAACACAACCGCCCAAGGTGGAGCCGGCCGCAAATCGAGGTGGTTCGAACGCCAGCATTTGATTCTTTTCGGCCAACACGCCCTCTACCTCGGAGAGCAAGGTGCCGGCGCGAGCCGTAATGACAAGCTCGGAAGGCTGATAATTCACAATGCCACGATAGCCGGACATATCCAGCACCGCATGGGGGGGCATATCTTCGAGATCAGTGGTTTCGCCATAAAACCGTTTGGTGGCGCCCCCGCGTATGGACAAGGGACGCTGGGCGGCGCGCGCGGTCATGACTTGCGCGCTCAGTTCCGATAATACGAACTCCATCAGGGACTCTCAAAAACGGGGTAATTCGGGAAAGCGGATATCGCCTTCATGTACATGCATCTTTCCATATTCGGCGCAACGTGCCAGTGTGGGAATAACTTTTTCGGGATTGAGCAACCCGTATGGGTCAAAGGCCGACTTGACCGCGGCGAAGGCGTCGAGTTCCTCGCGTGCAAATTGCACGCACATCTGATTAATTTTTTCGATACCTACGCCGTGTTCGCCCGTCACCGTACCCCCAACCTGTACGCACAACTCGAGTATTGCAGCGCCAAATTTTTCGGCACGCTCGACTTCGGTGGGAATGTTGGAGTCAAACATGATGAGCGGGTGCAAATTTCCGTCGCCGGCGTGAAATACATTGGCGCAGCGCAAGCCATACTCATCTTCCATCTGTTCAATGGCGCTCAACACGCGGCTTAAATGGCGCCGCGGAATCGTGCCGTCCATACAGTAATAGTCAGGCGAAATCCGGCCTGCCGCGGGAAACGCATTTTTTCGACCCGCCCAGAAAAGCAACCGTTCTTGTTCAGATTGAGAAACCTGCAAGCGCGTAGCCCCAGCGTTTCGGAAAACGGCCTCCATTCGGATAACTTCATCGTCCACCTCGTCGCTCGTGCCGTCGGACTCGCACAGCAATATGGCGACCGCGTCAAGGTCGTAACCAGCTTTTACGAAGGGCTCGACCATGTGCACCGCGCGTTTATCCATCATTTCAAGGCCCGCCGGAATGATTCCGGCGGCGATGACATCGGTGACAGCCTGCCCAGCCGCCTCGACGCTGGCAAAGCTGGCCATGATGACTCGCGCGCATGCAGGCTTGGGAATAAGTTTTACCGTCACTTCAGTCACAATGCCCAACATTCCCTCTGAGCCGACAAAGACTGCCAGTAGGTCCAGCCCTGGGCTATCGGGCGCGTCCGACCCCAATTCAATCACTTCACCATCAATCGTCACGACCCGCGCACGCATGACGTTATGAATGGTCAGACCATATTTTAAGCAATGCACGCCCCCTGAATTCTCGGCCACATTACCGCCGATGGAGCAGGCAATCTGGCTGGACGGGTCGGGCGCGTAATACAAGCCATAAGCAGCGGCAGCTTCGGAGATAGCCAGATTGCGCACTCCAGGCTGAACGACTGCCGTCGCGGACTGCAAATCGATGCTCTTGATTCGATTCAGCTTGGCCACGCCTAACAAAATACCCTGAGCATGCGGCATCGCACCGCCCGACAGGCCAGTGCCGGCACCACGTGCAACGATGGGGACATTGAACGCCTTGCAGGCCCGCAAGACAGCGATAATCTGTGCTTCATTTTCGGGCAGCACAACGACAGGAGGTAAAGTCCGATATAAAGACAGACCGTCGCACTCGTAAGGCCGAGTATCTTCAACTTTCGATAGTATGCAGTGCTCTGGGATACTGGATTTCAGCTTGGCCATTAAGCCAGCAAAATCGGGTACAGGCGATTGCGTCGGTGGCATCGCGTTATCGTTCATATAAAATCTTCCTTCAACCTATGAATGTAACGCGATTCGATCAAGAACGCATCGTCGGGACTTCCCTAGGCCAGTCATGGCGCGGGAATGATTTTGCCAGGATTCAGAATATTGCGCGGATCAAATGCGTACTTGAGGCTACGCATCAAGTCCAGCGCGTCGGGGCCATGTTCAGCCAGCATGAATTCCATCTTGTGCAGCCCGATGCCATGCTCGCCCGTGCAGGTTCCGTCCATCTCGATCGCACGTGCAACCAGACGATGATTCAGGCTTTCGGATTCTTTCCATTCCGCTTGATTGTCGGGGTCGAGCAGCATTAGTACATGGAAATTGCCGTCACCGACATGGCCCACGATAGTATAGGGAAAGCTAGCTTGATCCAGCTCTTTGGCCGTCTCGGACACACATTGGGCCAGACGTGAAATAGGCACGCACACATCGGTGGTGCTCGAGCGCGAGCCAGGTCGCAGCTGCAATCCGGCAAAATAGGCATTATGTCGCGCTGTCCACAGCCGGTTGCGATCTTCGGGATGCTCGGCCCATTCGAAATCCATGCCCCCATTATCGTGCGTGATCTCTTGCACGACCTGCGCCTGCTCTTTTACCCCAGCTGGACTACCGTGAAATTCGAACAACAGCAGCGGCGATTCTCGCAGCGTCAGCTTACTGTAGGCATTTGTGGCTTTGACCGCACCGCCATCCATGAATTCGACTCGCGCCACAGGTACGCCCATCTGAATGATTTCAATCACGCTCTGAACGGCAGCATCGAGCGTAGAGAAATTGCATATGGCCGCCGAAATGGCTTCGGGCTGCGGATACAGCCGCACCGTCACCTCGGTAATAATGCCCAGCGTACCTTCACTACCCACGAAAATATGGG
>JBDTLC010000179.1:0-24570 GCA_039935015.1 Paralcaligenes sp. | reverse complement strand
ATCATGGAGTTGGCCCGCTTCGGCGCCGTCGGTGAGAGTGGGGTCAAGCGCACCGTATATTCTCCAGAATGGGTCGCCGCCACCGATCAGTATGCCCGCTGGTGTGAAGACGGCGGATTGCGGGTGCGGCGCGATGCGGTGGGCAATGTCTGGGGTTGCCTTGATGGCTCAGGGCCGAGCGGGTCGATTGCCTCGGGGTCGCACATTGACACGCAACTGCCGGGTGGCCGCTACGACGGCGCATTGGGTGCACTGGCCGCGCTAATTGCTATCCGTACCCTGAAGGCGCAGTTCGGAACACCCAAACGGTCGCTCGAGGCGGTGGCATTTTGCGAAGAGGAAGGCAGCCGGTTTCCAGCGGCTAATTATTGGGGCTCGCGCGCTGTGACAGGGCGCATCGCCGCAGATGAAGCCACTATGCTGCGAGATTACGAGGGGCAGGGCATGGACGCTGCCATGCGATCTGTTGGGCTCGATCCCGCGCGTATTGCGCAGGCGGCGCGGCATGACATTGATACGTTTGTCGAATTGCATGTTGAGCAGGGGCCGGTGCTTGAGCATGCCGACTTGCCTGTGGGTATCGTTACAGGGATTACGGGGCTCCGGCACTATTTGGTCGAGGTGACGGGCGAGGCGAACCATGCAGGGGCGTGCCCCATGGATCTGCGGCATGACCCCATGGCGGGCGCAGCCGAGATGATTTCCGGTCTTTTGAAGACAGCGGAAAATATGGGCCGCCCAGCGGTGACCACTATTGGGCGTATGCAGGTAGAGCCGAACTATTCAGCCATCATCCCGCACAAGGTCAGTTTTACAATTGATGCGCGTCACCCCGACCCGAAGCGTCTGGCCGAGCTTTATTCCCGGCATGAGCAATGGCTGCGGGAAGTGGCTGACCGTCGCGGCCTGCAGTTGCGCTGGACCATACTTGCAGAGCATGCCACCTGCCCCTGTGATACGCATACGGTGCAGTTGCTGGAAGCCGCCGCCCGAGAACAGGGGACAGCCACTATGTTGATGCATAGCGGCGCGGGCCACGATTCTCAGGTCATGGCCCATATCGCCAAAATTGCAATGATTTTCGTGCAAAGCCGTGCGGGTCGCAGCCATACGCCAGAAGAATTCACATCAATCGAACACGCAGTTATGGGTATTAATGTCTTGGCTGCGGGTATGTACCGGATGGCGTACCTGTAGGTGTCTATGCCAGTCATTCCCGAGACCGAAATTGAATTCAGCGCCATTCGTGCCCAAGGTGCGGGTGGCCAAAATGTGAACAAGGTTTCGAGCGCCATCCATTTGCGTTTTGACATACGTGCGTCGACTTTGCCCGATCACCTTAAAGAACGTTTGTTGAGCTTGAAGGATCAGCGCATTACGAAAGAGGGTGTGGTTATCATCAAGGCGCAGATCCATCGCAGCCAGGAGAAAAACAAAGACGATGCGCGTGAGCGCTTGTATGCATTGGTGGCCAGTGTTGCCGTGTTGCCGCGAGAGCGCCGGCCTACCAAGCCTACCCGCAGCTCGCAACGCAAGCGTGTTGAAACAAAAGTGATGCGTGGCCAGATCAAGTTGGCGCGGGGCAAGGTTACAGAATAGCCCAGGCAAGTAGCGGCCACTACGCTACGGCCAGTACTTCCTTCAGATAACTGACAAAGACACGCACCGCGCGCGGCACGTGTGTGCTGTAGGGACGTATGGCGTAAATGGCATCACCAAATACGCCCACCGGCTTCCACGTGGGGAGCAGATGAACCAGGCGTCCCGTTTGTATGTCTGATTGGGCGCTGAAGTCGGGCAATAAGGCGATGCCTGTGCCTGCCGATACCAACTCGCGCAGTGCTTCGCTGTTGTTTGCACAAAAATTTCCCGTTATGGTGACGCTGCGCCTTTCCTTCTTGCGCTGGCCCGATTCAAAGACCCAGGCGTGCTTGGCAGACGGTCGCAGATAGGTCAGGCAATTATGGTCGCTTAACTGCTCGGGGCTGCTGGGTGTGCCATTTTTTTTAAGGTAGGCAGGGGTCGCCACCAACAAGGTTTTGGATGGGCGCAATAGCCAGGCGACGTGCGTTTCTGGCACATTGGACGTATGACGTATGGCCAGGTCGAAGCCTTCTTGGGCGAGCGAGCTTAGATGATCGGAGAGCTCGATCTCGACGCGGATCTGCGGGTAAGATTTTAGAAATCTGGCCATTAGGGGAATAATTTTTTGCCGCCCCAGTGCCATTCCTGCGGTCACGCGCACCACTCCACTTGGGACATCAGCCAAGTCTTTGATGCTGGCGAATCCGTGTTCGATTGCGTCAAAACTGCGTTGCGTATTATTCACCAGCGCCATGCCGGGTTCGGTTAAGCGCACGCTTCGCGTCGTGCGGCGCACCAGCGCGACACCGGCCAGCTCTTCAAGCTCGGCAATGCGCAGGCTGACGGCGCCTTTACTGACGCCCAGCCGCTTAGCCGCAGCGGTATAGCTGCCCGAGGTAGACAGCATGTTGAGCCAATAGATGTGCGACCATGCCAGTTCGTTTTTATGTTCTTTCATGACGATATTGTCTATTAATTTAAACAATGAATTGAAAATTATAGTCTTGTTCCTAGCTGTATCGATGCCTATACTATGCGTATCAACTTACTTCATCAGGAAAAAACATGAGTGCAACAAAGGCCTACGACGATCAAAATGATGTGGTGAATTTTATTAATGGCAAGCCAATAGCAGGTAGCGGCCGCAAGCAGGGTATATTTAATCCGTCGCGTGGCGTTGTAGCTCGCCAATTGGTGTTGTCCTCGGTGGCTGATGTCAACGCGGCGGTGGCTGCCGCTAAATCGGCCGCACCGGGCTGGGCCAATACCCCGCCAGTACGGCGTGCTCGCATTATGAACAAATTCCTGAACCTGATGAACGAGCATACGGATATATTGGCCGCCATGATTACCGCCGAGCACGGGAAAGTGTTTTCCGACGCTCAGGGCGAGGTGGCGCGCGGCATCGACATTATCGAGTTTGCGTGTGGGATTCCGCAGCTGTTAAAGGGTGATTACACCGAGCAGGTCGCCCATGGTATAGACAACTGGACTATGCGTCAGCCTCTGGGTGTGGTGGCTGGGATTACGCCGTTCAATTTTCCGTGCATGGTGCCTTGCTGGATGTTCCCGGTGGCCATTGCCGCTGGAAATGCGTTCATTCTCAAGCCCAGCGAACGCGATCCCAGCCCATCACTTTATATTGCCAAGCTGCTCAAAGAGGCTGGCCTGCCCGATGGCGTCTTTAATGTGGTCCAGGGCGACAAGGTGGCGGTAGATGCCCTGATCGAGCACCCTGACGTGGCCGCAATCAGTTTCGTAGGATCTACACCCATTGCTCAATATGTGCACGAGCGTGGTGCTCATTTCGGCAAACGCGTGCAAGCCTTGGGAGGCGCGAAGAATCACATGGTCGTCATGCCAGATGCCGATATTCCACGTGTGGTTGACGCTTTGGTAGGCGCCGCGTATGGATCGGCAGGAGAGCGTTGCATGGCTATTTCTGTGGCCGTGCTGGTGGGTGATGTGGGTCAAAAAATAATGCCCATGCTAGAAGAACGCGCCCGCAACTTAAAGATCAAAGATGGTATGAGTCCAGATGCGGAAATGGGTCCGGTGGTGACTCAACAGGCGAAACAGCGCATCGAAAACTATATCGGACTTGGTGTGAAAGAGGGGGCGACGTTGCGTGTGGATGGGCGTGGTCACAAGGTTGAGGGCCACGAAAATGGCTTCTACGTGGGCGGGACACTGTTTGACAACGTCACGCCGGACATGACTATTTATAAAGATGAAATTTTTGGACCTGTTCTGGCCTGCGTTCATGTCAAAGACTTCGGCCAGGCTGTCGACTTGATCAATAACAACGAGTTTGGCAATGGCGTTTCGTGTTTCACCAGCGACGGCCATGTTGCACGCGAATTCGCGCATCGCATCCAGGTGGGTATGGTTGGCATCAATGTGCCTATTCCCGTCCCCATGTCGTGGCACGGTTTTGGTGGCTGGAAACGCAGCTTGTTCGGCGATACGCATGCCTTCGGCGAAGAGGGGGTGCGCTTCTACACCAAGCAAAAATCGGTCATGCAGCGCTGGCCGGAAAATATCAGCAAAGGCAACGAATTTGTAATGCCCACAGTGTAAGCATCAGATTCGCAGTGTTATAGGAATGGGGCTTCGGCCCCATTTTATTTCAGCCGAATAAATAAAAATGAATATGATTTAATTTGATGCTACCTGGATTTTGCCGTAAATGCGTGAGGCATTTACAGCGAATCAACCTTCAAAGGTCCAAACGATATGAAGATACTCGAAATTCGCGAAGTAACCAAGCCAATTGCCTCGCCGATTCGAAATGCCTACATTGATTTTTCAAAAATGACGACGAGCCTTGTGGCTGTTATCACCGATGTGGTCAGGGACGGCAAGAGGGTGGTCGGTTACGGGTTCAATTCAAACGGGCGCTACGGGCAAGGCGGTCTGATCCGCGAGCGCTTCATGCAACGGGTGGTCGATGCCGACCCCGCGTCATTACTGAACGATCATCAAGACAATTTAGACCCGCAGCGGATATGGTCGACCTTGATGGCCAACGAGAAGCCCGGAGGGCACGGCGAGCGGTCCGTAGCTGTGGGAACCATAGATATGGCGGTGTGGGACGCCGTTGCAAAAATAGCGAACAAGCCTTTATTTCGTTTATTGGCCGAGCGCTACAAGCACGAAGCCAATCCAAGAGTATTCGTCTATGCGGCTGGTGGATACTATTATCCCGGAAAGGACGTGTCGGCGTTGCGGGCAGAAATGCGAAGTTATCTTGATCGCGGCTATAACGTGGTCAAGATGAAGATTGGCGGAGCGTCCTTATCCGAGGATGCAAAACGGATTGAGGCCGTATTGGCCGAGATTGGCGACCACGCGAAATTGGCGGTGGATGCCAATGGGCGTTTCGATCTGGATACGGCCATTGATTATGCCAGGATGCTGAAAAACTATCCTTTGTTCTGGTATGAAGAGGCAGGAGACCCTCTGGACTATCGGCTTCAGGCGGTATTGGCCGACTATTATCCCAACCCAATGGCAACCGGGGAAAACCTTTTCAGCCATCAGGATGCTCGCAATCTGCTGAGGTACGCAGGGATGAGACCGGACCGCGATTGGCTGCAGTTCGATTGCGCGTTGTCTTATGGCCTTTGCGAGTACCTGCGAACCTTAGATGAGCTGAAAGTTGCCGGATGGTCTTTTGATCGATGCATTCCACATGGAGGCCATCAGATGTCCTTGAATATTGCCGCGGGTCTGGGGTTGGGGGGGAACGAAAGCTACCCGGACTTGTTCCAGCCCTATGGCGGTTTTCCAGATGGTGTTGCAGTTGAAAATGGTTATGTCATCATGCCCGAGTTGCCGGGCATCGGGTTTGAAGGTAAACAGGCCCTCTACCGGGAAATGCGTAATCTGGCGGATTAACGCTGTTCCAATATAGATCACCAATGGCACCCCTCGTGGGTGCCATTTTTCCCCTCTCTTTGCTAATGGTAAGCCCTATATTGAAAATAAATTTTCATGATATATTATTCATGTAAATATTATTTCAATGTGAGTGAGTTCTCTTTTCCTTCATGGCTATAAAACCGCCGAGTATCGCTGAACGGGTTGAAAAGACCTCAGCCGCCATGAGCCGCACTCAAAAGCGCATGGCTGATTATGTGTTGTCACATCAATTCAAGGTCGCGACGATGACGATTGATGAGTTTGCCAAAGAGGTCAAGGCTTCAGTGGCCACTGCGAATCGGTTTGCGCGGCATTTGGGATTTCAGGGGTACCCACATTTTCGCTCAGCGTTGGCCCACGGGTTTCAAGCGGCACTGGCTCCTATTGAGAAGCTGCGCTCCGAACTGGCCAATCCGACCAGTGTTGCCGAGGTGTTCGCGGCGTCGCTTCAGGAAGATATCCATAATTTTCAGGAAACGCAGGCGAACTTTAATGGGAAAGCATGCCAGCGAGCCGTAGATCTCATTTTGTCGGCTGACAGGATATTTACCGTGGGGTTTGGTGGCAGTGGCTTCCTGGCTGCTTTGTTGCAGCGCGGATTAAGCACATCTTGCGATTATGTTGAATGCCTGGCCAGCTCGGGAGGGGCGTCCCACGCAGCTCGGCGCATGTCCAGGCTGACGAAGAAAGATTTGGTTATTGCTATTATTTTCCCCCGCTATCTGGCCGATACCGTCGCCTTGGCACGTGCTGCAAGGGCTGCAGGGGCTTCTTTGCTTTTGCTCACAGACAGGCCTACTTCTCCCTTGGCGCCAGACGCCACCGTGGCCTTGTACGCCAGTAGCGAGCGTCACTATAGCGCCACCTCGGAGACCGCAGCGTTAGGGCTTATAGAAGCCCTGTGTGCAGCTACGGCCTATAAGGCGAAAGATTCGTTGCAATCGGCGACCGGGCTAGCTGTGTCAGTCATGCCGTGGCTCGTATTTGATGGAGTTTCTGATGATTAAACCCGTAGTCGCCATCCACGGCGGCGCAGGCGCGATATCGCGTGCAGCCATGTCTGTTGACGCAGAGCGAGAATATCGCGATGCGTTGACCCATGTTTTGCTAAGCGCTCAAGCGGTTCTGGCCAGAGGGGGTAGTGCCCTTGAAGGTGTTGTTCAAGCCGTCAGCCTGCTCGAAGACTGCCCGCTGTTCAATGCGGGGAAAGGGGCTGTGTTTACCAGTGCGGGAACGCATGAGTTAGACGCGTCCATCATGGAAGGTAGTGCGTTGAATTGTGGCGCAGTAGCCAACGTAGCTCATGTTAAGCATCCTGTACTGGCTGCGCTGGCCGTCTTAAAGCACAGCAACCATGTGTTTTTTGTCGCAAAGGGCGCCGAAGAGTTCGCCCAAGCGCAAGGCCTGGAGATGGTTGCCAACGATTACTTTTCTACGCCTCATAGAAAAGAGCAGTGGTTGCGTGTCGCCCGAGATTTTCCGGGTCAGGCCATTTTAGATCACGACGCCGAGCTCGCCGCGGCCAAACAGGCTCCATTGGATCCTGATCGAAAGTTTGGCACCGTAGGCGCTGTAGCCGTGGACGCAAATGGGAATGTGGCGGCCGCGACATCAACGGGAGGTGTCACGAACAAACAGCTTGGACGGGTCGGCGATGCACCTCTTATCGGCGCTGGCTGTTATGCGGCCAACCGGACAGCAGCTGTTTCAACAACTGGCACGGGAGAAATGTTTATTCGTATGGTTGCAGCCTACGATGTAGCTGCTCTGATGGAATATGCCGGCTTAAGTCTTGAACAGGCGGCTCATAAGGTCGTGCATGAAAAGCTGCCTACCATCCAGGGGCAGGGAGGTTTGATTGCGGTAGATGCCTTGGGCAATGTGACGATGCCCTTCAACACGGAAGGCATGTATCGCGGTTATGCCAGACAGGGCGAAGTGCCGTTTGTCGCCATTTACCGCTAACGATCGGGCCACTAGCTATGACTGATACCGGCGATCATGCACAGCCTGGCAGCGTCTGCTTTCCCCAACAGAGGGTCCTGCAGGTCAATGATTTAAGCGTCGATTTTGTTTCGCATGGGCAGACCGTTCAGGCCGTGAATAAGTTGTCGTTTCACGTCGATTTGGGCGAGACGCTGGCTATTGTCGGCGAGTCGGGCTCTGGGAAATCGGTGACGTCCCTGGCATTGATGCGCCTGGTCGAGTATGGGGGAGGAAGGATTGCAAGCGGCGAGCTGTGGCTGCGTAGACGTAATGGCGCCCTTTTGGACGTTGCGCAGGCCAATGCGGCTGCCCTAAGGTCCGTGCGGGGTGCCGATGTAGCCATGATTTTTCAGGAGCCCATGACTTCCCTGAACCCAGTCTTTACGGTTGGCGAACAGATCGCCGAGTCGATACGCCTGCATCAGGGAAAGTCATCTGACGCGGCCAACGCCGAAGCCTTGCGCATGCTGGAGACGGTGCGAATTCCCGAGGCGCGTTCTGTCATGCAACGCCATCCTTATCAACTGTCGGGCGGAATGCGTCAACGTGTCATGATTGCGATGGCCCTGGCGTGTAAACCCGGGCTCCTGATCGCCGATGAACCCACCACAGCGCTTGATGTGACTATTCAGGCGCAGATCTTGCAATTGATACGAGAGCTTCAGCAAGAGATGCACATGGGTGTGATATTCATCACGCATGACATGGGTGTGGTAGCAGAGGTAGCAGATCGTGTTCTGGTCATGTATCGAGGCGCGAAGGTGGAAGAGGGTGTTTCAGAGCAGATATTTTTCGCGCCACAACATTCCTATACTCAGGCTCTGCTGGCGGCGGTGCCCCGGCTGGGAGCGATGACTGGAACCGACCGCCCGGAGGCGTTCCCCTTGTTGAACGCTACGCACGGGACGCCGCCAGTTGCTAAAGCGCCACCGCCTACAGAGGCAACAATGCTGCGCCCTGTTGCCTCTGAACCTATCTTGTCGGTTCGGGGGCTGGTGACTCGATTCGATGTGCGCGGCGGCATCTTAGGCCGCGTCAAGCGTCGTGTTCATGCCGTCGAACAGGTCAGCTTCGATTTGTATCCTGCCCAGACGCTGGCTTTGGTGGGCGAGTCGGGCTGCGGGAAATCGACCACCGGGCGGTCATTACTGCGTTTGGTAGAAACGCAGCAGGGCTCCATCACGTTTGACGGCCGTCAGATTGAGCATCTGGCGGGCCATGAGCTTCAGGCCTTGCGACGCAATATCCAGTTTATTTTTCAAGATCCGTTTGCTTCGCTGGATCCCCGTGTGACGGTCGGGTTTTCCATCATGGAGCCGTTGCTCATTCATAAGGTGGCCAGTCGCGACCAGGCGCAACTTCGTGTTGAACAGTTATTGGAACGTGTCGGCCTGCCGCCAGAAATGGCGCATCGCTATCCGCATGAATTTTCCGGCGGACAGCGTCAACGCATTTGTATTGCGCGTGCTTTGGCGCTTAACCCGAAGGTGGTGATCGCCGATGAATCGGTTTCCGCACTGGATGTGTCGATACAGGCGCAGATCGTGAATTTGATGATAGAGCTTCAGCAGGAATTGGGAGTAGCGTATCTGTTCATTTCACACGATATGGCAGTGGTCGAGCGTATCAGCCACCGCGTGGCTGTCATGTATATGGGGCAAATCGTCGAGATAGGGCCGCGGCGGGCCATTTTCGAGAACCCTCAACATGCCTATACAAAAAAGCTTATGGCTGCCGTGCCGGTTGCGGATCCGCAGCGGCGCCATAGAGCGCATACGCTTTTGTCGGGCGGGATTCCAAGCCCGATTAGAAGCGTGGGTGACGAGCCTCTGGTGATGCCGCTGGTGCAGTGCGGGCCCGATCATTTTGTTGCCCGCCATGCGGTGGGCGGACGTATTTGAAAGTGCGAAGTAGTATTTTTTTATTATTTATGGTTCCAGGAGGAGTGACGATGTTAAGAAAATTTAAGCCGACTAGTCTGATTGCGGCGGCAGCGCTGGCGTTTGGCGTGTTCAATGCGCCGGTTGCATTAGCGTCCAAAGACGTGACTGTCGCAGTACCTATAGCGGTGGATTCGCTCGATCCATACAACACCAACAGCACCTTGAGCATGGCGGTGGGCAAGTCTTATTACGAAGGGCTATTTGCTTTCGACAAGGATTTGAAAATCGTCAATTTACTGGCCACCGGTTATGACGTTAGTGCCGACGGGATGATCTACACGATCAAATTAAGGCATGGTGTCAAATTTCAGGATGGTACGGATTTCAACGCCGATGCAGTGAAAGCCAATCTGGACAGGGTCATGGACAAGGCCAATCATTTGGCCCGGTTCAGCCAGTTCAACCGTATCAAAACGGTCGAGCCGCTAGACCCGTACACAGTCAAGATCACTCTGACTGAACCCTTTTCACCGTTCATTAATTCGTTGGCGCACCCGTCAGCGATGATGATTTCGCCCACGGCGCTTAAAAAGTACGGTAAGGATATAGCTTTTCACCCTGTTGGCACGGGCCCATTCGAATTCGTTGAATGGAAGCCGTCCGAATATTTAAAGGTGAAGAAGTTCGCTGGCTACTGGGACAAGGGCTTGCCAAAATTGGATACCCTGACATTTCGTACCGTAACCGACAATAATACGCGTGCGGCGGTGGTGCAGACGGGTGAAGCGCAGTTTGTATACCCCGTGCCATTTGAGCAAGCGGAAATCCTGAAGAAAAACCCCAAATTGGATGTGGTGGTCAGTCCGTCGATTTCGGTGAAGTACGTAACCTTCAATGTGCTGGAAAAGCCGTTCGATCAACTGAAGGTGCGCGAGGCCATTAATTACGCTATTAACAAGAAAGCACTCATCAAGGTCGCATTTGGTGGTTACGGTGACACCATGGACGGAGTGGTTCCAACAAGCGTAGATTATGGCGTGAAAATGAAGCCATGGCCTTACGATCCCGTCAAGGCCAAGGCCTTGCTGAAAGAGGCCGGTTACCCTAATGGGTTTACCAGCACCTTGTGGTCGGCCTATAACGATGGGACATCTGTGAAGGTTGTGCAGTTTTTGCAGCAGCAACTGGCGCAGGTTGGAATCAAGGTATCGCTGCAGGTGCTAGAGTCTGGTCAACGCGTGCAGCAGGTCCAGCAGGTACAAACTCCTAAAGACGCCAAGGTGCGCATGCTTTACCAGGGCTGGTCGTCTTCGACCGGTGAGGCCGATTGGGCTTTGCGTCCTTTGCTCGATTCCAAGGCATGGCCTCCAGTTTTGAACAACACGGCTTATTATAAAAACGCCAAGGTCGATGACGATATTGCGAAGGCTTTGATCATCACCGACAGGAATCAAAAGGCGGCCATCTACAAGGATGCACAAGAGAGGGTCTGGAAGGATGCACCTTGGGCATTTTTAGCGGTACCCAGCAATATTTCAGCCAAAAGCAAGAAGCTCACAGGTATGTACACCATGCCCGACGGCAACTTCTATTTTCGGGATATTGATCTAAAGCAGTAAATAAACCTTGTGACATGTACGGGAGAGTTTTCTCCCGTACACAGGATCCTTGATGTTCACTTATATTGTTAAACGAGTTCTAGGCATGCTTCCAACTTTGTTGTTGGTGGTATTAGCCGTGTTTTTCTTTGTGCGCATGTTGCCGGGTGATCCGGCCCGATTGGCTGCGGGGCAAGATGCTGACCTGGAAACCGTAAATTTGGTGCGCCAGGAGCTCGGATTGGACAGGTCGTTGCCCGTTCAGCTGACCCGATACGTAGAGGATTTGCTGCATGGCAATCTGGGCATGTCGTTGCGCACGAAACGCCCGGTGGCAACCGTAATTGCCGAACGCTTCATGCCTACGATGTGGTTGACGCTGATCAGCATGGTTTGGTCGGTGATTTTTGGCATGACGATCGGGATCGTGTCCTCTGTGTGGCGCAATCGTTGGCCGGATCGACTATGTATGACCTTGGCTGTGTCTGGGATTTCGTTCCCGGCGTTTGCGCTAGGCATGGTGCTGATACAGATTTTTTCGGTGCAATTGGGGTGGCTACCTACTGTAGGAGCATCGAGCCCCAGTCATTATATTTTGCCATCTATCACGCTGGGGGCAGCCGTGGCTTCGGTCATGGCACGCTTTACCCGGGCTTCATTCATTGAGGTCATGCAAGAAGACTACGTGCGCACGGCTCGCGCCAAAGGAGTATCTGAATACTTGGTCGTGGCCAAGCATACTTTGCGCAATGCCATGATTCCGGTGGTGACCATGATGGGCCTGCAATTCGGGTTTTTGCTGGGCGGGTCGATTGTGGTCGAGGTTGTGTTTAGCTGGCCGGGCATGGGCAGCTTGCTGATCGACGCCGTCACCGCACGAGATTACCCCGTCATACAAGGTCTGGTCTTGTTATTTTCTTTCGAGTTCATTGCGATTAATCTGGTGGTCGATGTGTTGTACGGCGCGATCAATCCAGGTATCCGATATAAATAGGGGTATTAATGGATACCATCGCTCAAGAAGAAATTACGGCGCATGCCCCAATGGGCGTGCAATTATCCAATACAGTCCGAACGCCGTGGTCCGAGTTCTGGCGTAAGCTGCGCAAGCAGAAACTGGCCGTCGCGGCAGGAATGTTTTTGATATTTTTGGTCATCATGGCCATTATTGCTCCTTGGATTGTTCCTTATGACGCAGAGAAGTTTTTCGATTATGACTATCTAAACGCTGGGCCGTCGTTGGTACATTGGTTGGGTGTTGATTCGCTGGGGCGCGATATTTACAGCCGGATATTGATGGGGTCTCGGATTTCCCTGGCAGCCGGTTTTCTGTCCGTTGCGCTCGGAGGCGTTGTGGGCACCTTCCTGGGTTTGATGGCAGGTTATTACGAAGGCTGGTGGGAGCGAATTACGATGCGGATATCCGATGTACTTCTGGCTTTTCCGGGTATTCTTCTGGCAATTGGCGTGGTCGCTGCGATGGGGTCGGGCATGATCAATGTGATTGTGGCTGTAGCCGTATTCAGCGTGCCGGCATTCGCGCGTCTGGTACGCGGCAATACTTTGTCAATAAAGCACATGACCTATGTCGAAGCGGTGCGTAGCGTAGGCGCGTCTGACTGGACGATTATTTTCCGGCATATCCTGCCAGGTACGATTTCGCCCATTGTGGTGTATGGCACCATGCGCGTGGGCACCTCGATTATTACTGCGGCGAGCTTATCGTTTTTGGGTTTGGGAGCACAGCCGCCTACGCCCGAGTGGGGTGCCATGTTGAACGAGGCGCGATCCGATATGGTACTGGCGCCACATGTGGCCATTTTTCCGGCCCTGGCCATATTCGTGACCGTGTTGGCATTTAATCTGCTGGGAGATGGCTTGCGCGATGCGCTTGATCCCAAGCTTGATACCAAATAAGCGCTGATAATGACTGTTATGAAAGGAAGCGCCCCTCGCATTGGGGTATTGCAGCCCGGGCGTTTGAACTTGATCTCGGATGTTCCAGGCATTACGGTGGGTCATGCGACGTACGCCAATGCGCAAATACAAACTGGTGTGACGGTATTACGGCCTCATCGGGGAGATTTATTTCGAGACAAGGTTCCGGCGGCCACCACCGTCTTGAACGGTTTCGCGAAAAGCATTGGATTGCTGCAAATCGATGAACTGGGCGTGCTTGAGACTCCCATTGCCTTGACCAACACCTTTAGCGTTGCTGCGGTGGCGCAGGGGCAGGTGCGCCAGGCGATCGCCGCCAACCCGGAAATTGGCCGCTCGCTGGCAACGGTCAACCCGCTGGTATTTGAGTGTAACGATGGCTACCTGAATGACATTCAGGCGATGGTGCTGACCGAACAAGATTATCTCGTAGCGTTCGGTTCTGCGCAGCAGCACTTTGAGCAAGGAGCCGTGGGAGCGGGGCGAGGAATGTCGTGCTTTCAGCTTAAGGGTGGTATAGGCTCGGCCTCACGACAAACGTCGGGCGCCAAGGCTTATACGGTAGGCGCTTTGGTGCTGGCCAACTTTGGCAAATTGCCCATGCTGACGCTTGATGGCTATTTGGCCGGGCCACGCTTGCAAGCAAAGGTTGGCGATTATGATGGTTTGGCTGAAAAGGGCTCCATCATTATTCTGGTCGCCACCGACGCACCGCTTGACTCGCGGCAACTGCGTCGTTTGTCTTTGCGCGCGGGCGTCGGCTTGAGCCGGATGGGATCAGTATTTGGCCATGGCAGCGGCGATGTTGCCTTGGCTTTTTCAACGGCCTACACCATTCCGCATTCGCCTAAGCGCGAGATGCCCTGCGTAGCGTTATTGCACGATGCCCTATTAGACCCTTTGTTTCACGCCTGTGCCGAGGCTGTTGAGCAAGCCATAGTGAACGCATTATGGAGCGCTAAATCGACCAGAGGTCGAAACGGACATCGGCGTACTGGCATTGCAGATCTAATACCGGATTGGCAGCAATGGTTAAACATGACAGAGGTTTAGTGTGAGAATCTTAATTTCAGTAGATATTGAGGGTGTTGCGGGCGTTTTTCATTCTGAGCAGACCCGCCCCGGTAATCCAGAGTACGAGCGGGCTCGCCTGTGGATGACACAGGAAGCGAATGCGGCTATTTTGGGCGCTTTTGACGGCGGCGCCACCGAAGTTCTGGTGAATGACTCACATGGAAACTTTCGTAATCTTTTGCTCGATCATCTGGATGCAAGAGCGCGTTGCATACAAGGTAAGCCACGTTATTTGGGCATGATGGCTGGGCTTGAATATGATTGCGATGCGGCCTTTATGATTGGATTCCATTCTCGCGCGCAGGGTCGGGGGATATTGGCACACACCATTAGCAGCTTCGCATTTTCTCGTGTCGTATTCAATGGCCTTGAACTGGGCGAGCCGGGGCTATATGCAGCGCTGGCTGGCGAAGTGGGTGTTCCGGTCGTACTGGGTACGGGCGATAATATCTTTATCAAAGAAAATGCAAGCCTCCTGTCTAGTGCGATATGGGTAGAGACCAAACAGGCCTCTGGCTTGAACAGCGGCTGTACCCTGACTCCACGTGCGTCTCAAGCCGCAATACGTAGCGCCGCTGAACAAGCGATGTCGCGAGTCGGCCAGTCACTGCCTTTCGTCATCAAAGCACCTGTCGAATGCGTGCTGACTACAACAACGAGTGGCATGGCCGATTTATTTTGCCAGTGGCCTGCGCTGGAGCGTATCGACGCAGTGATGTTAAGGTTTCATGCGAACACGGTTGAATCAGCTGTTCGGATACTCAACTGCTTGTCGGCCATGTCAGCGATGCTGCGTTAGATGCTTAAAACACGGTGTAGCGCATCGTAACCCAGCGAAATAACTGCTTTTCTTCAAGCCCTCGCATTTAAACACCTTAAGGATATTATCTACTGCATCGAGAAACGGTGTCTGCTTTTGCGATCGTGCTGGTGGTCGTAATTAGCCGGTGCCGTGTCTCTAAGAAATATCCTGGAGTTTAAATCGTGAAAAGAGCATTGATTGTCGTTGCATTATTTTCACTGTTAGGTGGCTGCGCCGTCTATGTGCCCAGACATCAGGCCGTTGTGGTTAGCCCGGGAGTCGTCGCGGTTCGACCTTATGCGCCGGCCGTTGTGGTGGTTCGCCCCCGTCGCCATTATCGTCCCTATTATTATGGGACGTACTATTGAAGTGCAGGTCGGCGGGTAGAGCGGCGCGCCCGGCAACTGCATGCGTTCAGGCTTTAGGTAAATTCACATGCACGGGCTGGGCGTTGAGCGTGGCCGCCAGGCTTGCTGACGGCACGCTGATCATATAGCCCCTGCGCCCCCCATTGAGATAAATCACGGGATAGTCCAGCAGGCTTGCTTCTATCCACACCGGCATTTTTTTGCGTGTTCCAAAAGGCGAAGTACCACCTACCTGATAGCCCGAATGCTTTTGCGCGACGTCGGGTGAGCAAGGGGCGATCTTTTTGGCACCAATCTGTCGAGCAAGGTTTTTCGTAGATACCTCGCAGTCGCCGTGCATGAGTACGATCAGGGGATGGGTGTGTTCATCTTCCATGATGAGTGTTTTCGCCACTGCGTGTGGATCTACGCCTAGTTGTCGCGCCGCTTCGGCGGCACCCCCATGGTCCAGATACTCATAGGGATATTCGTCAAAGGCAATTTTGTGCTGCTTTAAGAATTGCGTGGCAGGGGTTTCGGAAACGTGTCTTGGCTTGTTCATGGTGGATCAGCGCGTTTTAGGCGCGTGGGTGGTGTTTGGCGTGCAAGGACTTAAGGCGCTCGCTTGCAACGTGAGTATAAATCTGTGTGGTTGAAATATCGGCGTGCCCCAATAGCATCTGAACTACTCGCAGGTCGGCCCCGTGATTAAGTAAGTGTGTAGCAAATGCGTGGCGTAAAACGTGAGGGGACAAGGGAGTGTGTATATCGGCCTGTAATGCGTATTTCTTGACGATCAGCCAGAATGACTGGCGCGTCATGGCTGCCGCCCGAGCCGTCACGAAAATGGCATCGCAGCGGCGGGACTTGAGCAAGGCGGGACGGGCTTGCGCCAAATACTGTTCTATCCAGTAAGCGGCTTCGGCTCCCATTGGGACTAGGCGGTCTTTACCACCCTTGCCCATGATGACGCGTACCACGCCTTCGTTCAGACTGACGTCGAGCAGCTTTAAATTAACCAGTTCCGATACACGCAAACCGGTTGCGTACAGGGTTTCCAGCATGGCCCGATCCCGCAGGCCCAGATCGGTGCGTTCGTTAGGGGCTTGCAACAACTGTTCGACCTGGCCTTCGGACAAGGTTTTCGGGAAACGGGCAACGCGCTTGGCAGCGCGCAAGGTGAGGCACGGGTCACCAGTTACGCGGCCTTGGCGCAAAGCCCATAGGTAATACCGCTTTAGCGCAGCCAGGCGCCGGTTCGAGGTGCTGGCCTTGGTGGCGGCATGCCGGGCTGCAAACCATTCCTGGATATCCGCGGCCTGTGCCGCGTCCAACCCAGTGCCTCCGTGACCAGCCAGCCATTGAGCAAAAGAAGTAAGGTCCCGGCGATAGGCCGCCAGAGTGTTCGCGGCCAGTCCGTCTTCGAGCCAGATGGCGTCTATAAATGAATCGATCGAAGCAGGTGGAGAAAAGGTCAAAAGGGCTTCCATGGGTGGTAAGAATATCCGGACATGGTGAGTCAATTCTATACGGTTTGGGTTGACTACCGTTATATACCTGTATATATTTCGGTTCAGATTGGGGCGTTACGTAGCGGCACCCCTTGTGGGTGCCATTCGGCGGATAAAAAGGGGAAACCTGAGGTGAGACGACAGATATTAATAACGTTTATGGCCCTGGCTCTTTTCGGTTGCGTGCCTGCGGCATATGCCGGTCAGGTGGTGGTATCGGCGGCAGCGAGCCTGACCAACGCTTTTAAGGCGGCGGCAGTGGCGTTCGAGTCGGAAAATCACGACGTTCAGATTCTGTTGACTTTTGGCGCGTCGGACGTTGTTTTGCAACAGATTATCAACGGCGCGCCGGCCGATGTCTTTGCCTCGGCCGACCAGAAGGCGATGGATAAGGCGGCGTCAGCCAAAGTGGTCGATCCCGCCTCGCGTCAGGATTTTGCCCGCAATGAGGTCGTTCTGATTGTGCCCGTGGACAGCAAACTTGGCTTGACCACGGCCCAGGAATTGACGCGCGCCGAGGTCAAACGCGTCACCTACGGCAATCCCGCGTCGGTGCCAGTGGGCCGCTACACCATGGCCGTACTAAAAAAGGCGGGACTGTGGGATCCTTTGCAGGCTAAATCGATACTGGCACAAAATGTGCGCCAGGCTCTGGATTATGTCGCGCGCGACGAAGTGGATGCGGGTTTTGTGTTTGCGACGGATGCTGCCATCATGCCTACCAAGGTAAAGGTGGTGCAGCATCTGGCGTCGCCTGAACCCGTGTTATACCCCATTGCTTTGACAGTACGCGGGCAACAAAACCAGGATGCCCAGGCCTTTATAAAATTCGTACTTTCGCCGCCAGGCCAAGCCGTTCTGGCGCGATTTGGATTCAAGCAGCCTTGATGCGGGGGAAATGGCACTCACAAGGGGTGCCACTACATATGTCACAGATCCATTTTGTAGCGGCACCCCTTGTGAGTGCCATTTCCCCGATATATAGATGCCGTTTTTTAGGGCCGTTTGAATCTTGATACGTGAACTTAGCATCCCCTTATTGTTATCGCTGAAGGTGGCCGGTTGGGCGACTCTGTTTGCGATGGTGCTTGGGGTGAGTGTGGCGTTTGGTTTATCGCGCTGGCGGTCCGCATGGTGCGGTTTAGTGGATTCTGTATTGACGCTGCCCTTGGTATTGCCACCTACCGTCATGGGCTATTACCTGCTGGTTTTGTTTGGCCGCCGCGGCTGGTTGGGGGAGTTTTTGGCACGTTGGGGAATTGACTTGGTGTTTACCTGGCAGGGCGCCGTGATGGCCGCAACGGTGGTGGCGTTCCCGCTGGTCTTGAGGTCGGCACGCGCCGCCTTCGAAGAGATCGATCCGCAAATGGAAAACGCAGCGCGTGTTTTGGGCGTGAGTGAAGCGGCGTTGTTTTTCAGGGTATTGCTGCCCATGGCCTGGCGTGGAATATTTGCTGGTGTTCTGTTGGCCTTTGCCCGCGCTCTTGGCGAGTTCGGCGCTACTTTGATGATTGCGGGCAGTATACCCGGGCGAACGCAGACGCTGTCGATTGCCATCTACGAGGCGGTTCAGGCCGGTGATGATGGCTTGGCCACATTGCTGGTTCTGGTCGTATCGTTTACCTGTGTTGTTGTGCTTTGGACCGCCAGCCGCCTGGTGCCTGCGCATGCGCGCAAAACGGTGGGCGTACGGGGCCTGCGATGAGACTCGAATTAAGTATTCAGCGTCGCCTCGTATCGAATAGTCGCGAGTTTGCTCTGGATGTTGCTTTCAATACCGATGCGCGCCGCGTCGCGTTATTTGGCCCGTCGGGCGCAGGCAAGACGCTGACGGTTCAGGCGATTGCGGGCTTGATGCGGCCTGATCGGGGGCGTATCGCCATTAATGGCCGGGTATTGTTTGACTCTGACAAGCAGATATGCCTGGCGCCCGCTGCGCGCAGAGTCGCATATCTGTTTCAAGACTATGGGTTGTTTCCGCATTTGACGGTGCTGCAGAATATTTGTTTTGGCCTTGAAAAAGGCTGGCGCAATCCCGGGCGGCGCAACATTCCCGACGCGGCGCGACTTTGGATCGATACCTTCGAGCTAGGGGCGATTATTCACAGCCGTCCCGCGGAGATATCCGGTGGGCAGAAGCAGCGTGTGGCGCTGGCACGTGCACTGGCTATCCAACCCGATATGTTGCTGCTCGATGAGCCGCTGACCGCGCTGGATGCGGCGTTGCGACAAAAATTGCGTGTAGAGTTGGCGGCCTTGCAGCAAAGGCTGGAAATTCCCATGCTCGTCATTACTCATGACCCTGCCGATGTGCTCGAATTGGCCGATCAGGTTTACGAAATCTGTGACGGGGCGATCACCGGGTCAGCTAGCCCGTGCGAGCTATTCTCCCGCAAGGGCTGATTTAGTCCGTCACGCCCAGCATGACGCTTGACGCTTTGAAGATGGCGAGGGCTGGGTCGCCAATTTTCAGATCTAATTTGGCGGCGCCCTCGCGACTGACCATGGCGGCAATGACGCGGCCCGCCCCTACCTCGATACATACTTCGGAGTTGACGGCCCCTACGGTGATGCGGCCTATCTGCCCTGGTAATTGATTACGCGCCGACAAGGCCAGTTCGGTGCCGGGCCGGCCGACGATGACAGATGTAGCCTTGATGAAGGCCAGCGCGCGTCGACCAGGTTTAAGTTTCAGGCTGCGTACGCTTTCGTGGGTAATCGATGCAACGAGCTCGCAGCCATCGCCCATGTCCAGGGTGACCTCATCATTGACCGCGCCAGTCTTGATTCGCTTCACAGTGGCTGCCAGCTTGTTGCGAGCCGATGTTTGAATCATCATATGCTGAATCAGCTCCAGATTAGGGGTGGAGTTATCGCTGGAGTTAAGCACTCGGGCGATAAAATGGCGATGCTCGGTCTCAACTTTTTGATAAATATCGATCAGTTCGCGGGCGCGCGTAGTCAGCATGGCGCCACCACCGTGCTGGCCGCCGGTGTTGCGTAGCACCAGGGGTTCGCCCGCCAGGTTGTTCATGGTGTCTACTGCATCCCAGGCTGCCTTGTAGCTGATACCAACTTTTTTGGCCGCGGCCGTAATAGAGCCCTCTTGTCCGATGGCCGCCAGAAGCCCCATGCGTCTTTGGCTTCCCCAGTTCTGGTTACCCGAACTGAAAGAAATCGAGCCCGTCAGGGTTATGGCGGCGGGGCCGGGAGGTTTGCTGAGGTGAGTGGCCATGGCGTATAAGTGTAAGCCTTGTAGATGGGTAGCGGAATCACGTGCTTTACTATGCGGAAATAACGCAACCGCCGACGAGGTGGATGGCTCCGTTGCGTGGACTTTGTGGCGGCTTATGACCTGGACTATACAGAGACGATGAACTCTATGTTTGATTCTATTGCGCTGTCCGACTTTGCCACTTTGGACAGTGCGCAAACAGTGGTGCTGACCGTTAATAACCGTTATGCGCGCCGCATCGTTGCAGAGCTGTCTGCGCGCATAAGTGCCAAGCAGCAGGTCATGGCGCTACCCGAAATCCTGCCTTTAAGTGCCTGGCTGCAGCAAGCGGGCGATCTGCTGGCGTTTGTGCCGCAGGCCGTGCTGGCCGCGCATGTACTGGATTCATTTGGTGCGCAACAGCTTTGGCAACAAGCCATAGCACAAGCGGAGGCGGATCGCATCCTGCTCGATATCGCACAGGCGGCGCGCCTGGCCTGCGATGCCGACCGTTTGTTGTCGGAGTGGCAAATAGCCATTACCACAGAGGACGAAACACGCGATTTTCGGCGCTTCAAGGTCTGGCGTGAAGGTTATCGCAGCCGTCTGACGGAACTGGACGCAGAAGATGGCAATCTGGCGTATGAGCGCGTCTGTCAGGCCGTTGCTTCCGGACAGTGGAAGGTGCCGTTTCGGACCTTGGTGCTGGTGGGCTTTAACGACTGGTCGCCTCGTTTTCTGAATTTATTGCGGGCTTTTCAGCAGCAGGGAGTTGGAATTAATGCGTTGCAAATTCAAAGCCGTCAGGCCGATTGTGTGCGGCGCGTTCTGGCCAGCGATCCGGAATCGGAATGGCGTCTGGCGGCCCAGTGGGCGGCGGGGTGCCTAGGCCGCGATACGCAGGGGCGTTATGCCATTGTGGCGGCTAGGCTTGAGACGGATGCCGCGTTTGCACACCGCGTCGTGCGCGAAGCCCTGGACACGGCGGCGACCGATGCGCCTTTGCTTTATAACGTGGCTGTCGGGCGGCCGCTGTTCGATTGGCCTCTGGCGCAAGCTGCGCTGGCCTGGCTCGAGGTGTTCAGTGCACTTGTAAAGGGCCAGCGCTGCGCGCCTGAAATATTGGGCCGGGCATTGTTGGCCGGGCACTGCGTGGGCGGGGCGAGCGAAGCATCGGGGCGAGCAACTATCGATGCCCGCTGGCGAAAATAGGCGTGCCTCGAAGTATCGATGGCCGACTTCAGCCAGGTCCTGAACCAGTTTGCACCCCAACTGGGGAGAGCCTGGCAACGGCTTGTTGACGGCGCGCTGTGCGATGTTAGTGAGGTTGCCCTGGATTTCTGGGTGCGGCGATTCAAGCGCATGCTGCAAGAACTGGGCTTTCCGGGCGAGTCGGTACTTGACAGCGCTGCCTATCAAACGATGCAGGCGTTAGAGGACGTATTGTCGCGCTTGAGCAGGCAGGCGGCGGTGCTGGGTGAGCTCGATTTTCACATGGCCGTGAGTCTGTTCAGGCAATTGGCCCTTGAAACGTCATTTCAACCACAACGCGATCCTGCTGCGCGCCTTGATGTTCTGGGCTTTCTCGAAGCGGAAGGGGGAGCTTGGGATGGCGTGTGGGTGCTTGGATTAAGCGACGAGATTTTACCGGCAGCTCCCAAACCCAACCCTTTTATTGCGCCTGCGGCGTTGCGCCGCGCCAATGCGCCGCGAGCCACGGCTGAGCGTGAGTTGCAATGGGCGCACGATATGTATGCGGCTTTGTGCTGCTGCGCGCCTCAGGTATGGGTCAGCCATGCCCAGTTCGAAGGCGAGCGTCTGTTGCGTCCCAGCCCTTTCATCGCTAATCTGGTCGCGCAGGAATGCGCCCCGCAGTTGGCTCAGTGCGCGCCTGCGATGCTGGAAAGCCTGCTTGATGAACACGGCCCTGCGCTCGAGGTGGGTGGCGTCACCAAAGGCGGTATTGGCGTCATCGATACGCAGGCGCGCAACCCCATGTGGGCATTTGTGAAATATCGTTTAGGAGCCAGCCAGCTAGAGGGCTATGCCCAAGCCGCTGACCAGAATGCGCGTGGAATATTCCTGCATCGCGCGGTGGAGATCGTGTGGAGCATGGTGGGTGATCAATCACGCTTGCATTCTTTACACGTCGACGGGTGTTTGCAGGAATTGGTACATCAGTCAGTGCAACAGGCCGCGCAAGAGCATTTGGGCCATTATGGCAATGTGCTCAAACGACTGGAAGTCGAGCGGGGATGCAGCGTGGTGAATAGCTGGCTACAGTTGGAAATGGCGCGAGAGCCGTTTCGGGTTCGTGAAATCGAGCACGGGTATCAATGGTCGTTCGGTGCGCTGGAGTTAAATTTGCGCGTGGATCGTATTGATGAGTTGTCCGATGGACGCTTGGCTATCATCGACTATAAATCAGGGTCGGGGCGCCTCGATCCCAGAGCCAGCTGGGTGCGCCAGCGTCCGGTCGACGTGCAATTGCCTTTGTATGCAGCCGTTTTGGCCGGGACCGATGCAATGGTGGCGGCGCTGATATTGGCACGGCTGCATGCCAAGCAGATCGAGGTCAAAGGTTTGGCCGACGGCGACTACGGCTTTGAAGGTCTGGATTCTCCCGCAGATTGGCCGGATTTTTCGGGGTACTCTTGGGTACAAGTTTTGCAGCAATGGCGAGTCGCCATAGAGCGCCTAGCCCAGGAATATTCAGCGGGCGTGGCCAATAATCGGGTTGCACAACCCATGGATCTGAACTATTGCGATGTGTTGCCGTTCCTGCGTTTGGATGAAGAGGCCCGGCATGACAATTAAACAGCCCAGCGATAGCGCTCAACGTCTTGCCGCAGTCGATCCCGCGCGTTCATTTATCGTCCAGGCACCAGCGGGCTCAGGCAAAACAGAGTTGTTGACCGATCGTATTCTGGGCTTGCTGGCCACGGTCAGGCGGCCCGAAGAGATTGTGGCGATCACTTTTACGCGCAAAGCCGCCTCCGAGATGCATGCGCGGGTCCTGGCCAAACTGCAGGCAGGTTTGGCGCCTGCACCCGCTGAGCCCCATAAGCAGCACAGTTGGCAATTGGCCAGGCGAGCCATGCAGTGTGATGCTGCGCTGGGCTGGAACCTGTTGCAGTACCCGGCTCGACTTAGCATACGTACGATCGATTCCTTTTGCGCTCATCTGGCGCGCGCCATGCCCTGGCTAAGCGCTCTGGGCGGCTTGCCTGCTATTACCGACGATGCGCGCGAACACTATGAGGCAGCAGCCAGAGCAACCCTGGCAATGATTGACGATTCAGAACCTGTCGCGCATTTTGTGGCCCATATGGACGTTGACACACGGGCAGCGCAAAGCCTGCTGGCCGATATGTTAGGCAGTCGGGATCAATGGCTGCCGCTGCTCGGCGAGGGAGCTGACGCACAACAATTGCTCGAATTTTTAAGCGAAGTCCTGGAAGAAGATTTGCGACGTTTGGAGCAGGCCATGCCAATTGGGTGGGCGCAGCAACTGGCGCCCAGCGTGTCGCGCGCGGCGCAGACCTTGGCGACGAGCAATGGAACTCTGGATTTAAGTGCGTTGCGAGGCTGGCAGGGCAAGCCCTTCGGTACAAGATTGCAGGATCTTGAAATGTGGCAGGCGCTGGGTAACGTGTTGCTGACGGCGGGCAATAGCGTGCGCAAAAGGGTAGATAAGAGGCAGGGCTTTGAGGCGAAGTCTGATTACAAGGAAGAGTTTTCCGTCTGGGTAAATAATATTGCAGATACGGAAAGCTGGGTGGCTCTCTTGGCTGATATCCGCTGCGCGCCGGCTCAAGGTTATAGCCCGGAACAGATCGAAACCTTACAGGCGTTGATTCATGTTTTGCGGCTGGCCTCGGCCCAGTTGCTCGTTCGTTTTACAGAAGCTGGCGAGGTTGATTTCATCGAAATTGCCCAGCGAGCGATCCAGGCATTGGGCCAGGTTGACGACCCCACCGATTTGTTGCTAAGACTTGATGTCTCCATCAAACATTTACTGGTCGATGAGTTCCAGGACACGAGCCAATCGCAGATTGATTTGCTGGATCGGCTGACCGCGGGCTGGATGCCCGACGACGGGCGCACGGTATTTTTGGTCGGTGACCCCATGCAGTCGATTTACCGGTTCCGCAAGGCCGAGGTTGGTTTGTTTTTGAAAGTGCAGGCGCAAGGTTTAAGCAATGTGAGTTTGACGTCCTTGTCTCTGACGGACAATTTTCGCTCACAGGCCGGCGTCGTGGATTGGGTAAATAAAACCTTTGAAGAGTTATTTCCCACCAGTGCCAATCCTGCGATGGGGGCGATTCCCTATTCTAAATCCGACGCATTCAATGAAGCGTTGCCGGGTTCCGCAATGACGTTCCATCCGGTGTGGGACGTCACCGATGATGAGGTTTCTGGCACGAACAACGCTTCGTCCCAGGCTGAATCCATTGCGGTCGATTTGGTCAGGGAAGCGTTGCAGAGCCACCCCGACAGCGAGCATCCGGTGGCCATCCTGGTTCGGGCCCGTTCTCATCTTGGGGGCCTGGTGCATCGCTTTGCACAAGAGAATATCGCGTGTCGTGCGGTTGAGCTGGTGTCGTTGAAGTCACGCCAGGTAGTCAGTGATCTGGTTCAACTGGCCAGGGCTTTGTCGCATCCGGCCGATCGGCTGGCGTGGCTGTCGGTGTTGCGTTCACCCGTTT
>JBDTLC010000178.1:0-2830 GCA_039935015.1 Paralcaligenes sp. | reverse complement strand
CGGCCGCGCCAGAAACGCCGGCAGCAGACCCAGCTCGTGCATCACTTCGAGCGTGGACGGGTGTACCGTGTCGCCCCGAAAGTCGCGCAGAAAGTCGGCGTGCTTTTCCAGCACCAGCACGTCGACGCCGGCGCGCGCCAGCAGCAGCCCCAGCATCATGCCGGCGGGGCCGCCACCAGCGATGCAGCAGCGGGTCGTGAGGGTCAGGGGGTCGTGCATGGAATGGGTGATCACTAAAACTACAACCAGAATACCAGCGCGGAGTGTGTCTACGACACATCGTGCAAGAAGATAGCCGCACTCAATACAGATCTGTCATGGGTTGGCGACAAGGCAGTATCGCGAGGCGGTGGACACTTATCGCGCATCTTCAGGAAGACGCGTGCAGCGGTCAGGACTCCAGGTTCTCAAGCCGCCTGACCGCTTGACGCATCTGCTGGATCAGGTCTTCCATCTGCGCAGCGATTGTGGTCGCCCGGGTAATCGCAAAAATACTCTGGCCAGCCGCTTCATAAATGAGGCGGGAGTCATCATTCTCATGTATGGACGCAAAGACATCACCCGTGAGTGCTTGTTGCAAGGGCATAGGCAAAGGCGAAAGGGCACCGGATTCCGTCCAGGCGTCGATCCAGTCACTGCGCACGACACGACAAGGTTTGCCGCTGTGCGCGCGGGTGATGACCGTATCCTCGCTGCCACTGTTAATCAATCGTTGCAGCAGTGCTGGTGGGGTGTGATTCTCGGCCGCCGCCATCCATAACGTGCCAAGCCAGCCGCCTTGCGCTCCCATGGCGATGGACGCCACAATTTGTCCGCCTGTGCCAATGCCACCAGCAGCCAACACCGGCGTGTCACCCGCAACCGCCACGATCTGTGGCACAAGAGAAAAAGTCCCGATACTACCGGTGTGTCCACCAGCGTCATAGCCTTGGGGTACGAGCACATCGACTCCCAATGCAAGCGCCTTTTGCGCATGGCGTACTGAACCTATGAGAGACAACGTCACCTTGCCGCGCGCCTTGGCACGGGCGATCAAATCAGCCCGCAACCCGATCGCCGTGGCCACGCCGACCGCGTTGGATGCCAGTACCTGCTCGATTTGAGATTCAAACAGCTCTTCGGAGCGAACCTGCGTAGTGAAAAAACTGGGGTTGACTGTCGGGGGCACCGAAAAGCGCGCGCGCAAGCCGTCGACAAACTCCACATGTGCGCTGGGTAATTCAGCGCGGACCTTGTCGATATTGCCTTGTTTCGGCACGTGCGAGGGCAGCATCAGGTCCACGCCGTAAGGCCGCCCTTGCATGCGGCGGTCAACTTCTTCGAGAAGGCGGGGAATCTCATGGGGCATTTCACGGGCTAGACCCAGCACCGGGAATCCTCCCGCCTTCGCAATCTCGACCACCACGTCGGCTGAATGCGAAAAGCCAAAAATAGGATGGGCAATGCCTAACTTATCGCATAGAGGCGTACGCAAATTGAGCGGCATTATTTTTTGCTCTTTGGTGTTTTACATGGGTTCTATGCCATCTTGCTTGAGTACCTTGCTCCATCGGCTCGTTTCGGCGGCAATGTAGTCGTTGAATTGCTTGGGGCCCTGAGGTGCCACGTCCAGACTCAAGTTGTCGAACTTGGATTTCACGTCCGGCATGGCCAGAATTTCGGCGATATCGGCGGAGAGCTTGTTTACCACGGCATCAGGCGTTTTGACTGGTGCGACAAAGCCAAACCACGTCGCTACGCTATAGCCGGGCAGGTTGGCCGCCTCCGCGACGGTCGGTATGTCCGGGAAGGCTGGCGCTCGCGTAGCCGTTGTGACCGCCAGTCCCCGGAGCTTGCCGGCCTTGACATAAGGTCCAGCCAGTGCGGTTGTTAGGGGCATCATTGTGACTCGGCCGGCGAGCAGATCGTTCAAGGCGTCGGGCTGGCCACGATAGTGCACTGCGGTCAGTTTTACTCCGGCCATTTGGGCTAACAACAGCCCTGACAAGTGATTGGTGGTACCGATGCCGGCAGTGGCGTAAGTAAACGGGGTGCTGCTCTTCTTGGCCAATGCAACCAGCTCCGACATTGTCTTGGCGGGCATGCTTGGAAGTACGACAAACATGTTGGGAATCACGCCTATCCCCTCTACGCCCCGTAAATCCCGAAAAGGACTCCAGCTCAGTCCTTTGACGATGCTCGGAAGCACAGAAACGCCCGGGCTCGCGCACAACAGCGTATAGCCGTCGGGTGCCGATTTGGCAACGAATTCGTCACCAATCGCTCCGCCGGCGCCCGACTTGTTTTCTACGATGACCGTCTGGCCGTACTTGGCTCCCAGTTTCGCGCCAACGACGCGGGCGATCGTATCCACGATACCGCCCGGCGAGTACGGCACGATGATGTGAATCGAACGGTTCGGATAGCCGGCCTCCTTCGCTATCGCGGATACGCTGAATAGCGCGGGAGTACCCATTGAAAGGGTGGCCAGCATCTGGCGGCGGGTAAATTTGTTCATGCTTGTCTCCTGTGGTTATGAAAGTGAGGTGAGATGAGGACTTGCACGCGGCACGTTCAGTGCGTTGTGAGTGGTAGGCGCAGCGAATGCTGCAAGGTTTACTAGATGGGCTTGGGCCTCACGCAACGTGAGTACCGGCGTGACGCAAGCTTCCAGGTTGGCAAAATGCTCTGCCCATTGCACCATGCTGCGTCCCAGAAAGCGTTGCTGGAAACGAGCCGCCAACTCGCCATGCCGGACCATGTCTTCACGCGTGGGCAGGGCGTCCGGTTCCAGCCCAAGACCTCGAACAAAGTTCAAATAGAAGCGCTTTTCAATCGCACCAACCGCCAT